>CALCYI010000016.1 GCA_937907605.1 uncultured Clostridia bacterium | reverse complement strand
TAGCAAGGTTATGCATTTTCTTTAATCACATATTATATTTGTATTGAAATTTTTTGTAAATTATACTATAAGGAAAGCAGAAAATGAAAGATACGTTGAGAAACATATTAGTTGGCTTGGTAGCGGACTTGGATTCAGGCAACAGCAACCTGAATGAAGATGACACTTCCAAACTTGTTGACACCTTGAAGCTTTATACGGACAAGACAAGGAGAGTCAGCAAGTATGAAGCCTGTCAATTTCTTGGCATATCAAGAGCCACGTTTGACAATCTTGTGCGTGATGGACAACTGCCACGTGGCGAACATCAGATTGGCTTCAAGGAATTGAGCTGGTCTTTGAAAGATTTGGAGAATTAAAAAAATATTGTGAGATGAAAGAGGGGTTTATAGGAGCGTGGGAGTCTATCAGGCAAGCAGGAACCTGGGCATTTAGTTGTATGGAACATCTATTAGTGTTTATATTGGCATTTTTTATAAGTGTGTTTACGGAGTATAGGGAACTGATTCAGGCTGTACTGGTGTGCAGTATCATCGACTGGTTCCTTGCTGTCATATATAATTTCAAGAAATATCGAAAATTGACACCAAATTTTAATCTTTTTCGAAAAGTCGCACATTTATACTTCTTTTTTACGCTTAGCCCTTGTACAATTTCGACAATAAAAGACAAAAACGGAACGCCTGCAAGGCATTCCGCTGTAATTTTTTATTCACTTCTGAGCGCTTCTACGGGATCCTTTTTAGAGGCGATTCGTGCGGGGATAACGCCCGCAATCATAGTCAGCACGACGCTGAGAATTACGAGTATAACCGCGCCCCTCGCTGGGAAGGACGCCGATACGATTACCGACTCTAAATAGTGGTGCAACAGCGCGTTAATCGGAAGCAGAAGAACCCCCGTAAGCCCTACGCCGAGTAAGCCCGAGGAAAGCCCTATAATAAAGGTTTCCGCGTTAAATACGTTGGATACGTCGTGATTTGACGCGCCGATTGCGCGGAGAATACCGATTTCCTTCTTCCTTTCAAGCACGGAAATATACGTGATAATTCCTATCATAATCGAGCTTACTACGAGCGATACGCCGACAAAGCCCATAAGCACGTACGATACCGCCTTAATAATGCTTGATACGGAGGACATAATTACGCCGACGTAGTCGGTATAGATAATTTTGTCCTTCTCCCCCGCCTGCTCGTTATATTTTTCAATACATTTAATAATATCCTCCTTGTCCTCGAAGGAGTCCGCATAGATTGAAATCGAGGTCGGGGAATCGTAGCTGATAACGCCGAGCTTTTCAAGGTTGCCCGCAAGGCTCTTTTCGGGAATGAGCGCTTTCATGGCGGGAACGAGCCTTGCAAGAAGGCTGTCCTTCTCCTTTGAGAATTCCTTACCCGTGAGCATATCAAGCTCGGGGTTCTCGCTCTGGTCCTTAACTATCTGCGTATCCGCTGAATATGCTATTACGTAGTCCGAAAGCGCCTTGGTATAGCCCATAGCGGGGATATTCGGAATTGATACGTTATCGTCCTTGACCTGAATAATGCCCGATATTTTGAGCTTAACCGCTTTCTTGGTGAGCTCACGCATATCCTTTTCGCTCGTGCCGAGGTAGTCGTAATAGCCCTTGTCGTTCTTTTTGTACTGGTCGCACGCGGGAATAAGGTAAAACTCTGTTTTGCATATATCCTCGTATCTCCAGCTCTCAACCTTTTCGGTTACGGTTTCGCCCGCCTGCACCTTGTTCATAATCTCGTTGTACTGAGAGGACGGGAGCAGTCCCATCATATACATATAGGTAGACATAACCTCGCCGTTCACGTCGAGCGCGAGCACCACCTCGTCGTAGTTTTCAGGCCACTCGCCGTAAACGAGCCCGTACTGGTCGGTAACCGCCTCGCTTATGCCCGTTCCGTCAGGCTTTGAGGGAAGCTGGATAAAGCAATTTACGAAGTTGCCTATGCTGCCCGAGGAGTTCATCATATTCATAACGTCCTCAACGTTGAAGAGGTCGTTATTCATCATAATCTGCGCCGCGGCGTTATCGTTTACGAAGGTCGTGCCGTCGGTATTAATCAGCGCGCCCTCCTTGTCGTAAGCGAAGATGTCAAAACCCGCGTTGTACGAATAAACCGCGCCGTTTTTGCCGAGATATTTATTAATCTCGGAGCTCGGATTATCAAGGTATTCCTTGAATTTATTCATACTGTTCTGTTTCATGCTGCCGCTCATAGCGCTTGCCTGCTGCACGAGGGCGGTATTCGTGTACACCTTGCCGTCGGTGTGCTTTTCCTTATCCGCCATGGTCTGAAACGGCATATTCGCCATGAGCGAAGCAATATCGAACGCCTGCTTGTCAACGGTCAGCGGATACGAATCCATAGCGTCCTGCTGAATATCGTTAATGTAGTTATTAATTCCCGTCGAAAGCGAAAGGATAAGCGCTATTCCGATAATGCCTATCGAGCCCGCAAGCGCGGTCAGCGCCGTCCTCGTCTTTTTAGTGAGCAGGTTGTTGAGAGAAAGCGTAAGCGCCGTGAAAAAGCTCATTTTATGGTGCTTTTCGTTAATGCCCTTCCCCTTGTTTTCCTCGGGCTCGTACGGATCGCTGTCGCCCGTAATCTCGCCGTCGCGCAGGTTTACTATCCTCGTTGAATACTTTTCCGCAAGCTCGGGGTTATGCGTTACCATAATAACGAGCCTGTCCTTTGCGATTTCCTTTAAAAGCTCCATAACCTGAATAGAGGTCTGAGTATCGAGCGCGCCCGTGGGCTCGTCTGCGAGCAGAATCTTCGGGTCGTTTACAAGCGCCCTTGCTATCGCAACTCTCTGCATCTGACCACCCGAAAGCTCGGTGGGCTTATTCCTAAGCAAATCGCCGAGCCCTACCGACTCAAGCGCCTCAACTGCTCTCTTCCGCCTCTCCTGCTTGCCCACGCCAGAAAGCGTAAGCGCAAGCTCAACGTTTGAGAGTACGCTCTGATGAGGTATGAGGTTATACGATTGAAAGACAAAGCCTATCGAGTGGTTACGGTAGGTATCCCAGTCCCTGTCGTCGTACGCCTTGGTCGTTCTTCCGTCAATAATCAGCTCGCCCTCTGTGTAGTGGTCAAGCCCGCCGATTATGTTGAGCAGCGTGGTCTTGCCGCCGCCCGACGGACCGAGCACGGACACGAATTCGCAGTCGCGGAAGGAGATTGAAACGCCCTTGAGCGCCTCCACGCTGCTGTGGGAGGTATAGTATTTCTTATGTATATTCTTTAAAGTAAGCATAATATCACCCTAAGTATTATGTTTAATATAATAAATATAGCATTTTTTATTAAAAAGTCAACAAGAATAATGTAAATCTGATATTAATAAAAATATATGCAGATAACTCATTGTAAACGGAAAATAATTGTGATATATTTTACTTATGAATACGAAGAAAAGAATTGCGGCACTACTCATTTTAGTGCCCTTGATTATGGCAGGGCTCACCGTGCTGGGCGTCCATGCCTATAAAACCGCATATGAAAAAGCGCAGGACAGAAACAGGGCTATTAGTACCGCGCTGAACGATTGCGTTGCGGATTACGTTAAGTACTCCGACAGCGAAATGCTCCAAAGGCTCACGCAGCGCTCCTTTTACGGTATTACTCAAATTAAAAAGAGTAAAACGGCGTACAGGGTAACGCTCAGCGTAAAGTCAAAGGATTACGGGAGCGAGATAAAGCGCTTTAACGAAAGCAATAATAAGTATCTGAGCGCGTCACAGATGAGGCTTGACCACCTCGCGCTGCTTTCCTCTGCAAAAGAGGTTGAGCGGGAATACGTAATCACCGCCGAGCCCGACGGAAACGGTTATAAAATCAACCTCACGCCCGAGTTTATTAACGCATACCTCGGCTATGTTTACGACGATAAGGCTATGGCTGACGAGGCTTTTCTCAAAACCGCGGTTGAAGGCTTTGACGACGCTATTGACATCTACGTTGACCTTGAATACAGCCTTGAGGACATTGATAAAATCTTAAAGGAAGCCACCACGCTCGCAAAATACGAGCAGAAAATTTACTATTCCGTATACAAAAGCGAAAAAAGCGTCGGCGGAGAGGAGCGCTTTTCAAAGGAGCTGAGACGCTACAATATCGAGACGCACGAAACCGAAACTGTTTATAAATACGAGGACTACCTCGAGGGCTTTGCATACAGCCTTAACTATATCGACTGTCTTGAAAACGGCGCGCTTATTTCCGCCGAAAGTCTCGGCACCGACGGCACTTTCGGTAAATCGGCATATATCTACGATTACAAAACCGAAACGCTAAGCGAAATTAAGTGCTCTCCCGACCTTTCGGTATTCGCCTCGGCGCTTTATGCGGATTACCGCGACGGTACGGTTTACGTTGCCGAGGGACAGGACGGCGCGGGCGATATTCGGCGCTTTACCGCTGACGACGAAACTGCCGAAACCGCGGTATCCGCGGGCGACGGTTACCTCTATCTTAACAGCCTGTTCGTTAATGACGGTAAGGTGTATATGTGCCTGCTTGATTCAAACCGATACGAAAGCAGCGGCTACACAGACAGAGTTTATAACGTATTTTTTAATGACGGAAAAGCCGTGGGCGAAAAGGTTATTTCAGACATCGACGGAAAAGTTTATTTTGACGGAAACGACGGCGTTTACTTTTTCAGAAACGGCACGCTTTATAAGCACAATATCAAAACGAATGAAGAGAAAAAACTCACCGAGGAGCTTGACCTCAGCGGCGCCGAGGTGCGCCTCCTTGCAGGCAACACCGCCTACACGCTTTACAGCGAAAACGGCAGCGCCTGCCTTTGCAGAATTAACCTAAAAAACGGCAAAGCAAAACAGCTCAGCGAGGTTTCAAACAGCGTTGTAACGGGGTATTAATGGGTGTTAGGACGGGGTTTGAAAACAACCAAAGTCGCGAAACGCCTGAAAATCAAGAGTTAAACAACCTAAGAAATGCAACAGCTTCTGCAACTAACGCTTTCGAATCGTCCTGAATTCTGACATTAGGAGACCAGAGAGCGACCTCTTCGCAGAATCATCTTAAACTGAGATAAGACAAAAAGGAGCGTAAAAATACGCTCCCTTTTACTCTTTTTATTGAGGTTTAACTTTGCTTTTTATTGTTCGTTGATAAAATAGTTAAAAAGGCAATACGTTAATCGCATATTGTTTTTCCTTGTTCCTTTGCAATATCGTCAATTAATTGGCTTAATGGTCGAACATAATCTTTCATTCCAACGTGTTGTGAAGCAGTTTTATACCTTTCGCTTGTATCTAAGAGATAGAACACTTGACGTTGTTGCCCCAACATGGTGATTTTATCATCGCTTAAATCTCTATCATAAGTAATCAAATGCCAAATCTGCTTAATTTTATATCTTGACAATGCATTAGAATCGGCAGATGACACTTGTTTCCATCTCTCCCTTAAAGTGCGTTTACAACTTATTCCTATGCTCCACCCATCTTTACATTTGAACCATTTATCGACCTCAATATCTGTTTGAAAATGGTCCGGCTTTGGATGAGAATCAAAGCCATAATAATTAAACAAAAAAGTTGCAACATCTTCAAGACTATTTCCTGCGCGGCTTTTTCTTTTTTGTCCTGCTCGACGTTCAAACTCTTGTACAAACGCAGTAAGAATAGCGTTATCCTCCACTTCCGAGCGTTTCAACTCCAGAGCATCTAAATTATGTCGCAATTTTGTAAATTCGTGTAGTATTTCTATTCTTTCTGCGTCTAAACATCCACGAACACCTAGCGTATCCCACGCCCTAATTGCTTTGCCAACCTGTCGCTTACCAAGTGAATCAAGGATGCTTTTTGCGGTGTCTCTGCAAAAAGCCGCATCATCACTCGGAACTCTGTGTAGCGCATCGTTTGTTGGTAACACGATATATCGAACCGTAACAATAAAAACCAAAATGTCGTCTAAACTTTGAATTTCGTTGTTTAGCGATATAGCAAAATCCTCATATGAAAACGCAGTTTTTGTTCCCTGTCTGGCAGCAGAAGTAATGTCCTTAATTATAATATCACGACATACAGTAAGCTTTTCTTCGTTCGACAATTCTATGCATTCAAGAACAGAATCTAATTTAGTAGTAAGTGTTAAAATAATTCTTTCTCTCTTGCCAATCGCTCCAAATTGGTCTGTGTTCATAAGCATACGTGCAAACCAGTATGCATTCCTCCAAGAGCTATTATGGACAACATCATTGACAACTTGTAATTCGTTATTCATTCCAATCCCTCCCGTCTATTCTGTTTTTCGCTAATTCGCAATACTGCTCACTATTATCTATAAGTATATAGTCGCGGTTATTGTTAATTGCTGAAACGCCTGTTGTTCCAGAGCCTGCAAACGGGTCTAAAACCAAGTTAGCATTTGTTGAAGAAATAATCCTGTCAATTAATTCAACAGGAAACGGAGCAGGATGTGGATTATTCATTTCTTGCATTATTTCCCATACATCTCCTAATTTGTTTGCTCCTTTGGCTAATTTAAATGCTGGTTTTGCAATCACATAAATTACTTCGTAGGTAGGCAAAAAGTATCCGGAATTAAAATTAATTCCGCCTTTCCTTTTCCATATGATTATCTGTCTAACAGGGAAACCTTTTATGATTTCTGAACGGTCTTGTAAAAGTCCTTTTTGTACTCTCCATTTATGATTATAGAAAATAGCGCCGTCTTCAGGTATCAACCTCATCATCTGTCTTAAACATTTCCTTTGCCATTTACAATACTCGTCATACGGCATATTATCATTGTGTTCTTGATACCCGTTAATCAATGACGCATTTTCCCATTTTCCGCCTCGACCATCTTTCATTCCGTTTCCTGTTGAGTTTTTTAAATTATAAGGTGGCGATGTAACAATAAGGTCTATAGAACCCGAAGGAAACCTCTTCATAACATCAAGGGAGTCGCCTAAAATTATTGAGTTTTTATATTCATTAATCCGCTCTTTTTTCTTCATTTGTGTACTATTTATTATTTCTGGCATTTCAACACCTCGTTAAATTAGTTGCTATGATTATAACATGTTTTGTGTATATTAACAACACAAATCTTTTTGAATAACATACTACCTGCGCACCCTAGACTAATCAACACT
Organism: uncultured Clostridia bacterium; assembly: GCA_937907605.1. GTDB lineage: Bacteria > Bacillota > Clostridia > Oscillospirales > Acutalibacteraceae > Eubacterium_R. Next base: position 23,770 of record CALCYI010000016.1, on the reverse strand, counting down.
AAGCAAGCGACCAAAAAGTGACCGCAATCATTGTTTTTGGACGGGATTTTCTTCTCGCGGACAGAAAGCCCTCTGGGCTTACTTCCTGTTTTTACCCAGCAGCAAGCTGCACGATAAAAACAGAAGCTCGGTTCAAATCCCGTCGGCAAAAAGAAAACAGCACCATATGGTGCTGTTTCTTTTTGGTGACCCGGACGATACACGAAAATTTTCAGAAAGTCGTAAAACGCCCTGTTTACGCGGGTTTGCGGACTTTTGATTTTTTGAAATTCATCAATCTACCCAAGTTTTTACCCAAGTTTTATTTTTTTCAAAACGAAAGAGGATAACCTGTTGTTACCCTCTTGTTTGTTTATGCGATTGCATTGATGTAATTATCGAGTTTTGCAATTGATTCGTTGTGCATATTACTGAACACATCAGCATAGGTATCAAGCGTTACATGAATATCTGTATGACCGAGCCAGTTTTTGAGAACTACCGCAGGGATATTTGCTTCAATACACCTTGTCGCAAAAGTGTGTCGTAACGAATGCTGACCTCGCAGCGGAATGCCACATTTAATACAGGTTCTTTTGAAAAACTCGTTTACCTGACAGGTGGTTATAAGTTTATCATGCTCATCGTCATAAAACAATAATCCGTATTCGTTTTCAGGTGCATCCTCAATTGCTTTTTCAAGGATCGGTTTAAGGTTATCCATAATAGGAATATCTCTTATACCTGCGTTTGTTTTAGTGCCGTCTTTAATAAACGCACGATAATCAAGTCCTCTTGAAATGGTAGAGCTGACATGAATAACACCGTGCTTAAAATCAATATTTTCTGAACGCAAGGCGTTTACCTCGCCCATTCTCATTCCGCTGTAAAGCGAAATAAGAAGCTGTGCCTTGTACTCATTCCGTCCGTGCGGTGCTTCATATTGTTCAAGATAGTCAACAAACCGTTTCTGTTCATCTTTAGTAAGTCCGGTTACCTTTTTTGTTTTTTTGCACGATTTCGGACATCTGATATTTGCCATCTCAAATATGTTTTTTTCAATAATACCTTTATTATATGCTTCTCTGAAGGCAAGCCTTAAATGCCTATAAACCTTTGAAATAATACTGTTTGAATAATCTGTAAGAGTTATCAAAAACATATCAATCAATGGTGCTGATACCTCAGTAATTGGGATTTGCCCTATTGAACTCTTTTCAATGATAGAGATTGTGTGAAGGTTACGAGAGTATCCTTGTTCTCCGACATAGTTCATATCAAAATCTTGCTTGCATTTGTTTTTTACAATGTCCGGAATTGTAGCAGTTACATCAATTCCTAATTTCTCTTTTTCAAGTGCATCAATAAATTTTTCCGCCTTTTCGTAACAAACCACATCGCTTTGTCCGTAGAATGATTTTGCTTTACGTTTGCCATAAACGTCATAGTAAGTTAAACGATATTCATAGGTTCCATTACTACGCAACCTTAAACTGCCTTCACCGTTTGCCTTTCTTTGCATTTTTGTTGCCATATTTAATCACTCCTAATTCCAATATCTGTCAAGCTCCTTTGTATGCTTTTTAGAAAAATATTCAATTAAAGCGTGAGCTTCTACTACTTTTTCTCTTCCAAAATCTGATGAAGGGAATTTTGGATCGTTAAATAATTTCAGTACAGTATCTCTGCTCCAACCAAGCAATTCTTTTAATTCGTCAACTTTGTAGAATCTAACTTCGCTTGAAACATACATCTGTGTACTTGTGTCTCCACCAATTTTCATTTGTACCTCCTTGAGCAAATACTATCTTAAATACCGATTTCTGTTAATTATGCGATTATTTGATTCGCATATTTGACAGATTAGAATTGCCGCCGTTGTCTTTTCTTTCTTTTCTATCAATAATACGGTAGTCATATCCCATTCTCTGCTGACAGTAAGTGCAAGTGTCTTTTTCTGTTTGAAATTTATCTATCCTTCGGATGATATAGTTGTGAGTTTCAAAGAAGTTGTTTAAGCAAGTAGGGCATAGACACGCCTCAAAGGTTTTTTTACGGCTTTTTCTGGTTAACCCTATACTTATCGCTAACGCACGGTCAACCTGCCTCATAAAGTCCTTGGTAGCCACTCCTATAAACTCTCTCAAGCTGTCCTTGCTTATTGTTGTTAATTGTTCGGCAAGTAACATTGAATTTTCTGTCAAACCGAACTGTGTTCCGATAAACACATGGGTAGGCATATAAAACTTTTTAGGAACGCTTGTTATCGGCACAACGATTAAAGTAGGACTGTAAAAGTTGCCTTTATCGTTTTGAACAATCATTACCGGTCTTGTTCCTCTTTGTACTGAGCCGTCTGTTGCTCCTAAGTCATAGTAAAAAATACTGCCTCTCTTAATTAAATTCTGATTTTCCATTTTACACCTCCGTATTTTTTTAAAAGTGCAAATACCCATTCGAAACAAATGAGTGCTATGTAATATCGTCTGTTAATCTCAGACTATTTCTAAAATGAAACTAACAAACGAATACGCACAACATTTGTCCTCGACACCCCTTGTGCAAGTGAATATCACTTGGGAAGTCGTCAGAAGGCAGAGTGCTAATCTGCTCCACGGGAATTTCACCCCTCCGAGGTTCTCTCCGAGCCGTATGGATTAAACCGTCATCGTTCATTGTCCTTACGGGAGTACCATTATCCTTCCAACTGTCATCGCCATATAAGCTGCGGGCTTATACTTATATGTGTCTTTATCGCTCGCTCTGAAGGAGAGGTCGTGGCGTGGCACATAAAGCGGCTTGTCCTTTTTTAGAGAACATTGGAATTGATGTTACTGACGAATGGGTATTCACTTTTCAAGGTTCGTGAAGAGGATGGAAAACAACCCCTTCACTATCTACAGAAATGGAGGGCTAAAATTGAGGGTGTTTTTCAAAAATATTTCAAAAATTTTTTACGAGCCGCTTCTATTGATTCTTTTACGACATTAAACGCTACTCCTTCACGACGAGCAATTTCTGCTACTGTCAAGCCTTCTGAAAGTAACAGTAATCGTCTTTGCTGTGTTTTAGAAAGATGTGATAAGCAAGCATTAATGTGCCCACAATACGCTTTACTTTCAAGCACTTGACTTGGTTCGTCTTTTAACGAAGAAACATCTGTACCTGAATAATCATATTGATTTATCGAATAAGCACGATGATAGCGCTCTCTTTCGTCATTTGCACGTTCAGCTTTTTCAAATTCAGCTATACAATTTGCAATCTCATCGTTTACTTCAATTTCTTTGTGCTCACCGTTGACAAATTTGTAAATAACTTTTTTCATTATGTATCCTTTCTGCCTCGGCAGGGCAGACGGATACAAAAGGGCGCACGAAAGGATGGGTACCCACAACAAAAGCTCATATTGAAAGCACGTTGTTGCATGTATCCGTCATTTCATAGCGCTATAAAATACCGAATGTTTTGTTAGCAAGGTTAAACCTTACAAATATCATTTTAGCAGTATTTTGAAGTTTTACGAGGAAGTGGGACTTCCGATTATGACTTAAAACGGTGCGATTTTTAGGCAAAAAAACAAGACTTTCATATCATTACAATACAAAAGTCTTGCGTTTATAAGGGTTATCTATCGGAAGTCCGACTTCCGATTTTTTTAAAAATTTTTATTTCTGTTGCTTGGAAGTTGCTGGTTTATTCCTGCATCTTTCAACTTTTCATTCCACATATCAATGTTTTCCATGTGATGATGGTCAATAAGATACTTATAAATAATGTGTTCTTGAGAAGAAACTTTAAAAATATATCCTGCTTTTGATATCAAATCATAACTGAATTCCGGATGAAGGTTTAGTCCAATACAAAGGGAAAGAACACTTTCTAAAGAAGGATTTTGATTTCTATTGTTTCTATAATCCTGAATGGTTCTTGAACTTATATAGCAACGTTCTTCCATCTTTTCATTAGTGTAGCCCCGTCTTTTAATATGATAATCAAGAGTACCAGAAAAAGTGGAAGGTAACTCAGAAAGAATGCCGGAAATTCGCTTTGCTTCTTCCTTTATAGCTGCCATTTCGCGTGCTCGCTTTTGAACATCCTCGTTGTTGCCTTCTTTTGGATTAAACTTAGCCTCAACAAAATTTTTTGAGTCCGCATCTCTGCAGAGGAAACATATGCGATAAAACGAGTCGTCATATTGTTTGCTTACCCTTGTTGTTCGGTTGAATACCAAGCAACATTCATCAACATGTTCAAGTGCATAGTCAGTGAGAGTCGCTTCCGAATCCTCACTAATGTCAACATACTTTGGATCATTAATCACAAGCATACCGCCCGCATGTATAAACCGATGCTCTTTTATGTCTTCTATAAGAGCTGTATTAAGATTAGATTCAAAAATAATATTGTTTCTATCTACAATAAAGGTTTGATTTTTATTAATTGAACCCTTAGCAAACGAAAAAGGCGGATAATATTTTCCATCAACATAGTTAAAAACGCCCGCAGCCTGTTCAAATCCCAGTTCAATTGCACGGATTTTTGCTGCAGTTGTTGAAACATTGAAAAAATTCGCAAACTCACTAATAGCATATTGCATTATTTCCGCTTTTCTTGTGGACGGAAACGAACGAGTAAGATTACCTAATAACTCATTTAGTTTTGTTTTTCCTGTTTTTTTCGGTATTAAGATTCTCGGTGCAAGAGCATTTGCCTGCCATTCCATCCACGATAGTTCATTTTCAAGCTTTTCCGCCTCTTTTTTATATCCATCTACAACAGCACAGGAAATTGAATTTAGTTCGGGGTTTAGTATTTTTTGGAGTTCAAAAAACTTGTAGTGCTTGTCCCAATGGACACACTCATGAATTATTGTGTTGTTTTCAGAACCAATACCATACATAAAGCTGTTCCTGGGATTCACTAAAATCGTTCCTTCATCAACATCAGTTGAAACAACATCCTCGTTTTTCCCATATATTTTGACATTAGCTTTATTAAAATATGTGCGCCCGAACATATTATCCGGAAGCGGTGCATAATACACCGTCAGTCCCATAGTTTCAGTAATCTCTTTAATAGGTAAAGGCATAGGGGCTTTTAACGCCTCGGGGCAATATTTTTCAAGGAACTTTTCTGCATGCAGATCAAGGTCTTTAACATACATATATGGCACTAGGTATTTAGTAAGTGCATCTTCAGCGTTAAATTTTTCTTTTGAGTATTCAGAAATATAGCCCATCTGAACGTTTTGAAGTCCATCTTTCAGCGTTGCATTAAACGGAATTTTGAACCAATGCTCGGCGCAATCACTTTCATAATCGTATTTACTTTTTCCTTTGACCTCAATTTCTGCTTGGATGGCAACATTAAATGCAATTTTATCAGTGTCTGAATCATGAAAACTAACACCCATAATATGAAAATCACTTAATTCCACATATGACGGATACGGAACAAGGGATGTTGCAATATTCATTCGCTGCTTATTGTTGATAATATATGTCTTTAATTTACTAAAAATTGGATTATATAAAGTATCTTCAAGATATGAAGAAAAGCTATCATATTTTTTGTACATAAATACTCCTCCTGGCGATAGTTCGCATTACAATAAAAATACGCCTATAAAATCTTTCTTTAACACATAAAATACCATAATAAAACTACTTATATAAGGAAAACAAGTCAACCAGAAATGCAAAAATGTACAAAAAAACGACAAAAAAAGACATAATTAATTAAAAATTAGGGATTGACAAACGGAAAATGCGTGTTCTCATGATTATACAAAAATAAATCTATGCCAAAGATTAGGCATAGATTTATTAGTTCAGTTTTGAAATAATTATATTTTAATATGGGTACTTACTTACTGATATCCATTAAAAACTTTTCGGTTTTTGAGTATAAATAATCTGATGGTTCTTCTCCGGAATCTTTCATTTCTATCATTTTTAATAAATCTTTGTCTGTAATATCGAGAATGAGTTTATTGTGTTCTTTAAGTATACCCTCCGCAGCTTTTTTGGCGTTACGGTTAAACCCTTTTCTCGAGATAATTATAGCAACATTGCGCAGAGCCGGAGAAAACAAATATTTTTCAGTGATATAAATCAAGTTTTGATCTATTTTATCTTTATAATTCTTTGACTCAAAAACCACAAATATTGTCTTGTAATACTCGGATATAAAATCCCAAAAAGCCTGTCCTCGTTTTATACTGCAAAGTAAATCCATACGAAACATTTTATCAGCAGTATTACTTTGCTTTTTCACTGCTGAAAATGCATCTTCAAACAAATAATTAATTATATCGTAACATATATTTTCATAGTTTACAGAATTAGCCGTTCCTGTTTTACAAGCTTTAAGCTTTTCTTTCAGTTCAAGAGCTTCATATTTTACTATTCTTTCTTCTTCATTATAGCAAATACGTGTGTCTTTTATTGGCTTTTTCGGTAAAACGTTGGTGAGGGAATAAGGAGTAATATGGCGTAGTTGATTTTGTAAATTTTCATTATCTTTACATAAATAGATTAAATTGTGTATATCCCAGATAACAATATTATATCTATCATATATGTCTCTAATAACATCTTCCTTGACTTCACAAAAAATGATAAGGATAGCGTGATAATAATTATTAGAAGCAATTTTATATGATTCTATTTGCTGTACTGCTCGCAATAAATTTGAAATATCAATTGAAAAATTCCTATACCGTTTTGTTTCTATTATATAGTCATTATCTCCTAATCGAGCAACAAAATCAGGCCTGTAAATGCGATTATCAAATTTTATTAAACCTTCGGTATTTAATTGAGAAAATCCAAGAAATGAAAGTAGAGATTTAACAAACCACTCATTAATACTAAAATCATTAACAGGAAAGATATCCGTGATGATTTTATCAAAATTCATTAAATCGCTTGATGACAGCAAGCTTGAGAAGCATATAACAAGCTTGTCCTTTATATGATTCAAATAAGTTTTGGTGGAGTTGGTCATCTCTTCAACAATGATGATATCATTTTGAGAGATGCTGTTAGGATTTAAATTATATATCAATTCTGCTTCAACATTCCGATTGTTTTCAGTAGAGTCATACGTTTTCTTATATTGCTCTAGGCTTATATTAGAATTAAAGACAACTAAAACAGATTTATCGTTAGACAGTATTTTTGTTAGTTCTTCAATATATCTGCTTTTGCCCATTCCTGTTGGAAACAAAACAAAAATTGATTTGCTGCCATTTTTAATGGCAGTTAAAACTTCACTTAATACATTTCTATGTTCATATTCAATCGAATTCATATTATGTTCTCCGTTGTATCAATTTTTTAACGCTATAATATAAATTAATTATAGCACAAATTAGTTAATCAGCCAATAATTATTAAATAGTTTTGATATTAACGAATTGAATCAAATGGATAAAATGCGGTTTTGTATCATAACGCTAAAATCAAAACGGAGAGACTACCTCTCCGTTTTGATTTATTACAACACAAGTAATACTCCAGTTTTTTATCATATAGCAGCTAACTATAAGCGACTATACCATTTTCCTTTTGATTTTCAAAAACAAATCCTGTTTTGATTAGCTTTGTTGAGCATTAGATATAATGAGCGCTTTATTTATTTCATATGCAACACCCGATATAGTTGAAACGCCCATAACACCTAATATTTGTGGAATCCGTTTTATATCATTTCCATATTCATCAACATACTTTTTATCAATTATATCATAAAATCCGTAATCAATATCACTTGGCACACTTAGCATTTCTCCTGTATTAAAGAAATACCCTTTAGACCAATATTCTGTTCCTACTATCATCGGAGGAATCAATAACTCGTCTTCAGTGAATTTAAAATCATAGATATTTGAATTCATCTTCATCACGAATATTAAAATAAGGTCATTCCCGTTTCTGTTTTTTACAGGAGCATTTATAACTATACCATATAATTTAGTATCTTCGTTAGGCTTAATTTCAAACACATCGCCGATTTTAGGAATGCTTTTCGAGCGTTTTATAACTTTTAATTGATATTCCTTATAATTCAGAGTTTTAAGATTATCTAGCTTGTTCTTAACCTCATCACTTTGTTTTGAGTAGATTTCTTTAACTCGTTTAGATATAGGATTGTCGTTAATATTATTCAAATTGTTCAGATTCATAAATCACCTCTTATTTCTTGAGCAAAAATTCCTTTGCCCATTCCTTTGCTTCATAATAGAATTCGTTGTTAGGACTTATGCTGTTGATATTATTCAATTCGTTGGGACCATTTTCAATAAAATACTGTTCAACAGCTCTTGCCTGGTTTCTTGTTAATCCATCGAACTTAACATCTAACTCAGTGAAATTCTTTCCTGAATAATTGTGTTGATATAATCTTGCATCGGTTGTTTGCTTTGTGATTCCTGTATATTTAGCTTCACCATCTTGCATTCCAAAATACACTTTGTTGTTATTCTCTCCTTTGTTAAGCCATTCGTCAAATTCTGGTGAATGCTCTTGGTGTGAACTAGAAGCCATATTGGTGTTAGTTTTACTGCCATTTTGACGTTCTATAGGATTACTATATTTATTTTTAATAGCTGTGCCCATACCAGCAGTTAAACCACCAATTGCACCATCCACAAGCATCGCTTTTGGATTGAACATAGCCGATAAAGCATTATCATTGCTACCTGTAACTAAATTGTTAACAAGAGTGGTTCCGCCTCTTGAAGCAGCACCGGATGTCATTCCTTGAACGACGCCGACTCCAATGGACTTGGTTACACTTGTCATTCCGCTGAGCGTGTTGGCAAACGGACCGGCTACTGCGCCGCCGATGGCTCCTGAAAGACCTCCATCAGCCATGCCATTAAGTATAGTGTTTTTAGCACCCTCTAAAGTTCCGTTCTCTTTATAGTAACTAAATGCACTGGTTCCGGCACCCATGCCTGCACCTAACGCCAGTCCAACAGCAGCTCCTTTTGCAGCGGCAACTAATAGCGGAGCGGCTGCGCCACCTGTTGCAACAGTAATTGCAGCAGCGGCCCCTACGGCAACAACAACGCCTACACCGATTACTGCTTTTTTTAGCCAGCCGTTTTCCCAGCCTTCTTTGGCAAAATCTACAACCTTGTGAATGGCATTATCAATACCGTGCAGCATATCTGCCGTACAGTGCTTGATATTCTCGATAGAGGTTACGGTTTTGATAAAGCTGCGGGCTTTGGCGTCAAGCGTAGAAAGCTTATCCTGAATCTGCCTTGCCTTTTTCTGAACCTGCGTGTATTTTTCGCCAAAATACTGCTCAACCTGTTGCTTTTTCTCATTTACATATGTTTTGGCTTTTTGGTACTTTTCTTTTACATACTTATACGCTTTTGTATTTTGTATGTAATTTTTAGCCTTGTTATATGTATTGACTACGCCTGTCTTAACGGTATTGTAAGCACTTACAGCTTTTTTGTAAACTGTAGTGCTCTTAACGGCGTTTACAGCGCTTGTTGCAACTTTCTTTACGCCGCTTACAACACTTGAGCCGGCTTTTTTAACACCGTTCCAAGCATTTTTTAACCAGCCGTGACCGCTGGGGTCTTGAATGTTCAGCGGGTCATTGCCTGCATAGGTATACAGATTCTGCGTTAACGGGTCGGATAATTCGCCGGTATAACTATCCTGCGTGATGAAGTTACCATTATTCGGGTTGTAATACCTTGCACGGAGATACTGATAACCGGTGTTGTAATCCGTAGCTTCTGCGTTGTAGTCATACTTGTTCTTGGAATAGGTATTTGCCGTAGCAACGCCGTAGGTATCGTAGCTATATGCGACAGCGCTTGCGCCTGATTTGTCGGTAAGGTTTGATACGGAGCCTCTGCCGTCATAGGTATAGTATTCCGTATTGCCGTCATACTCAAAGTTGTTACGCTGAACGCCATAATCATATACGGCGCTGACCTTGCCGTTGGCGCCGTATTCCATCAGGACTTCTTCATTCACTCTGTTAATATCATTAACATAGCTTGTGAGGATATAGTCCTTGCGGTCACTTTCCGTTACGCCGTATGGAATGAGGACGGTATTGTAAAGGTCGTCGCTGTAGGTATCAAGTCTTGACGGAGCGCCATTTTCGGTGGCTTCGGTATCTGACCTTTCACCGTCTACGCCTTCCACAAACCGTTCGGTTGTAAAGGCGCTTGTTAAGGCAAGCCAGATATCATTAAACCACTGCGAGGTTTCGGCAGGAAGCGCGGCGGTAAGGTGAATCACCGACTGCGTAAAGCCATACCAAAAGATATCGTAATCGCCGAATATCTGCTCGTCCCACGCAAGCATTTCCGCTGTTGACTTACCGTGTGTTTCGGCAACCGTGCCGTTCATACTGCTTGCGGCTGTTCCGCTTGCAGCGGCGGTTATATCGGTATGTGCTTCCACGCTTTCGCTCTTCGGGCTGTCCTTACGGTTAACGGTAAAGATTCTGTTGCCATCGCCGTCATACAGGGCTGACATCAACAGTGTACCATTATCCTGCACCGATTTCAAGCGGTTTTCCGTATCATAGGTATAGTTTGTGGTGTCTTCGCCTGTTGCTTCGCTGATTAAATTACCATTTTTATCGTATTCATATTCGGTAACCTCGCCGTTCTCCGTTTTTTCAACAAGGCGATTTGCAGCATCATACTTGCGTACAACCTTTGAGCCGTCGCTGCTTGTCTCTACCTGATTGCCGTTAGCGTCATAAGAATAGGTGGTTTTAACGGTTTTGCCGTCCTTTGTTTCAGATACAGCGGCAATCTGACCCAGTTCGTCATAGGTATATGACTTATAGGTGGTTTTACCGTCGTTTACCTCCGTTTCGGCAGTGATTGCACCGCTTAAATCGTACTCATAGGTATAGCTTGAAATGACCTTTCCTTTTTCATCAAGGTTTGTAATGCTTTCAACATCGTCATTAAGGGTATAGGTAAGCTCACTGGTTGTACCGTTTGGTCTTACTACCTTAACAAGATTGTTTGAAAGGTCATATTCGTATTTCGTTACCTTACCGTCACGGTCGGTTACCTTGGTAAGCTTATCAAGCGCATTATACTCATAATTAACGCTCTTGCCGTCGGGGTAGGTGAGCTTAACGATGTTGCCGTAATCGTCATATTCATACTTGACAACATTACCGTCAGCCGTTTCAACCGAAGTGATTCTGCCGAGCTCGTCATAATTGTACTCCGTTGCGCCGGTTAAATCCTTCATAGAGATTCTTCTGCCGTCATCGTCATAGGCATAAAGAACCTCGGAATCCTCGGTGGAATAATCCTTTTTAATCAGCTCGTCAATTTTGTCATAATCATAGGAAATTTTTGTGCCGTTTGCCTGCGTTACGGAGGTTAAGCGGCTCTTTTTATCGTAGGTATAGATTTCAACCTCTTTAAGCGCATTCTCCTTGCTTGACAGTCTGCCGAGCTCGTCATAATTGTATGTCGTTGTTTTACCTGATGCATCGGTAATCGTCTTAATATTTGACAGCTCGTCATAGGTGTACTTTGTTTCTCTTCCCAAAGCATCGGTAACGCCTGTAAGTCTGTCGTTTAAGTCATAAGAATACTGAACGCCTCTTCCTTCAGCATCATAAACGGAGGAGGTGTTACCGTCTGCATCGTAAGTGAATTTAACGGTGCCGTTATTTGGCGAAGTAATAGAAGTTATATTGCCGTTTTTATCATATTTATATGTAGTTGCTTTATTGGCAGCATTCACAATGCTTGTAACTCTGTTCATACTGTCATAAGCATAATTAGTCTTTTGACCGAGGGCGTTCGTTTCGCTCGTTTGATTGCCGTTGCTGTCGTACTCAAAAGAGGTAACACGCTCTTTATTTTCTACTATCTTTTTAATGTTGCCAAGCGCATCATAGGTATAATCCGTTTCAACGCCGAGGGCATTGGTTAAAGAAACAAGGCGGTCGAGGGCATCGTAATCGTATGTAGTTTTTGCACCCATAGGGCTGACAACGCTTTCAAGGTTGCCCACCTCGTCATAGGTGTAAGCGGTTACTTGTCCTTTTTCGTTTTTGATGGATTTGAGGTTATGAACCGTGTCATATTCATATGAAACACTATCGCCAAGAGCGTTTGTCTCTTTTACAAGGTCGCCCCTGCTGTCATATTCGTACTGATATGTTACACCTAAAGGAGAATCAATATTAGTAAGCCTGTTCAGTACATCATAGGTATACTGTGTAACAGCGCCGTTAGCAGCAGTCCTTGAGATGATATTACCAAGCACATCGGCAGCCTGATAAGTTGTATTGCCTTCCGGGTCAACCGTACTTGTTAACACATCGTGGCTGTCATAGGTATACTGATACTTACCGCCTCGTGGTGTAATAGTTTCAACAAGCCTGTTCAGCGCATCATATTTATTTTCGGTTATGTTGGCGAGCGGGTCCTGCTGCTTGATGAGATTGCCGTTTTTATCGTACTGATAATCGATGATGCCGCCGTCAGCATTTGTCAATTTAATAACCTTGCCAACTTTATCGTATTTATACGAAGTTGCATTACCATTCTTATCCGTAAACTTTGATACATTATATACAGCATCATACTGATATTTTATTGAATTTCCAAGTGCGTCCGTTTCGGTAATTACATTATTAACCTTATCGTAATCGTATGTTGTTGTATCTCCGAGCGGATTTGTTTCTGCTTTCAGGTTACCAACCTTGTCATAGGTATATTTCCATACACGCAGGGCATTATCCGCCATGCTGATTAACTGAGAATTAAGGTCATACTCATAGGTAAATACTTTGCCTTCGGGGTCCGTTATTTTAGTAACATTGCCCATCACATCGTATTCATACTGAGTAACATTTCCATCACTTTCGGTTAAGCTGGTAACATTGTCATATAAATCATATGTATACGAGGTCACCTGACCTAAACTGTCAGTAGCTTTAATAACATTGCCGTTTACATCATACTCATATGTTTCTTTTTCTCCGCCGCTGTTTTTATAAGAGGTGTTATTGCCGTCAGCGTCAAACTCATATTCCTCTGTTAAGCCTAAGCTATCTGAGGATTTGATGCGGTGGTTAAGCGAATCATAAGAAAATTCTGTTACTGCGCCTGTTGCATCGGTCAGCTTTGTGTTATTTCCGTTGAGGTCATACTCTAAATTGCTGGAATTACCGAGAGCATCAGTAATTTTAATAATATTACCTACCTTATCATATGAATAGGAGGTAACGGCACCGACCGCATTTGTTTCACTGCTGACATTGCCGACCTTATCATACTTGATATTCGTAATTCCGCCAACTGCGTCAATCGTTGAAATAATACGGTCAAGGGCGTCATAATTCATTTTGGTAACATTACCGTTTGCATCTGTTATGGATGTAATATTACCGTTATTGTCGTATGAATACTTTTCTGTATTGCCGTTTTCGTCTGTTGAAGAAAGCAGCTTACCCGCGGCAGAATAGGTATATTTAACTGTATTTCCAAGTGCGTCTGTATTGGATAATAATCTGCCTACTACATCATAGGTATACTTAACCACACCTCCGTTGGGAAGTGTTTCTTCAATGATATTATTGTTTTTATCGTACTTGTATGATGTGGTTTTGCCTAAAGAATCAGTATTCTTTAATACATTTCCGTTTTTGTCATACTCAAATTCTGTTGACAAGCCATTAGCATTAGTAACCTTTGTGACCTGACCTCTTGAATTATAGGAGTATGTTACCTTTTTACCGCTTGAATATTCAAGGCTTAATATATTGCCGTTATCATCATAGGCAACAGTTTGTGTATTGCCCTGTGCGTCCGTCGTTTTGCTGATTTCGCCAAAACGGTAATCATATTCATACTTTGTAACATTGCCGTTCGGGTCAGTTGTAGAGAGAATGTTACTGCTGTTATCGTATGTGTACTTATATACTGAATTGCTTACCTTTTGAGACAAAAGGTTATTCATACTGTCAAAGGTATAGGTTATTGCATTGCCGGCAGCATCAATTTCACTGGTTTTGTTGGAGACGTTATCATAAGTGAATTGATAGGTGTTTCCAAGAGCATCTGTTACTGAAGTAAGGTTGTCATTACCGTCATAGGTGTATGTGCTCTTGTATCCGTTAGCATCCTTGATTGCAGTAACATGACCTGCCTTGTCAAAGGTGTATTCCGTGTAGGCGCCATCAGCGTCTTGCTCACCGATTTGTCTGCCTGCTGCATCATACATTTTCTTTGACACACCGCCGAGCGCATCAACAGTAGAAGTAACAAATCCCATTTTATTATAATAGAACTTTGTTTCTGCACCATTAGCATCGGTATAAGATGATAACCATGCACCGTCATACCGCATTTTTGTAACATTGCCATTCGCATCTGTAATTGAGGTTAAGCAGCAGTTACTATCATATGTATAGGTGTTGGTGGTGCCATCAGGATTTGTCTGTTTCAGCAAATTGCCTTTTGAATCATAGGAATAGGTTGTTTTATTGCCGCCAAAATCCACTGATGATAACATATGGGAATTGTCATCATAAGTGTAAACAGCAGACTTGCCGTCAAATCGTGTTACCTTTGTCTGGTTACCCTTGCTGTCATACTGATAGGTAGTAGTATTGCCGTTTACATCTGTTTGGCTTGCAAGATTATTGTTTTCATCATAAGTGCTTGTGCAAACAGACCTATTCGGGTAAACTATTTTAGTTGTGCGGCACAGGTCATCATAATAATAGGTTGTAACATTGCCATTGGCATCTGTTGATTTAGTGGTGCTTTCCGTATATGAAAGCGTGGTGATCCCGTTTTCAGCATCAATCTGTTTTGTAACCTTGCCTTCAGAATCGTATGTATTTTGAATTTGTCTTGTTCCGTTTGCATCGTACCAAGCAGTCATCATATGATTACTATTGTACGAATACTTAATTTCTGCACCTATTTGGTCTGTATAAGAAACAAGATTATTATTGCTGTCATAGGAGTACTTTAATACGTTACCATCAGGTAAAGTTATTTTAGTAACATAGCCTTCTTCATTATAAGTTAATTCATAGGTTTTACCTGAAGGAGAGGTCAATCCCGTAAGATTATAATTCTTATCATAGGTGAGTTTTGTTGTCTGACCCTTTGAGTTTGTTACACTCTTTAACAGTCCATAGCAATTAAATCTTTTGCTTGAACCATCGCTTGAAGTGATTTCATATTCAAGCACATCATAACTTTCTTCACCATCGCCAAAATCATACTTTTTCGTACCGACTTTTATTGATTTCAACTCAAGATTGTATCCATCAGGACAAATATATTCTCCGTTTTCATATTTGAAGATAAGAGAGCTTCCGTCTCCTCTTAAATAGGTTATTGAGCCATCAGTATCCTTTGAGATTTGCTCTGAATATTCAAATTGCCAGCCACGACCAAAAATGCTGTTATATCCTGATTTTTTAGAGTTATAGGAACGAGAGATTGAAAAGTCTCCTGTATAGTCAGGAATAGCAACATCGGTCTGCTCCATATAGAAGTTGCCCGTGTTAAGATTGATAGGCTCAAATCCATATTCACAATGAAGTCCTCTGCCCATCAGTGCAGAGTCAATACTCCTCTTTTCATCATCTGTAAGCGGAGGAGGATTATATGGTATATTCGCATTCTTTCTTGGATTGCGAATAAAAAGAGTATTGTTTTTTACCAACAGCATATCCTGAACACGGTTATCATACATAATCTGTTCTAACGGAATACCATAATATGCTGCGATTTTAGGTAAAGTATCAAACTGTTTTACTTGATATACTGTAAACTGGTCACTTTTGGTTGTTTTACCTTGTGTTGAATCCTTTACTGCGTAGGCAGAGATTTCATATAGGTCATTATATTTTACATCTGTAAAAGGATAGGTAGTCTGCCAGTTGCCAAGCTTGTCCTTATACTTGGTTGTTCTCTTAGGGAATTTAGAATCAAATGAGGATGAATCAGGATATTTATATGAGTAGCTTGCGTCAACAACACCATAATAGTTTTTGCTCTTATCATTTAATTCATAAACAACAAGAGATCCAGGTTTTGCAACACCATCCGCAAATACACCGTGAAAATGCAATTCACCTGATTTTTGTGTTTCTATTAATGAACGAAGGCTTATGCTGGTATTATTTATGCCATAGTTTTCAGGGACAGGGTTAGGCACTGTCCAAACAATTTCGATGGTAGGCTTTTTGTCTTCTGAAAAGTCTGTTTGACCGCCTGTACCGCTTGAATATGGCGTATAGAAGGCACCACCATATTTTGTTTCATCAATAGCCATTACAACAAGTCCGTTATTTTTATCTAAACCTTGAACCCAGTTGTTTACGGTTTCTCTTATATCAAACTTGTGAAAACCATGTTTAGTACCGGATACAGCATTTTCTCCGGCGGGAGATTGATTTAACTTAAGCGAGGAATCCCAAGTAATAGTGTTGACATTCCACGAATCCTCTATCTTATAACATGCAAAAGTCGCGTTACTAGAACTATAATTTCTGTACTGAAACACATTAAAGGTGGCACTGACAATTTTAGCTTCATCAGGTATATTTTTCTTGAAATCATAATTAATATCATAATACATTCTGGTTTTTCCTATATCGGAAACACCGGAAACGCCAGTCATTCCACCAGTGATGTAACCTGCATATCCATATCCTGCGCCACCATATCTTTGATTGGCGCTACTGGTGGTTACCATTTCAATTTTTGACGAAGGAACCGTAACTGTCGGGTCGATATAAACAGGATAAGCTCGGCTCTCATCATTAATCCAATCGCTGTCAGCTGTCAATTCAATTTCGTAACCAAACCATTTTTTATCAAGTGTCAGTTCAATATTTGACGACTCTTCACCGTTAGCATCAGTCATAACAGGCGCACTGATACTGTACGATGGCTCTTTTTTCTTTCCATCATACACATTGATTACGCCGTTTTCTATTACTGCTTTGCCTGAACAATACAGCTTGTATCTA
This sequence comes from uncultured Clostridia bacterium, assembly GCA_937907605.1. Taxonomy (GTDB): domain Bacteria; phylum Bacillota; class Clostridia; order Oscillospirales; family Acutalibacteraceae; genus Eubacterium_R. The sequence continues at coordinate 6,763 of CALCYI010000016.1, read as the reverse complement.
AAAGAATTCTTCTCTACAAGCTTTCTTAGAATAATGTCTTCCTTGTATCCAAATTCATTTACTGTGTACTGAACATCGATACCGTCAAAAACATTGTTATATAAAATCGCATTATCCTTAACAACGCTGATATCATAATTGCCCTCTGATGGTGCTAATTCGATATGTGTTTTGTTTTCTGTGTTTTCAACATATATGCCGTCATTTTTATCGACATCTTTAGGAATCTCAACATTGATACTGTTATCAGTATTGGTTAACTTACTGCCATCTTTAACAAGGGTTGAATCTATTTCAATTTCATTACCCTTTTTATCCGTATATGTATTTGGCGTGCCATTGAATACGGTTACAAAAGTATTTTTGTCAATCTGATAAACCTTTGTATCCTCTGTGATTTCAACCGGTTCCCCGTATTTTTCTTCATAGGCATTATCTGCATCTGACAATTCTGGTTCTCTTAAATCATCCTCTGACGATTTTTCAGCTTCATATGCCTCTGTTGTTTCTGTATAAGAAAAGTCTTCACGCGCTTTCGGTAAATTCTTTATTTCTTCGGCAAATCCATAAAGATTTACACTGGTTATTATCATAATAAAAGAAAGAATTGCCGAGAGGGCCTTAATAAAACGCTTATTCACAAATATTCCTCCTATCCTTTATCATTCATCATCACTATTTTTCTTGCTTATTCTAAAGCGCATTTTATCGTAACTGAAAGTATAAACAAATATAATAGATAAAAACACTGTGTTGATTACCGCTTGAGCTATATTCAAAACAACACTTTCGCTGTTAATGGCGATAAGCAGCATATCTATTACTGTCATTATTAGCGTCAGTATAAAAACCCTAAAATAGAAAGTCCCGCTAATATTCAGTTTGAAAAGTCCTTCCATCACGACAACCGAGAACAAACAATATAAATATGCTTTAATAGGAACTCCTATTATTAATGTGACATTGTCGATGATGCCCTTTGTAGTGTTTAACGTCCTGCTTTCTGTATCAAGCCATCGCGAGAATAGTCCCGATGCAAAAGACATACCCGCAATCAAAACAAGCGATATCAGAGCAAAAAGGAGTATTGCCTTAATAATACTTTTTTGATTCTTATGAGAGATAACGAATATACTTGCGATTGATAAAATTAAAATCGCAAATACTGATAAAATTAAAAATATTGAAAACGGGATTGTTTCTGTACTAATTTTGGCTTCATTATATGACTTGAGAATTACTGTATTTAATATATTTGCCACCACAAACGAAGCAATCATTAGTATGACACCCAAGGTGTTTTCCTTTAAAAAATAAGTATATTTTGAATTTCCCTTTATTTTCTCTTTCATTAGTTTCTCCCCCTCCTTACATTATTCCGAAACGAGCTTGTCATCTTTCCAAACACCGCTCATTACATAACCGTTATTATATGTAAAGGTTCCCTGACCATTTCTAAGATTATTAGCGAAAGAACCTTGGTATTTACCGATATCTTTTCCGTCGTCATCCTTGTATGTTTCGATACCGGCGCCCTGCTTCATATTATTAACAAAATCACCGTCATAGTAAGTGCCATTTTTGTTTGTAAGCCTTCCTTTACCATTGCGCTTTCCGTCCTTCCAACTGCCAACATAAAGCCAGCCATCCTTGGATTTGAAAGTACCGCTTCCGTTTTCCTTATCGTTTGCAAAAGCACCTGTATAAACACTACCATCAGGATAGGTATATGTGCCATTCCCTTGTTTTACCCCATCAGCAAAGTCGCCTTCATATTTATATCCTTCAGCCCAAGTATATGTTCCTTTTCCATTTGGCATATTGTTTTTCCAGTTACCTACATAAACATCGCCTGCATGATACCGATATGTGCCATTGCCTGACTTGCTGCCGTCATCAAAGTGTCCAATATAGGTCTCACCGTTGGAATAAGAATAGGTACCTTGACCACTGATTTTGTCGTCATTCCATTCACCTGTATATCTGTCACCGTTTAAATAGGAGTAGGTACCGCTACCAGAGCGCTTATCATCTTCCCATTCTCCGTCGTATTTTTCGCCTGACGAATATGTTAAAATACCCTTTCCGTTTCTTAAATCCGCCTTCCATTCGCCAGTATATTCATTGCCGTTGGAATAGGTAAAGGTGCCAGTGCCTTCACGCTTATCGTCTTTCCAGTCACCATCATAAATGGATTTATCGTTATAATGATAGGTACCACTTCCATTTTTCAAATCATTTTGCCATTCACCTGAATATTCATCACCATTAACAGCCGTGTATGTACCGTTACCGTCTCGTTTATTATTCCTTAAATCTCCGGTATATTTGCTGCCGTCGACATAGATGATGGTACCCACGCCACTCATCATTCCGTTTTCCAAATCACCGGAGTACCTTCCAATATTCGGTATGTTAATTTCTTCATAATATCCTGTCAATTCAGGAATCCATTTGGCCGCAGATTTGCTATCTGATTGGTATTTACTAAATGTAAATCCGAACGCAATTATTAAAACAGCCAATACACCTACTGAAAACTTAAGTGTGTTACTGATAACCTTTGCTTTGTTTCTAAAAACAAAAAGTAGAATTGTTAGTATACATATTACAGCAGATGCAATACCTAAACCGTAGAGTGCTTTTATCATTTTTAGTCTCCTTTCATTAAAAGCCTAAGTTTCCTTTTAATGATTTTTTTAGATTAAGTCAATATAAAATGCAAAATTAGACAAAATATCAACAAAAAAAGACATAATTAATTTAAAAATAGGGGTTGACAAATGGAGTTTAACTGTTCTCATAATTACACAAATAAAAAATATATGAAATATGCAATCTATATGAAAAAACCAGCGAGCCAAAAACGACTCGCTGGTTTGCTGTTTATTTTTTTAAGCATTCGGGCATTTTAGGCTCATATCCAAAACCTGACGATGCAACGCCAGCGCCCATTTTTGCAAAAAACTTTACGAATTCCGCAACTGCTGCACTAAGAATATGCATTGAGTTTGCCTCCTTTCTCTTTTATTTTTGCTATAATAATCATCAATGATACCCATACATATGACCAAGCAGCATTGACAACTATAATTTCTGAGTCAATAAACGTATAAGTACACAGGTAAGTTATTAGATAAACAACTGCCAAGCTTCTGGATATTATTTTGAATCTTTTATACTTCATTATTGAATACGGATGATTACCGTTTTCTATCGGTGCGTAATGAAAAATCACGCAAAATGCTAAAAGAACTAACAAAGGCATAATGTTTTTTAAATTCAGTAATACAACCACTTTTGCAAGAACAATAGTAGATACAAAAATCAGATTTGTGAGAATAAAACATCTTAAATATGTTTTGGCATGATATCCACCGCAAAACAATCTTAATGAATAAAAGAATATAATAAAAAACAAGGAAAAAGATACATTGTCACATAGTAATGAAACTGCGAAAATTGAAGACATAGATAAAAGCGTTGAAAACAATAATTCAAAACCATAGACATAAATGCTTTTTTCGCTTTCTGATATATTAGTATAATGACTCAATATATCTGTCATCTTCAAAGCACTTTTATATAGCATAAATAGTCCCCCTAAAAGTTTCTATAACCATAATAACAGTTAAAGAAATTTTTAGGGGGGATTTTGTCTGAATGGGCTATTTTTATGTATTATTCGTTGTTTGTTATCATTGCAACAGAAATAAATAAACCTTCGGCATATTCATTTTTTAGTGTTCCATTGTATTTTGTAACCGTATCAAGTATGTTTTTTACACCAAATCCGTGCATGCCGGTTGCATTTTTCTTAGAAGAAGGTAATTCGTGCTTATCATTAAAGGGATCTTTTTCACAAGGGTTAGTTACCTTAAAGAATGTAAAAGTTTCCTTTTGCCAAACATCCACTCTTACAAAGCGGTTATTTATATCTTGTAGATTACAGCATGCTTCTAACGCATTGTCCAGTTGATTCGCTAAAATTGCACAAATATCAACTGATGAAATATTTAGAGCTTTTTCAAGAATAATATTATGAGTAAACTTAATATTATTCTTTTTGGCTTCTGAAAGCTTACAGTTGATTATAGAATCAATTATATCATTACCGCTATGACAATATTGAGCACTAATATATGATTCTTTCAATAAGTCGTTTATGTATTCTTTGGCCGGTGCTTCGGTTTGCAACATTCCGCTTATTGTCCTTATGTGATTTCTAAAATCATGAACTTGTTGGCGAATAACATTCTGAGAATATCTCATTTCACGGAAATTCTTTTCCATTAGTTCATTTGTGAGCATCATAATCTGAGTTTCTCTCTTCTCGTTTTGAAACTTTGCGTTTAAAGAAACAGCCACAACAGTAACTATAATTGATAAGATTATAAAAAACAAAGACAAAATAACGGCAATTTGCAGAGTGATTAAAGAATCCGTAACAATCATCTGCGTTAATACTGACATAACAACATATGATAAAGAAGTAATAATCAATATTAAAAAGAGACTGCCTTTGTTTAATAATTGCAACCTTGAATATGTCTTTCTGAAACAAAAGAATATTGCTATTTGCAGCACTTTATCAATTGTAAGAAAAAGAATTCTTGTTGGTCCGGTTTCCAATATCAACGGTATACCCTTAGAAATATCCAAAGATTTACCAATTATCATAATAAGGCTATATGATATTAAGTATTCTGTAGCATGAATAAAGAAAAATGTAATGATAACAGAGGTTAATTTATTAATAAATGCACAACTTGAAACAAAGGAAATAATAATAAAGGTGTATATCATAGCAGCCGCTATTGTGGCAAAAGAAAAGACTTGCCATTGGTTCATCAAAGTTATTATTACTGTATAAACAAGATTTGCTAATAATAGAATCAAAAAATGTTTTTTCTTACCATTTTTTGTTCCACACAAAGCGCTTGATACAGATAACACTATAGCACCTTCTATAAATGTTGCCAGTAATTCTACTATTTGATATACAATACTCATATTAATTAATATCTCCTCATGAGCAAACTACTTTTTCTTTTCTAATGCCCATCTTTCAACTAGTGTTTGCTTAACATTTTGAAGTGAACGACGACTGATAGGAAGCAATTGACCATCCGTTAATTTGAGATTATAACCGTTTATTTGCGAAATATAATCTATATTAACAAAGCAACTTCTGTCAATAAATAAAAACCTATTATCGTTAAGTAAATCAAAAAACTCCTTGATTCCTCTATTATCAGTAATGTTACCTAATGAATTAGTGGTTATAATTAGTTGCCGAGAAACTCTGGTCACCGATACAATATCTTTATATGGAATGCGCCAATAGTCGTTATATCTATGTAAGGTAATAGTTTTATCATCAATATTAGATAATTCTTCTATAGCACTATCCATCGCTTCCTTTATATCACGTTGCAAATTTAACTTAATAATATATCTTAATGCTTTTGATTTATAGCCATTTATAGCTTGATCTTCCAATGAAGTTAAAAATATGATGATTGATGTTTCAGTATATTGTCTAATTCTTTCAGCTAATTCAAATCCGTTAATGTGGGGCATAGAAACATCAAGAATAAATATATCCGCAATTTTACCATCTTCTAATTCATACACTAACATTTCAGGCTTGGAAAACTCACTAATGTTGAATTCCACATGACTTATTTTAGAATAATTCTCTAATTCAGTTTTAATAAGATTTATATCGTTTCTATCATCATCACAAACAACAACATTAATCATTTTATTCACCTTCTTTATCACAAATACGAAATGCTTTTTTTCTGTTTATATCAAAGAAATATTTATTTGAATCTGCAATTATCAATACATATGTATCATTATATACCCTTTTATTTCGACTGTTTAAATTACTGTTATAAATATAGGCTCCGGATGCATCATTTTCAATGTGCTCTTTTAATTCATTGCACACATCTTCAATTGAAGCTGTGTGATATCTTGATGGCGACCAGTGAGGAATCATCCTGCGTAGTTCTTTATCAGAAAAATCATAAATGATTTCTGCAGAAGGTATATTGTCAATAATACATGTTACACTTTTTTTGTTTATTGCTTTATTGTTCACAAACAATTCCAGTAATTCATAAAAATCACAACCAACTGTTAGAAGGTCTTTGAAAAAAAGATCTTCTTTTTCTGTTCGTCCAAAAACTGAGATGACGTCTGGATCATATGATAGCACCTTTACAATTATCGTTCTGATTGGGGCATTCAAATTTAATTTGTTTTTCATACTTAAATAAACTCCTTTTGCGTTGTAAAAATTAAACTATGTCCAAGTTTATTTAAAGTATATATGAAAAAAAACATATTAAATTGCTTTTGTCTAAGTGGTATGAATACTTAGTTTAATTGGAACAATATAAAACCATTTAGACAAATCAACATACCGTAAAGACAAAACCAAAACCACTACAATGCCAATATGGTATCTTTTACAAGTTGGAGCAGATTCTAGTATTGCTCTTTACTTTGATATTCTACTACACAACAATTTAGAACGCAAGAAAAATAAAGCATATGGGTAACTCTCTTAATAACCGATAGTAATGTCGGATTTTTGCAATAATTGTCAGTAATAAATTTTTATTATAATTAAAGAAAGCGGTGGTGCATATGATTTAAGCAAATAAAAGCATAACAATAATTTAAAACAATAAAAAAAGGAGAGATAATACTATGAACTTACAAACAGGAAAGGTTCGCATAACTAAAA
>CALCYI010000015.1 GCA_937907605.1 uncultured Clostridia bacterium | reverse complement strand
GTGACTGGAGTTCAGACGTGTGCTCTTCCGATCTAATGCTGCGGTTGCAATTATTCCTGCCACTATACTTATAGATGGAATTTGCAGAACACTTGATGTGCCAATAGAGGCTGTCATAGAATATAAAAAGTAAAGGAGAGAGATATGAAGTACAATCACAAGCTTAAAATAGGAGATTTCATAGTATATACAACAGGAGATACTATCTTTTCTATCTCTAAAACTTTTTATGAAGCAAAAGAAGCTATGACAGAAGAGACTCTTGATAGGGTTCACGCTACAGGAAATTTAGAAGATCCTGATGCTTTCTTTATTGAGCCTATTAAAGATATTAATGGTATCGCTAAAGCTTATGTTGTACGTAATAAATTCTATAAGCCTGAAGTATTATCATTTAAGACCCTTTCTGATAATGAAATCGAAATAATCGAATTTGCTAATAAGTCTGATTATTTTAAGTTTAGAGATGAATACGCTAAGGAATATATTGCAAATTATAAAAAATACGAAGAAGGCAGTGCTGATGAAGCAACTCTAAAGGAATTCGTTGCTGCAAAAAGCTGGTACAAAAACTTAGATTTTGATACCAAGAATGATTCAGATATTATTGATATTGCTGCATATAACTTTGGTTACATAGGAAAAACTAAGCTTACTGAAATGCAGATGACAGTCTTTATTTATAACAAGCTTCAGAATGTTAAACAGCATAAGAAAAATTTTATGAAATCTGAAGATGTTGTCGTAGGAGAATATGATGAAGATGGCAATTATAATGTAGATGCTTTATTTAATGTAAGACTTTATATTAAAAATCTTGAAGGTAGCTATTTACTTAATGAAAAGAGATCTATCCAGACTGCTGATGAAAATGATGAGCTTATTGAAATGGGATACGAACCAAAGAGTTTCAACACTAACTTTTGGTTTGAAAAAGATAATGTAACAGCTGATGAGATTAGACTTTTAAGAAAGAAGGGATATAAAGTCCAGTACGTACTAATGAAGTACGCCAGGTCAGATGATTATAGAAAGAAGTACTTAAAGACTCATAATGGCATGAATGTGCTTATCACTGTAAAAAATAAGCTGCGGACTCCGAGCTCAGCGGCGCATATTCCTTTGAAGCAGGTAGACGCTCAAGCTCAGTCAGCGCGGAAAAGAGCTCAAGCAGGACTGTTAAGGCGCTCGGCGTAATCCCGGTTAAAAATATCCGCGTTACTCAAAAGGAGCGAAAGCAGGTCTTTGTTAGCGGTGAAATCTTCGGGATAAAGCTCTATACGGACGGCGTAATAGTCGTAGGCACACAGAGCGTAGACATTGGCGGAGGTGAAAAGGTAAATCCCGCGCAGGAGGCGGGAATTACGACGGGGGATATAATTGTATCTATTAATAATACGCGTGTGTATTCCTCAAATGAGGTAACCGCAATCCTCAACGACAATAACGGTATGCCGTACACGATAAAGCTCAAACGCGACGGCAGGTATAAAACCTTTACCCTCAAGCCCGAATACTCTCCGCGCGAGGGCTGCTATAAGGCAGGAATGTGGGTGAGGGATTCAAGCGCGGGAATAGGCACTATGACGTTTTATAACGATGATAACGGAACCTTTGCCTCGCTCGGTCACCAGATAAATGATGTCGATACAAACGCGATAATGCCGCTGCTTCAGGGCGAGGCTGTGAGCGCGTCGGTTACCAAGATACAAAAGGGCGGTACGGGTGCTACGGGCTCGCTTTGGTGTGATTTTGAGGATTACACGATAGGCAGGCTTCTTGACAACACCTCCTGCGGACTCTACGGAGCCTATTCCCAGATAAGCGAAAACGCGCTCGGATACGAGATTTCCTCGCCTCAGGAGGTTGAAAAAGGCGCGGCTGAAATTATCTCAACGGTAGAGGGCAAAACCCCGCAGAAATACAGCATCGAAATTACGAGAATAAGCTACAATAAGGGCGAGGAGCAAAAGGATATTGTGTTCAGGGTAACGGATAAAAAGCTGCTTGAAAAAACGGGCGGCATAGTGCAGGGCATGAGCGGCAGCCCGATAATCCAGAACGGCAGGCTCGTCGGAGCGGTAACTCACGTCATAGTAAACAATCCCGAAAAGGGCTACGCAATCTTCGCGCAGACAATGTACGAAAAATCAGAAGAGCTGAATTAATTCGCTCTATATATAGTATATAGTAATTTAAAATCTTCCACATATGGAAGATTTTTTATTTTGTGCAGTTTTAACGAAATTTTCAGATAAAATTTGTTAAATGTTACGAAAATGAAAAAGTTTACAAATTTTTTATTTTTTTCAAAAAAATGCTTGACAAGGCGTTTTCTTTATAATATAATAGCAAACGTCTGCGAACGCGTATATATTATTTATATTATATATAGCGCTTGCAAACCACTTACTGATATGCGATGATGCCGGAGGTTGCGTCCGCAGTACACCGTTACTGTACTGCTTAACCCGGACGGGAATTTCGGCGGAGTATGTCCGATTTTAAACCGGGCGAAACTAATCCAGACTACTTAATATTAAGTGACTTGCGAACGCTTAATATTTAAGGCAAATTCTGCGTCCGAATGAAGCATCATTCGGTTTAATTAATGGAGGGTGTGGAAACACACGGCTTCGTAGTAGAAAATGCAGAACGGTCCGGAACGCCACAAATTGTTTCATGGAGGAAATTAAAATGGCAGCAAGCAAAGTAAAAATCAGAATCCGCTTAAAGGGCTATGATCACTCACTTGTTGATCAGGCTGCGGAGAAAATCGTTGAAACTGCAAAGAGAACCGGCGCACAGGTTAGCGGTCCTATCCCGCTTCCGACCGAAATTGAAAAGGTTACAATCCTTCGCGCTGTACACAAGTACAAGGATTCACGTGAGCAGTTTGAACAGAGAACACACAAAAGACTCATCGACATTCTCAGACCTTCAAACAAAACTGTTGAGGCTCTGACAAGTCTTGAGCTCCCGGCAGGCGTTGACATCGAAATCAAATTATAATCGGTCTCACAAATGCTGAGGTCATGTTGGGTAAGCCCCAACCAATAACCAAAGGAGGAATAAAACATGAAGAAAGGTCTTATCGGTAAGAAAGTCGGCATGACTCAAATCTTCGACGAAAAGGGAAACGTAA
>CALCYI010000014.1 GCA_937907605.1 uncultured Clostridia bacterium | reverse complement strand
ATCACGCGGACGGGCGATTACTTTGTCACCGTTGCGAAGTCGAGCTTGATACGCCGGACGTTTGTCCGCAATGCGGCAGTCGTCACATAAAATTTTTGGGCACGGGCACCGAGAAATTGGAGCGGGCTTTGAAATTTTATTTTCCGAACGCTAAAGTTTTACGCATGGACAGAGACTCGACGCGGGAGAAATTCGGGTACAAAAAAATACTTGACGCCTTCGCCAAGCATGAGGCAGATATTTTATTCGGGACGCGCATGGTCGCCAAAGGTCACGATATAAGCGGCGTGACGACGGTCGGGATTTTGAATGCGGATTCGGCTTTGAACTTTTCCAACTTCCGAGCGGCGGAGCAATGTTTTGAATTGATAACGCAGGCGGCGGGTCGAGCGGGTCGCGCAGATTTGCCGGGCAAAGTTATCGTGCAAGCTTATAACGTCAACGCGCCGGCTGTTCGATTCGGTTGCGCACATGACTACGAAAAATTTTATGCGAGCGAAATCCCGCAACGTGAAGAAGTATTTTTCCCGCCGTTCTGCCGACTGGTGAAACTTATCGTCTCGTCGACTAAGGAAGACAAGGCTAAAACTTTCGCGAAAGAAATAGTCAAGGCGTTCCGTGCGGAGGTTGCGAAAAATTCTGTCGGGCGTCAAGAAATTTTCGGACCGATAAGGGCGGCGATAGCCAATCTGCGCGGCGTGTTCAGATTTTCTGTTTTGATAAAGTCGGGCGATTTATCAGCCGTGAGGAATTTTTTGCGGGCGCACGACTTGCACAAGCGCGATAATGTTCAGATTGACATAGACCCTTCGACGACCGATTAGAAATCCAAAAAATCTTTGAGCTTCTTCGAGCGCGACGGGTGGCGGAGTTTTCGGAGAGCCTTATTTTCTATTTGGCGAATGCGTTCACGAGTGAGTTTGAAAATCTTGCCGACTTCTTCGAGCGTCCGGGTTGTGCCGTCTTCCAATCCGTAACGCAAAATCAAAACGTCTCGTTCACGCGGCGACAGAGTTTCCAACACGTCATCAATTTGTTCACGCAACAGCACGAGTGAAACGTCGTCTTCGAGTTTTGAGCGTTCGTCGGGAATAAAATTTGCCAGCGGCGTATCCATATCTTCGCCGACGTTTACATCCAGAGAAATCAATCGAAAATACACGTCGCGCAGTTTGAACAGGCGGCGAACGTCTTCCGATTTCAATTCCATTCTTTGGGCGACGAGTTCAATCCGTTTGCGAACGTCCAAAACATTTGTCTGCAATTCCTTATCGATTCGGGTTGCCTTGAGAATTTTTTGCACGAGTTGAACGGGCAATCGGACGGCAAGCCCCGTATTTGAAATGGCGCGCATAATTTTTTGTTCAATCCAAAACACGGCGTAAGTACTGAATTCTGTTTCCTTATCGAATTTGAAACGTTCGGCGGCGGTGATTAATCCGATATTGCCCTCCTGAATCAAATCAAGGAACTGCATACCTCTGCCGACATATCTTTTAGCGATACTTACAACAAGGCGGAGGTTCGCCTCGGCAAGCTTCTTCTTAGCTTCCTCGTCGCCCTCGGAAATCCTCATAGCAAGCACCTGCTCCTCCTCGCCTGAAAGAAGAGGAATAGTACCTATTTCCTTAAGGTAAACCTTTACGGGATCGTCCATAGCGGCATTCTCGTTAACCGCGATGGTATCCGCCGCGTCGGTCTCCTTAGGTAAGTCAACCTCGAGTGAAAGTCCGCTGAGCGCCTCAGCCGAAATGTCGTCGACTATATTGATATTAGCCGCCTCAATCATTTCGTTAAGCTTTTCAAATTCGTCAACGTCAAGGTCAAGCTCTACGATGAGATTATCAATCTCCTGTGCGGTAAGAGTGCCGCTCGCCTTGCCCTTTTCAACGAACTTGGTAAAAGCGTTCATCTTTTTGCTCTCGTGCGAATTTGCAGCGGGTGCTTTCTTTTCTTTGTTCTCCATAGTTTTATTCTCCCTCTTCATTATGTATCTTTTTACTGTCAGCTATACTTTTTAATAATTTGCTGAATTCTTCGTCGTTTGTGATATTTGCAGAATCGGCGGCAGTGCCTTTCGCTTCCGCTTTTATAATATTGATACAGTCGGAAAACTCCCTCTCGGGCTCCTTGCTGTCGTCAAAGAGATTTATAAGCCTCGACAGCTCGCTTAGCTCCTTATCGTTAAGCTGAGCTGAAAAATCGCTGAGGTTAATATCATAGCCCTTATCAATTAAATCGGTCACAATCGAAAAGGCTTTCCTTACGGTAACGTCGCTTATACTTTCAGCGCTGAAATCCGTACAGAGCTTAATGCACTTCGGATATTTTATCAGTATTGCGAGCATTCTCTCCTCTGCCTTAAGCTTACGGGCGGAGGCGGAGCTTTCATAACTCCTACGGGTTAACTCCCTCATATCGCTGCTTCGCTCCTCCTCAAGACGCTTACGCCTTGTGCGGTAAGCCTGGCGCTTTTTATACTGGCTGAGCTGAGCCATAACGCTGTCCTTTTCAATCTGTAATTCCTCGCTGAGCCTTGATATATAAAGCTCCTGCTCAATCACAGACGCGGAGGAAAGTAGCTTGATTACCTCGTTGAGAAAATCGACCTTGCCCTGTGTGGTATGAAGATTGTACTCATTTCTCAGATTGAGTATTGCGTATTCAATCTCGTTGGCAGAGCCGTCGAGCATTGCCGCAAAGCGCTCCCTGCCCTGCGCTCTTATAATCTCGTCGGGGTCCTTTCCGCCCGAGAGGTTCGGTATCCTTATTTTTATATCGGCTCTGCGGAACATTTCAATTGCGCGGTTCAGCGCTTTCCTGCCCGCCTCGTCGTTATCGTAGCACAGTACGACCTCGTCGGCATAGCGCGAAATCAGCTTAACCTGCTCGTTTGTGAGCGCCGTACCGCAGCCCGCAACGGCGTTCGTAAAGCCCGCCTGGTGCATAGCGATTACGTCCATATACCCCTCGCAGAGTATCAGCGAATCGTCCTCAGCCGCTTTTGCAAGGTTCATACCGAAAAGCTCGTTGGTCTTTTTATATACAAGAGTTTCGCTCGTATTTATATACTTCGGCTTGCTGTCGTCAAGTACTCGTCCGCCGAAGGCGATTACGTTACCCCTTATGTCGATAACAGGAGTCATAACCCTGTTTCTGAACATATCGATATAGCTTCCGCGCCTTGTTTTTGTAATAAGCCCCGACTCAAGCATTTCGGATATTGAAAAGCCGTTTTCCTTCAGATGCTTAAGGAGCACGTCCCAGCCGTCGGGAGCATATCCGAGCCCGAACTTCACAATCGTTTTTTTAGTAAGTCCGCGGTTCAGGAAATAATTATAGCCCGCCTTACCCGCGTTGCTCATCATATACGAATGGAAAAATCTTGCAGCGGCTCTATTAATCTCAAGTATCCTTCTCCGCTTTCTGC
>CALCYI010000013.1 GCA_937907605.1 uncultured Clostridia bacterium | reverse complement strand
CGGCCCTTTTAGGGCCTGTGCAAACCACCAGTTCAACTGGTGGTTATGATTTTATTATTTTATTAGTTGAAATTATATATTCAAGGTGTTATAATGTACAATGGTATTTTGGGATTACACGAAAATGATTCCGACTGCTGTATAAAGAAGTAAATTTTTTAATGGGAGGATATTCCAATGGCAAGAACTAAAAAAACCATGGATGGTAACAGCGCTGCCGCTCACGTAAGCTATGCGTTTACCGAGGTAGCTGCTATCTATCCTATCACCCCTTCATCGCCGATGGCTGAGGAAACCGACGCAATGGCTGCAAAGGGCGTGAAAAACCTTTTCAATCAGACCGTTAAGGTTGCTGAGCTTGAATCCGAAGCAGGCGCAGCAGGCGCAGTTCACGGCTCGCTTTCCGCTGGCGCTCTGACGACCACCTACACCGCGTCTCAGGGACTTCTTCTTATGATTCCCAATATGTATAAGATTGCCGGTGAGCTTATTCCGAGCGTTATTCACGTTTCGGCACGTTGTGTATCTACTCACGCGCTTAACATTTTCGGCGACCATTCCGACGTTATGGCCTGCCGCCAGACAGGTTACGCAATGCTTTGCTCAGCAAACGTACAGGAGGTTATGGACCTCGGCGCAGTTGCTCATCTTGCAACCCTTAAGAGCCGCGTTCCGTTCCTTCATTTCTTCGACGGCTTCCGTACCTCTCACGAAGTACAGAAGATTGAAACCTGGGATTATGAGGATCTCCGCGACTTAATCGATATGCAGGACGTTGCTGACTTCCGTGCAAGAGCTCTCAACCCAGAAAGACCCGTTCTCCGCGGTTCTGCCGAAAATTCAGATATTTTCTTCCAGCACAGAGAGGCTTGTAACAAGTATTACAACGACGCTGTTGCCGCAACCGAAATGTATCTTGACAAGGTTAATGCAAAAATTGGTACGGATTATAAGCTCTTTAATTACTACGGCGCTGAGGATGCTGAAAGAGTTCTTATCGCTATGGGTTCCGTTTGCGATACGATTAAGGAAACCGTTGACTTCCTTAACGCAAGGGGCGAAAAGGTTGGTATGGTATGCGTTCATCTTTACAGACCGTTCTCGGCTGCTCACCTTGTTGACGCACTTCCCGAAACCGTTAAGAGCATCTCCGTTATTGACAGAACTAAAGAGCCCGGTTCACTCGGCGAGCCTCTTTACCTTGACGTTGTTGCCGCTCTCCGCGGTACAAAGTTTGACCAGGTTCCCGTATTCGGCGGACGTTACGGCCTCGGCTCAAAGGATACTCTTCCCGCTCACGTTATCGCAGTATATAACAATATGAACGCTGCTGAGCCTAAAAAGCAGTTCGTTCTTTCAATCGAGGACGACGTAACCGGCCTTTCACTTGACGTTACCGAAACACCCGATACAACTCCCGCAGGAACAACCTCCTGTAAGTTCTGGGGTCTCGGCTCTGACGGTACGGTCGGCGCAAATAAGGACTCCATCAAGATTATCGGCGACCATACTGATATGTACGCTCAGGGCTACTTCTTCTACGATTCAAAGAAGTCGGGCGGTATCACCGTATCCCACCTTCGTTTTGGTTCTTCTCCGATAACCTCAACCTACCTTATCAATAAGGCAAATTTCGTTGCCTGCCATAATCCTTCATACGTTGACAAGTACGATATGGTACAGGACCTTCTCCCGGGCGGCACCTTCCTTCTCAACTGTATCTGGAGCCCCGAGGAGCTTGACGCTAACCTTCCCGCTTCAATGAAGAGATATATTGCAAATAACGATATTAACTTCTACACAATCAACGGTATCAAGATTGCCGAGGAAGTAGGACTTCCCGGACGTGCTTCGACCATTCTTCAGTCAGCCTTCTTCACCATCAGCGGTATTCTTCCCGTTGACGAGGCTATCGGCTATATGAAGGAAAAGGTAATCGCTAAGTTCTCCAAGAAGGGACAGGCTATCGTTGACTCCAACTGCAACGGTATTGACAGAGGCTCTAAGGAAGTTGTTAAGATTGACGTTCCTGAAAGCTGGAAGACCGCTGAGGACGCTCCGAGAGAGCTCCATGTTGACACCGACAGACCCGAGATGAAGAAGTTCGTTAAGAACATTCTTGACCCCGTTGGCAGACTTCACGGCGACGACCTTCCCGTTTCCGCCTTCCTTGACAGCCCGGACGGCGTATATCCTCAGGGCTCTGCTGCTTTCGAGAAGAGAGGTATTGCAGTTAACATACCCGAGTGGGATCCGACCACCTGCGCTCAGTGTAATCGCTGCGTAATGGTTTGTCCTCACGCTGTTATCCGTCCCGTTGCTTTAAATGATGAGGAGCTTGCAGCCGCTCCTGCTGAAACAAAGACGGCTGACCTTAAGGTTCCGAAGAATAGCGGACTTAAGTATTCTCTCATCGTTTCAACTCTTGACTGTACAGGCTGCGCTTCCTGCGCTAACGTATGTCCGACCAAGTCACTCACTATGAAGCCCATCGCTTCTCAGCTTGACGCTCAGAAGGCGTTTGACGCTCTCGTTGATACCGAGATTAAGCCGACCGTTGCTACTAACACCCTCATCGGCGTTCAGTACAGGAAGCCTTATCTTGAGTTCTCGGGCGCTTGCGCAGGCTGCGGCGAAACACCGTATGCTAAGCTCGCAACCCAGCTCTACGGCGACAAGATGTATATTGCTAACGCTACGGGCTGTTCATCAATCTGGGGCGGCTCCGCACCTTCAACTCCGTACACCGTTGATAAGAACGGACACGGTCCCGCATGGTCAAACTCACTCTTTGAGGATAACGCTGAGTTCGGTTACGGTATGTACCTTGCTCAGAAGCAGATTCGTGAAAGACTTGCTCAGGACGCAGAGGTTCTCTCAAAGGCAGGTATCGCAGAGGCTGACGCTTGGCTTGCTACCTATGAGGACGCTTCCAAGAACGAGGCTGACGCTGTTGCTCTTACCGCTGCTATCAAGGCTGCTGCTCTTGACGGCGAGGCTAAGGCTGCTGCTGAGGACTTCCTTAAGGACGCTGATTACGCTGCTAAGAAGTATCAGTTCATCTTCGGCGGCGACGGCTGGGCATACGATATCGGCTTCGGCGGACTTGACCACGTTATCGCATCCAACGAAGACGTAAATATCGTAGTATTCGATACAGAGGTTTACTCAAATACCGGCGGACAGGCTTCAAAGGCTACGCCTACTGGCGCAGTTGCCAAGTTTGCTGCAAGCGGTAAGGTAGTTAAGAAGAAGGACCTCGCTGCAATCGCTATGAGCTACGGCTACGTATACGTTGCACAGGTTGCTATGGGCGCTAACTACAATCAGTGCTTAAAGGCATTCCAGGAAGCAGCCGCTTATAACGGACCGTCAATCATCATCTGCTACGCTCCCTGTATTAACCACGGTATCAAGATGCCGTTCAACCAGGCTGAGCAGAAGAAGGCTGTTGACGCAGGCTACTGGAACCTCTTCAGATACAATCCCGCTCTTATTGCAGAGGGTAAGAATCCGTTCTCGCTTGACTCCAAGGCACCGACAGCGGATTACGTTGAATTCATCAACGGCGAAACAAGATACTCTTCACTCAAGCGCTCCTTCCCGGGCAAGGCTGAAAAGCTCTTCTCAATCGCTGCTGAGAACTCAATTGAAAAGTACAACAGGCTTACAAGACTTGTTGACTATTATGCACCTGCAAAGGATTAAAAGAATAATAAATACGAAAACCCGACCGTGAGGTCGGGATTTTTTTATGCAACAAAAAGTGGAAAAATATATACTGAAAAAATGCAACCGTTTTAGCGTTTCATTTGTTTATATGCTGAAAGGAGCTGATGCGGTGGACAGATATATAGTTAATGAAACTGAATTTAATAAAAAATATGAGCAGTATTCACCCTTGGTTTTCCGTACGGCATATCAGTATTTGTTTAATATCTCTGCTGCGGAGGATATTACTCAGGAGGTATTTATAAAGCTGCTGACTCAGCGCAAGCCGTTTAATGATGCTGAGCACGAAAAGGCATGGCTGCTGCGCGTTACGGTAAATGCTTGTAAAAACTATAAAACTGCAAGGGCGAATAGTAATATATCTTTTAATGACGAAATCAGGCTATACGATAACTCCTTTGAAGAAAGCTTTGAAACCCGTATTGATATTGAGCGGGAGCTGGATAAGCTCAGTCCTGAACAAAGGCTGTTAATGTATTTGTACTATTACGAGCACTACAAGATAAAAGAGATAGCAAAAATAACGGGCAGGAAGGTTAATACCGTTAAGTCCGACTTAAAACGCGCAAGGGATACTCTGAAAAACAATGTGAACAGGGAGTGATTCAATGAATTATAATGATTATATTGAAGGCATTAAGCCGAGAAGAGAATTAAAGGAAACAGTGTATGAAGCTTTAAGCGAGGCTACAGCAGAGCAAAGCAGAGTATATGCTAAGAAAAAAAGAGTATATTTATACGTTGCGGCGTGCTTTGCTCTGTTCGCAGTATGTGCGGCGACATTCAGAACACTTGATAACAGCAAACCGTATGTGATGCCGCCGGAAACAGTTTTAACAAGCACGGCTACTACAAGAAACAATATTATCCAGACTGCTCCGAGCGAAACGTCAAAACCGCCTGTGATGTCTACAACAGAGAGTACAACTTCGAAAACTACCCGAGCCAAGTCAACAACCGAAAATACGCAGATAGGAAAAATCGTGTTAATTAATGATAACAGTAACGAAAAATGCGTCTTATCCGCACCGAAGCTCTCCATTGACGGCTGTGCGTATGCAATGATTCTGAATCCAAAAGGTTCAGATTTTTGCAAAGCTCATGTGAATATAAAGGATAACCGTGTGGAAATGGATAAAGCAGATATCGGGGACAGAGTAATGGTGATTGACGAAAAGGCGCTGATTGAAGACGAAATTGATTACACTCCGCTCAGTAAGAAAGCGGCTAAGGAGAGTCACTTTATTGGGGCGGAGGTATATGCCTACAAAAAGTGCGCCAACAAAACAATAGTAGTAGTAAAAAATAAGGACGGCTATTATCTGTATCATTTAATCGGCGTGCGCGAGCAGCATAAAACAAGCTACTTCTTTGATATTTTTACCGCCTCGGGAAATAATCCGATAGCGTCCGTGGAAATTTTTCATCAGGACGACGGAATACAGAAAAGCTCCGGCGGAAAAATCGTGAGTGACAGCAAAAGAATTGAGGAGTTAGTAAAGCTTATCTGTAAGGATTATCAGCAGATTAATTTTGACGAACTGTGTAATAAAGGCTATTTTGACGCTGATAAAAAAGAGGACTTTCATGTTTTTGATACACTGAAATTCACCTTTGAGGACGGCACCTCCTTTGAACTCAACATCTGTAAAAAATATATGTCCTTTGGAAGTATTATTACAGCGCACGATTACGGCAATTATGTTTACGACGATGAAACCTATAAAGCAATACAGGATTGGATAAATAAATAGTTATCGTAATTTACATTCCTATCTTTCTGTGCTATAATAAAACGGAAAGAGAGGTATTATTATGGCAAGGTATGATAATTCCTGGTACAAGGAGCTTGTTGTATATCAGATATGGCCGCGCTCATTCTGCGACGGCAACGGCGACGGTATCGGCGACCTTGAGGGCGTATATTCAAAGCTTGATTACCTTAAGGAGCTGGGTATTAACTGTATATGGTTTTCGCCGCTTTATCCCTCGCCGAATGCGGACTTCGGCTACGATATTGCGGATTATAAGAATATCAATCCCGAATACGGCGACCTTGAGCTTTTTAAGAAAGTGCTTGACGGCGCGCACGAGCGCGGTATGAGGGTGATTATGGATTTAGTAGTAAACCACACCTCCGACGAGCATGACTGGTTTATTAAATCCCGTGACAAGAGCTCTCCCTATCACGATTACTATATCTGGCGCAAGGGAAGGGGAAAGAACCCGCCGAATAACTGGCTCTCCGTTTTTGAGGGCAAGGCGTGGGAATATGACGAAGCCCTTGACGAATGGTATATGCATATCTTCGCCGCAAAGCAGCCCGACCTTAACCACGACAATCCGAAGGTGCGTGAAGAGGTTAAGGACATAATGCGCTTCTGGCTTGATATGGGTGTTGACGGCTTTCGCGAGGACGTAATTACCTTTATATCAAAGGCTGAGGGACTTCCAAACGGCTTCCCGCTCCCGACCGCAACGGGTATTGAAAAGTATATGGACGGTCCGCATATTCACGAATACCTTGATGAATACCGTGCAGTGCTTGAGGAATACGACTCCTTCACCGTAGGCGAGGCTCCGCTTATGACGCCTAAGAAGGCGCTTAAGTATATCAGCGAGGATAAGCGCGAGCTTGATTTGATGTTCCATTTTCAGCATATTGACGCCGACGCGTTCCTTATGGATTATATTCAGCGTCCTTTTAACCTGAAACGTATGAAGAAGGGCTTTTCCTCGTGGCAGGAGCAGGTGAACGGCAAGGCGTGGAACACGCTTTATATAGAAAACCACGACCACCCGAGGATTATCTCCCGCTACGGCAGCGAGAGGTACCGTACCGAATCGGGTAAAATGCTCGCCAATATGTATATGCTCCAGCAGGGCACGCCCTTTATATATCAGGGGCAGGAAATCGGTATGCTCAATACAAAGCTTGACAGTATCGACGACTACGCCGACGTTTTCGTTAAAAACAATTACAAGGTGTTCACCGAAAAGGTGCATATGAATAAGGATAAGGCGTGGGAATGGGCGGTTAAGTCCACGCGCGATAATTCCCGTACGCCTGTTCAATGGGATTCAAGTGAGAACGCAGGCTTTACTACGGGTACGCCGTGGTTCCCCGTGAATAAGAATTATCCCGAAATTAACGTAGAAAAGGAACAGGAAAACCCCGATTCAATCCTTAATCATTACAAGGCGCTGATTAAGTTTAAAAAGGAAAACGAGGTCGCCAAATGGGGTGACTTTAAGGAGCATTATAAAAACAGCGATAAGCTTTTTGTTTATGAGAGAAACTACAACGGCAAGCGCCTGCTTGTAATAAACTCCTTTACCGAGGACAACGTTGCCTTTGAAGCGCCCGCAGGCTTTGATCTGAGCGAGGGCACGCCGACACTCTGTAACTATAAGAATACAAGTATTCAGGGCAACGGTTTTAAAACAAGACCGTTTGAGACGAGAGTATACTATTTTGAATGATGAATTATGGGTGCTGCGTACAGCGTTATAAAATGGGTGTGGGCAACGCCACCCTCAATTCATTATTTATAATTCATAACTCATAATTTTAACCCGGAGGAAATATGTCAGGAATCCTTTACGTTGTCGGAACGCCGATAGGCAATCTCTCCGACCTTTCGCCGAGGGCAGTTGAAACCCTTGAAGCCGTCGATTTTATCGCAGCTGAGGATACCCGCGTAACGCTCAAGCTTCTCAACCATTTTGAGATTAAAAAGGAGCTTGTTAGCTACTTTGAGCACAATAAACGTGAGCGTGGCGAGATTATTACAAACAGAATACTTGCGGGGGAAAACTGTGCTATTGTTACCGACGCGGGTATGCCCGCCATATCAGACCCGGGCGAAGATTTGGTAAGGATGTGCCATGAGCTCGGAATTAAGGTAGAAAGCGTACCAGGTCCCGTTGCCTTTGCAACCGCGCTTGCAATCTCGGGTATGGAGGCAGGGCGCTTTACCTTTGAGGGCTTCCTTTCGGTTAATAAGAAGTCGCGGCGTGAGCACCTTGAGGATATTAAAAACGAAAAGCGTACTATGCTTTTTTACGAGGCTCCGCATAAGCTGCTTAATACGCTGAAGGATTTTTATAATACTTTCGGAGATAGAAATATCGCCCTTGCGCGCGAGCTTACGAAGCTTCACGAGGAGGTTATACGTACTACTCTCAGCGAAGCAATAGCGAAATACGAAGCTGAAAATCCGAAGGGTGAATTTGTATTAATCCTTGAGGGTAAGAAAGAGGAAGATGTCGAAATAACTCTTGACGATGCCGTAGAAATGGCTAAAAAGCTTGTCGAAGGCGGCTTGAGCATTAACGCCGCGGCTAAGGAAATTTCCGCTTCAACCCCGTTTAAGAAAGGCGATATTTATAAGGCGCTGCTATGATATGTAATTCCTGTCCGAGAAAATGTAATATCGACCGCGAGAAAGCGCTCGGCTTTTGCAAAAGCCCGAGTGCTTTTCGTCTTGCAAGGGCGGCGCTGCATTTCTGGGAGGAGCCGTGTATAAGCGGCAAAAACGGAAGCGGAACGGTGTTTTTCAGCGGCTGCAACCTCGGCTGCGTGTACTGCCAGAACTATGAAATCAGCAGGGAAGGAAAGGGAGTTGAGGTTTCGCACGAGGGACTTATTAAAATCTTTGAAAATCTTATTTCTCAGGGCGCGGAGAATATAAATCTCGTTACGCCTACCCATTACGCCGAAGCGCTTTCCGAGGTTCTCGGCGAGTGGAAATCGCCCGTACCCATTCTATATAACACCTCGGGCTATGAGAGCGTTGAAACACTTAAAAAGCTCGAGGGCAAGGTCGATATTTATCTAACTGATTTTAAGTATATCAGCCCCGAAAAAGCAGCGCGTTACAGCACCGTTCGCGATTATCCCGAGGTTGTAAAAGCGGCGATATCGGAAATGTGCCGCCAGATACCTGACGACGAATTTGACGACAGGGGTATGATGAAGAAGGGAGTAATTATCCGTCATCTTGTACTGCCTTCGAATACAAATCAGTCGCTTAAAATACTCGATTTTCTTAAGGAAAATTACTCCGAAAGGTATATTTCCCTTATGGCGCAATATACGCCCTGCGGAAAGCTTGACAATTGCCCTGAAATTAATAGACGAATAACCAAAAGAGAGTATAATAAAGTCGCTGATAATGCAGTATCTCTCGGGCTTGAAAAGGTCTTTATACAAAAACTTTCATCTTCCGATAAAAAATTCATTCCACCATTTGATTTTAGCGGAATAATGTGTTAAAATAGGATTGCAAAAAAATATTATTTAAAGGAGCTTTGAAAAATGAAGAAATTTTTTAAGGAATTCAAAGATTTTATTGCAAAGGGTAATGCGCTTGAACTTGCAGTAGGCGTTATCATCGGCGGCGCTTTCGGCGCAATCGTTAACGCGCTTATTGACAACATCATTAATCCGCTTATCGCTTGCATCGGCGGCACGGACGTAGGATTTGTTGTAAATCTTATCAACGGTCAGAAAATGGATATCGGCTCTTTCATTTCCGCTATTCTTAATTTCCTTATCGTTGCTTTTATCGTATTCTGCATTATTAAGGCTGCGAACAAAGCAAAGGAAAAGGCTATTAAGAAGGAAGAGGAAGAAGAGGAAGTTACCACTAAGGTTTGCCCCTTCTGTAAGAGCGAGATTGATATTGAAGCAACAAAGTGCCCGCACTGTACTGCTGACCAGCCCGAAGAGGTTGAAGAATAATTATACTTAAACGGGGCGGTCGCTGACCGCCCACTAATCTTTAGGAGTGATTTTATGAAGAAAGAGTATACCTTCCCGTCAAAAACGGGCGTTTGCGAAATTTACGGCTGCGCTTATCTTCCCGAGGAATATGATACCGTGCTTGTAATAAATCACGGTATGGCTGAGCATCAGGAAAGATATCTCGGCTTTATTGAATATTTAAACGCAAACGGTATTGCCGTATATATGCACGATATGGCTAACCACGGCAAGTCAAATAAGGACTTTGGCGACTCTGGCTGGTTCGGCGAAAAGGACGGCTATAAAGGTCTTATCGACGATTTTAAGGAAATTATTGAAATTGCAAAGAGGGAAAATCCCGATAAGAAGCTTGTTATTATGGGACATTCAATGGGCTCGTTTATCTGTCGCTGTTTAACTGCAGAGTATCCCGATTTAGGCTATGTAGGCGCAATCTATATGGGCACGGGCGACGTTAACCCGATTGCAGGCATGGGTCTGAAGATGGCAGGTGCCGTTGCAAAAATCAAGGGCACGAAGCATAAGAGCAAGCTGCTTGACAAGGCAAGCTTTTCCTCCTACGGCAAGGGCTTTGAGGGCAGGACAAATTTCGACTGGCTCACAAGGGATAACGATATTGTTGATAAGTATATTGCCGACGATTACTGCG
This sequence comes from uncultured Clostridia bacterium, assembly GCA_937907605.1. GTDB lineage: Bacteria > Bacillota > Clostridia > Oscillospirales > Acutalibacteraceae > Eubacterium_R. The sequence continues at coordinate 12,073 of CALCYI010000013.1, read as the reverse complement.
GCTTCCTTTTCTCCGCGTCGGGTATGAAGGATCTCGTACAGCTCAATATCGACTCCAACACTCCCAAGTGGTACGCAAAGGTACCTAAGGAGCTCAATATCCTTCTTACCTCAGGCGACAGAGACCCCGTAGGTCCGACGGGCGAGGGCATTAAGAATATCGCAAAGAAGCTTGAAGACTCGGGACATACTAACGTTAAGGTTAATATTTATCCCGACTGCCGCCACGAAATCCTCAACGAGCTTAACAAGGACGAGGTTATGGCGGATATTCTCAGCTGGATACAATCCTTGTAAAAAGATTATAGAATTATGGGTGACCGTTAAGGTCACCCATAACTGTCATTTTAGGTAATTATTATGGAAAAAGCTAACCGATTATACCTGTATGTTCCGAATATTGAGGAATTAACATATCGTCAAATGCTGATGTCCGATATTGATACGATGTCGTACAACAAGGGATATAACCTTGATTTTGAAGGTTATCATAAGGATACAGGGTGTATTGATTTCCCCGAAAGCGAGTGGCAGGAGTGGTACAATTATTTTATTGGTAACGAGCCTGAACGCTTTTATGCCTATATCGTACGCAAAGAGGACAATACTTTTATAGGTGAAGTCAATGTACATAAAAGTTGTGATGATTATTATGATATGGGAATTGTAATCGAGGCGAAATACAGGGGCAATGGCTATGCAAAAGAGGCTCTGAACTTACTATTGCAATACGCTTTTGAAACACTTAAAGTAAATGCAGTTCATAATGACTTTGAAGATGATCGCACCGCCGCTATGAAAATACACCTCGACTGCGGCTTTAAAGTGGTAAGACGAGAAAACGGATGTATTCATTTGTTAATTACATCAGAGGATTATAAAATTTTAAACGATAAGGGCTACTATGAATTTTAAACTAATAATACCGACAATTGAATATGCTGATGAAATAAAGGCGTACAGAGATGAAATGCTAAAATATGGTAGTACCTTTGATGGCACAAGTTATCTAAAAAGATTAGAAAACCCTGCTGAATGGATTGAATACAATAAAACTCTTATGAATAAGGAAACTGTGCCTGATGGTTTGGTTCAGGCAACACAGTTTATCTATATTCGTGAAGATGATGGTAAGATTGTGGGAATGATAAATGTTCGTCATTATTTCAATGATTTTTTAGAAAAATACGGCGGGCACATCGGCTACTCCGTAAGACCTTCTGAACGTCGCAAAGGTTATGCCAAAAATATGCTAAACGAGGCATTAAAGTATTGCAAAGAACTGGGATTGAGCAAGGTTCTTATTTCCTGCCTTAGTGATAATGAAGGCAGCCGAAAAACTATTCTTGCAAACGGCGGTGTATATGAAAACACAGTTAAATTGCCTGATAGTAACGAGTGTTTAGAAAGGTATTGGATTGATATTAATGATTGAAAAAGTTATCTTAAAAGAACAACTAAACATTTGTCTTGATATTATCCATAAGAGCTTTATAACCGTTGCTGATGAGTTTGGACTGACAGAAGAGAATTGTCCGAATCATACTGCATTTATGCCTATTGATAAATTAATCAGGCAATATGAAAGCGGAACAAATATGTTCTTATATCAGCATAATGAAGAATATGTCGGTTACTTTTCATTGGTTGATAATGTCGAAAGTGTTGAACTGAATAATCTTTCTGTATTACCTGAATATCGCCATTTAGGTATAGGAAAGGAAATGGTTGAATATGCGAAAGAATATGTTATTAAAAATACCGGTGCTGAAAAAATAGTTATTGGGATTATTGAAGATAACACAGTTTTGAAAGGCTGGTATGAAACGCTCGGTTTTGTACATACAGGCACTAAGAAGTTTGAAGGTTTACCATTTACTGTTGGATTTATGGAGTTAGAGATATGCCAAAACTAATAATTATAAGAGGTAATTCCGGTAGCGGAAAATCAACTCTTGCTAAAGAATTACAACATAAAATCGGCAGAAACACACTTGTTATTTCCCAAGATATCGTAAGACGAGAAATGCTTTTTGCAAAAGACGGCGAAAATACAACTGCATTACCATTACTAACAAACCTGCTGAAGTATGGGTATGATAACTGTTCCTGTGTCATTCTTGAGGGAATATTGTATTCCGATTGGTATAAGCCATTATTTGAATATGCTAAAGAACTATTTGGCGATAATATCTTTGCATATTACTATGATATTCCATTTGAAGAAACACTAAGACGCCATAACACAAAACAAGTGAAGTTTGATTTCGGTGAAGAAGATATGAGGCGCTGGTGGCGAGAAAAAGACTACATAGAAATAATTAAAGAAACTATCATTACAATAGAAATGACAACTGAACACGCCTTAAAAATAATAACAATGGATATAAAATTATGAAACATAAAGAGACTATAATTGAAACTGAACGCTTAATGCTCAGACGATTTCAATCTGATGATGCCGAAGAGGTTTCTACCCTGATAGCAAATACACTTAGAACGACAAATATAAAAGACTACTCGACTGAATATATAGAAAACACGATTCAATCGTTACAACCTCAAAACCTCTTGAAAAGATCTGAGTGGACGCACTTTTATGTTGTGTGTGATGATAATAGAATTGTTGGTTGCGGTGCTATAGGTCCATATTGGAATAGAGAAGATGAGAGCAGTTTGTTTACAATTTTTGTATTACCTGAATACCAGGGAAAAGGAATTGGTCGACTGATTATTCAAACACTTGAGCAGGATGAATTCTTTATTAGAGCCAAAAGAGTAGAAATACCTGCTTCAATTACTGCGACACCTTTTTATAGAAAAATGGGATATGAATATAAAAACGGAATTACAGAACCCGATGATGAGGGACTGTTGAGATTAGAAAAGTTTAGATAGAGGTTTGAATAATGCGCATAAAAAACAAATACAATTAAACTTTTAATAACAATAATCATCAAACTGGTATCTTTAATTTCTGTATAGGTTTTAATATAATGAAATCAGTAATCACAGAGAGGGAATCCTATGAACAGTCAAATGAAACTCGGCGACCGAATTGCCTATTACAGAAGATTAAATGCTATGACGCAGGAGGAGCTTGCAAAGCAGCTGAATATATCTACACAAGCGGTTTCAAAGTGGGAGCAGAAAATCACTTCGCCTGATATATCGCTTCTGCCGGAAATAGCAGAATTATTCGGTATCAGTATTGACGAGTTGTTCGGAAAAACAATAAATACCACGCCTGTATATAGTCTAATTGAAAATGTTCCTTGGAGCGACGATGGGAAAGTTAGGCTTGCCGTTTATCACGGAACAAAACTGATGCAACAATCGGGATACGAATTATTAAGTGGAACAAATTGTATAAAAATTCATTTCGATTGTAAACCTCAATATATAATTCATGGGATTTGTAAATTGAATAAACAATAATAAAACAGTACGCCTCGGAAATACTAAAACCGAGGTGTTTTTATGTTTATTAACGGAAAAACGGTATTTTTTGATTCACATCCCGCCGTTATCGGCAGCGCGGGCGTAGTCGGTAAAAAGGAGGGCGAGGGACCGCTCGGCGGAGAATTTGATGCTATCTTTGAGGATACGACTATGGGCAAGGAGTCCTTTGAGCTTGCGGAGTCCGCAATGCTCCACGCGGCGATTATCCGTGCGCTTGGCAATGCAGGTAAAAGCCCGAGCGACGTCACGTTTGCGTTGACGGGCGACCTACTCGACCAGTGCGTAGGGTCTTGCTTTGCTCTTAAGGATTTACAGATTCCTTTTATCGGTATGTACGGCGCGTGCTCAACAATGGCGCTCACCCTTGCGAATGCCGCTATCCTTGTCGACGGCGGTGCAGACTGCTGTGTAGCTGCCGCTTCAAGCCATTTTTGCTCGAGTGAACGTCAGTTCCGCTTTCCGCTTGAGTACGGCGGTCAGCGTCCGCCGACAGCGCAGTGGACGGTAACGGGCGCGGGCGCGGCGGTAGTAGCGCAGGAGAACGAAGAAAACCGTAAAAACAGTATAATAATAAAAGCCGTCCATATCGGCACTATTACCGACCTCGGCATCAAGGACGCAAACAATATGGGCGCCGCTATGGCACCTGCTGTAGTCAAAAAAGACCATACTCCCGAGGAAGTATGGTTTCTGTCTATATAGTAACGTATAATTATATAAAATGCAAGATTAAATGCAGGTTTTTTTAACCTGCATTTTTTTATTCTGATTTTGAGTTCTCGACGAATTCAACTGTCTTTTTGAAAATGTCTTCAAAATTAAAGGTGATTTCTATTCTGTTTTTATCATATACAATGATTTCATCCACTAGTTCAGTTAACATAGATCTGGTTAAATGATCTACATCACCGTATTTCTTGAAATGCTCAACAAATTTGTTCTGTTTTACAATAGTTTCTGAAAGTGATTCAAGTTCATTCTGAATGGATGAAATATTGTTCTCAATTTTTTGGATTTCATTGGTATAGTGTTCTTTAAGTTCGAGATATTCGTCTTTAGTAATGATTTCTTCGCTGTAAGAAGTGAAAAGATTAAGCTTTGCTTTCTTAGTTTTTGCTAACTCTTTTTCCTGATTTTGCAGTTGTTTTTCAAGCGAAAGAGAAGTGACTTGTTCCTTTGAAACTGCATTGATTTCTTTAACTGCTTTTTCAAGATTAATAGCAATTCTTGCATATTTTTGTATTGATTTAAGAATAGTATCTTCAAGAATATCTGTGCGTATTGACGGCTTCAGATGACAAATATGAATTCCCGTTTTAGTATTGGTAACGCAGCGATAGTAGCGATATGTTCCATAATAATAACGGTTCGTCTTTAAAGACATTTTTCTGCCGCAGTCGCCACAGACTACAAAACCAGAAAACAAATCTATGTTTTGGATTGACGGGGAAGAGTGACCGCCCTTATTCAGCATTGATTGCACCGCTGTAAAAATGTTTTTATCAATGATAGCTTCGTGAGTGTTTTCCACTCTGATTTGCTCATCTTCTGGTACAGCATACATTTTTTTTACTTTATAGCTGACTTTAAGGTTTTTCTTTTGAATTAAATTGCCTATATACACCTCATCAGAAAGAATTCTTCTTACTGTTTTATCTGACCAAGTGTTTGAAAAGTGATTATTATTTACCTTTTGTCCGTTTTTGTTTTTGTAATAAGTCGGATTATCCACGCCCTGTTGATTTAACTGTCGTACTATATTGCTAATGGAAGATCCCTCTAAAAACGAATTATATATTTGCTTGACAATTTGTGAAGCATCTTCATCAACGATTAATTTGTGTTTATTGCTCGGATCTTTCATATAACCATACGGTGCATGAGAACCGATAAACAATCCGTTTTTCCTTCTTATATCAAGTGAACTTCTGATTTTTTCAGATGCTTCAACTAAATAGTATTCGTTAAATATATCTTTTATAGAGTCCGATAAAAACTCTCCTGTGCGTTTTTGCTGATTGGGAAGTCGGTCAGTATTATCTATAACGCATATGTAGCGAACTCCTTTTTCAATGAATAATTCATCGCGGTATTTTATCACTTCTGATTGGTTTCGCATAAAGCGTGTTGAGTCTTTTACGATTACACAATCGATATAACCATGCTCTATATCTCTCAGCATTCGCTGAAAATCAGGTCTGTCCGATGTAGAACCCGAATAGCCATCATCGACATAATAATCCATTACTATAATGTCGTCTTTATTATCGGCATATTCTTTTATTATTCTTCGTTGAGCAGAGATAGAATTACTCTCTGAAATTAAGCCTCTTTTTGAGTCGTAGTCTTCTTTTGAAAGTCTAATGTATGCAGCCGCACGCCACATTTTCTTCTTATCAGTACTGATTTTTCCTTTATAACTTGCACTCATTGTTATAGTCTCCTTTACTTGTTTTGATTAAACCGCAGTTTTGTAGAAATCTATTAACGCATCCTCAAAAGATTTGCCGCCAGCATTAAAATTGACTTTAACAATGACGTCATTAACTCTGTAAAGGTAGGGATTTCTTATATCGTCAATGAACTTTGATATTTTATCGTTTTTTGTATCGTTCATATTTATTCTTACATTGTTTATATCAGTTGTGCTGTTGACGTCTGCATTATCGATAGACTCGTTATTTAATGTGATTAATTTTTCAATACTCATAAAATTTTTCCTTTCGTTATCTTTATTCTATTATTTACCTAAAATCCTTTTGTTATGAGTATTGGCTTAGAAATTATTGTCCTGCCGATACTCATTTTCTGATCGTTAATTAAAGACATATAATTTCCTCCTAAAAATATCTTTAATATACTAAGCCGAAACTTATTTTTTTATACTGGTAAGTTTTGGAAGTCAGTATAGCGTTGAATTATCAACATTGAAAATAGTTATTGATTTTTGCAATAAAAGCATTCATTTTAAAATACCTTCTTTCTTAAAATTTTTATTTAAATAAAATGTTGAATGATAGTAAATGTTTTTTTGATCCCGTTCAGCTTGAGAAATAACGTTACCCATATTTGGGAAGAAGCTATTATCGACTTCATCAAAAGGAACGGGATCAAGGTTTTTAGTCCTTGCTACCAAGTGTGTATTGGGAGGGAAGTACTTTAAACCTTTTCGTTTTCTAATTACTTTTTTGTTGTTTTTTCCAGTGTAATTACTTACATACCAAAGCGTGTTGATTAGATCCTGAGAGGTTTCTAATTTCGTTATTTTACCAGTACCGAAGCACCACTTCTCATCGATGAGATCTTCACTCAGATGAAGTTTTTCTTTTGAGTCATACCATATGAAACCGTGGATATGATAACGACCCTTTTCGTTGGCTTCTTTGAAAAAGGCGTATTTTAAATCATCACCTGTATGCTTTGAATTAGCATATTTAAGCTTTTTAATATATTTCTCAAGATTGTAGTTAAACTCCTCATAGCTTATTAACTCTCTATTGGTCATTGTTATGTAATAAACCATGCCGTCAGGAAAAGCCTTGTTTATGTTATACAGTAGCAGACGAAATTCATTTAGCATTCCTCTGCATAAGTTACTAACCTCTGCCTTGTTGTTTGGCGTTTTCTTTGTTCTCGCTTCACCAGTATCTGTATCAACAAAGGTATTTTTATCAACAGTTTTAAATCTTTTTATTGACTTTTCAGGTTGTCGAAGATTTATTTCTCTGAGTTCCTTTAAGCCATTTCCGTAATCGTATAACTTGATGATTACACCTCCTTAATTTTTCTATTCTTTTCTCCTACGGTTGCATTATAATTAAAATAGGCTTTACAAATCCCCCCCACAAATTCAGTATCTGAGCTTGCAAGTGTTAAAGAGCTTTTCTTACTTTTTCCTTGCACTGTATAATACTGCAAAACAGGAGAAATTGACCAATATAATGTAATTAATAATTATTTTGTATTAATATATAAATTAATAAGGAAAAGTTTGTTGAAAAAGTCAGGGCAAAAATGAAAAAACATAGAACAAAAAAGCGCTGACTTTCGCCAGCGCTTGGTATCGCCTATTAATTTGTTAGATTTTTCCAATATTCGAGGGCATTTCCTTTAAATATTGGGCTTAATTTATCAAAGATATTCGAATGTTCTTTTTTCAACTTTTCAACATCTAAAGCAAAGAAAACTGTATTACCGAATTTTCTGAATAGTTTAACGTATTTGCTTTCTGGTGCTATAATGCCAAAATTGTAAAGCGTTCGATATACCTGTTCAACTGGGAATCGTTCGTTATACTCAGCTACTCTTTCCCGTACTGTGTTTGGGTTGAGGCTCGAGTCGCAGACTGTCTCAAAGCTTGTCGGAGTTAGTTCAAAATGGTCAAATATCACTTTACTCATCAGAACCCTCCAGCGCTTTTAGCATATTTGGATCACGCGTCATTCGTGATGCCATGTAAATTGCTTCTTTGTCAGCGTAAACAACACCAGGGTGATTATATAGTACAATTATGTCGTTCCCGTCATCATTTAACTCCACACAATCTCGGAACATAGCCTCTTCTTCAAGGGCTTTTCTATTCCAAAGTATCAACCCTTCTGCAGAGTCGAAGACCTCAAATCCATAATACCCTTCCTTATTAATTATTTCATTAATGATATCGACTTTGGGATTGTGAATAATAGTTTCCCTTTCGTTTTCATTTTTGAATTTGTCGAGGAGCATTGGAATTGTAAAGTTTTTATCAATGTGAAATCCACATGCCTTATCAACCAGACGGATCCTTTCCGTAACTGCTGCAAGGGTGTCAATATCACGATAGACCTTTTGAATTTGATACTGCAATTCTCTGCTTAAAGGATGGCATGCAATACAGTACACTCGCTTTTCTTTTCCCGTTCCGAACGATACATGACGGCTTAATGAAACAGCTCCGCAAATGCTACACTTCAAACTCTTTTCAGGATTACAAAGTGTGTGAATATAGTCACTGTATCCTGTCAGATTATCGTTAAGAATGGTCTCAATATCTGCATCAGCCATCAGTTTTGTCATATCGAGCGTAAAGCATGCCCCACCGTAGATATTTGTCCAGTCAATCACATATTGACTTTCGTTAGAAAGATAACCCAATTTCATTAACTCAAGAAAAATCTCTTGATACATTTTGAAATCCGTTGCTGTTTTCAGGTTGTTTTGACCGTTTAAACTCTCATCGGATCTTTCCATAAGGAATGAGTAGAAGAACGTGTTCTGAGCAGTCGATCGAACCTCGCCATTTTTGTCTTCTTCAAACCAAACGACATCTTCGATAATTAATCTGTCTTTTTTCATAAAAATCTCCTTTTCAAAAATTTTGGCGCAGTCATTTATACATAAATAACTGCGCCTTTATAATGTTTATATTAATTTTCATTAATACCATAATAACCTTGTAATTTAATGATAACATGTATTTATTTAACGTCAACTATTCTTAACGAAAATAATGAATTAAAACATTTTCTCGCGAGTGGCCAAGACACTCGCTTACATATCGCATAACCCTGCGTACATAAACGGTATGAAATGTACGAGAATAATACTTTTCGTTCTTGCTGAGTTTTGATACGTCTATATTATCTGCGTACTTTTGATAAAGGTTGCGTGCATATATTGAACGGGCGTTGTGAACGTCATAACAGCTGTGGATATGATCAAATACTTTGTTTTCCCCAGCTTTCTTAATGGTTTTAATTGCAAGGCTTAACTTCTCGGTATTTGGATGATAGATTTCAGAGTCACGATGGCGACCACCCTTTGTTCCCTTGGTTACTCGCAGAAAGTATCGACCGTCTTTTTTGAATATATCCGCACCCGTTATTTTTGCAAGTTCTGCTTTTCTGAGACCTGTAGACTCTGAAACTGCAATGAGTTCTTTATTGTTATTGACAGAAAAGTTTTTGTCTCTCACCGCTTCGCCGCGGCTTCTTGTGATGTCTTTTTGCGAGCGCTTGGGGGTTTCAATGTAATCGGAGGCAGAGTCGCCATATAGTTTTGACAGGGCCGCGACTTGAGTTTTTAGGGTGTATGCTGATAAGCCTCTGTCGATATTGTATTTTAGAAATTCATCCGCGTAGTGACGGGCTTCCTGTATCGTTTTGCATTTCGGGTACTGTGCTTTCACATATTTTAGAAAAAAATGAAACTTGTTTAAGATATGTCAAAAAAGTATTGATGGAATAGATTTTCACGCCTGTGATGTTTGTACCGTTTTTACGGTCAGAAATTTTGTCATTGTGACGACTGTCGCCATATGCGATTTTGCTTTTTAGTTCATTTTCAGCCTGATAAATTAGGCTCCCGCGTCTACTCATAATCTCACCCCCTTATTGTTTCTGTGTTAAAGATAAAAATCACACCCATTTTTTACCGAGCTTGGATGTTGCTCCGTTATTCCCAGCAGTTTACCCGTTGAAAAACGGGTAACCCGCTGGTCTTTTTTACTGTTGCAATGACTCAACTATTGCTTGAACCGCTAATTTGAACCCGCTCTCGAATGCCTTCTCTTCCAAGAAACAGTTGTATTGTTCAAATGAAGATATGTATTCATCAAGCAGTTTTTGACTTTCATTTGAAAGTTTAGACACGAGCTTTTCATAACAAGAATTAGCCTTTTCAGCTAATATATTTGCCTTATCAGCATCCTCATTATTCAAAGCCTGTGGCTCCAAGTTTCCATACCATAAATCATTTAACAAATCCATTTTCATACCCCTTTCATAATATTTATTGCAAAATAAAAAATCGCCAGGACGCTATAACTTTCCTGGCTAACTCATTACTTATAATTAAATTGTAACACGATTTTTCATCCGTGCAAGCAAGTGATTATGTCTTTTTTCGACATATTTTTTGTACATTTATGCAAAATCTCTTGACAAGTGTTTTTTGATGAATACTTTGAAAGAAATGGCAGTGTCCAACTATTATCACTGTAATAGACTAATTGTTGTAAATTGTAATTAATTATGATATTATGTATTTGTATTATTTTATATAAATAGGAGAATGTTATGATTACTGGCGAGCTGAAAAACAAAATCGATAAAATCTGGGATACTATTTGGACGGGCGGTATCTCTTCTCCTACTTCGGTTATTGAGCAAATAACATATTTGATGTTTATGAAGCTACTTGACGATAATGAAATCAAGAAGGAAGGCAACGCTTCCGCGCTTGGTATTCAGTATAAGAGCAAGATTTTCAAGGAAGGCAATTTTGCCATTGATGACGAAGGCAATATGAGCATCCCCTATGACGAACTGCGCTGGCATAATTTCAAAAATTACGAGCCGACCTTAATGTTTGAAACGGTAAGGACATATGTATTCCCGTTTATTAAAACCGTCAATGGCGAAGGTAAGGACACCGCGTTCTCTCGCTTTATGACAGACGCCGTTTTTCTTATTCCGACCGCTAAGGTACTTGCTGTTTGTGTCGATACGCTTAGCGAAATTGATATGAGCAATAAAGATATCATGGGCGATATTTATGAGTACTGCCTTGGTAAGATGTCTGCTGCGGGCAAGCTCGGCCAGTTCCGTTCACCCCGTCATATCGTTGACATGATGGTACAGCTTGTTAAGCCAACAATTAAGGATACCATCCTTGACCCCGCAATGGGTACAGCTGGCTTTCTTCTTGGTTGTGCTAAGTATATTAGTACCCATTATGAAAAGGAACTGTTCAACAAAGAGAACCGCAAGCACTATAATTCAACCATGTTCAGCGGATTTGATACCGATCCGTCGATGCTGCGAATCGGTGCTATGAATATGCTTTTACATAGTGTTGAGGAACCTACTATTGCAAGGCAGGATTCACTTTCGGATGATAACGAAGTCAGGGATTACTATTCGCTGATACTGGCAAATCCGCCTTTTAAAGGTAGCGTATTCGAAGAAGATATCAGTAAGGATATTTTAGCAATTAGTAAAACCAAAAAGACAGAGCTGCTTTTCCTTGCGTTGTTTATTAAGTCGCTGAAAATCGGTGGACGTTGTGCTTGTATAGTTCCTGACGGTGTACTATTCGGTTCTTCAAAAGCACATCAATCCATCCGTAAAGAACTAATTGAAAACAATAGGCTGCAGGCGGTTATCTCTATGCCGTCTGGTGTGTTTAAACCCTATGCGGGCGTTTCCACTGCGGTTTTAGTATTTACAAAAGATCCGAGCGGAACGGACGACGTATGGTTCTACGATATGAAGGCGGACGGCTTCAGCCTTGACGACAAGCGCAGTGAAGTAGCCGAAAACGATATTCCTGATATTATTGAAAGATACAACAACCTTGAGTCAGAAAAAGACAGAAAACGCACGGAGCAATCCTTCTTTGTGCCTAAGCAGGAAATCGTAGATAACGATTATGACCTTTCAATAAACAAGTATAAAAAGGTTGAATACGTTCCCGTAGAATATCCGCCGACAAGTGAGATTATGGCAAAGCTCAGGGAACTTGAAAAAGAAATAAGCTCATCCATGGATGAACTTGAAAAAATGCTTTAATGAAATAAACAAATTCGGATTTGTAGGGATTATGAAATGAATAATAATTGGCAATATAGAAAA
>CALCYI010000012.1 GCA_937907605.1 uncultured Clostridia bacterium | reverse complement strand
AAAGCGTTTTTATTCCCCCAGTAGAACTGGGGGTTTATTCTGTGCTGAAGACCAATAATTAAAGGAAGCGGAAAATACCGCTTCCTTTTTTCATATTATTTAGTATGAAAAAGATTAGTGATACACTCGGCGCGTTCCTGCTCTGCGCCGTAATAGGAATACTTATATGCTTCTCAAAGGAGGCAAGGGCGGGAGCGGTAAACGGCATAGGCATTTGCGAAAATATAATAATCCCCTCCCTGCTTCCCGTACTGATAATTTGTAATCTGATAATTAATTCAAGGTGTAAAAACGCATTTGATATTCTGTTTTCAGGGTGGTTTGAAGCGCTGTTCAACCTGCCGAGGCGGACTGCTTGCGCCGTTGTGCTTGGCTTAATCGGAGGCTATCCCGCGGGAACGCTTTTAACCCATTCGCTTTTTGAGAAAGGAATAATTAACGGCGACACCGCCAGGAGAATAATGCGCTTTAACCTATGCGGCGGCGCGGCTTTCATAATAACCGCAGTAGGTACGGCCTGCTACGGGAGCATTAAAACGGGTTTGCTCCTGTTTACTTCAAACGTTATTTCCGCGCTTATCTGCGCGCTAATTTTCAGGGGCAAAAGTATTAGCTTTGAAAGTAAAGAAATTATTCCCTGTGCTCCTAATCCGCTCTCCGCCGCGGCTGAAAAAACGGTTAAGGCGCTCGCGCTGATGTCGGCTTACATAGTTTTCTTCAGCGCGGTAACGGGAATAGTTAAGCTTCCTCGGTTTTTGATTCCGCTATTTGAAATAACAAGCGGCGTATGTACGCCCCAAAGACTGCTCCCGCTTCCCTACTGTGCGTTTTTTCTTTCGTTCGGCGGGCTCTGCGTGCATCTCCAGCTCCTCGGCTACCTCAAGGATATGGGCTTTAAATATATCGACTTCCTTATCGGAAGAACAATGTGCGCCACACTCTCCTATGCAATTTGCAGAATATTTCTCATGCTTTTTCCCGACAGCGTATCCGTATATAACAATATTTCCTCGCCCGTGCATCAGTTTACTCAAGGCTCACTCTCATTAAGTGCGGTTATGATAATCGGCTGCGCAGTTGCGGTATTCGACCTCGAAAACAGAAAAATAAAATTGCACTGAGGTCTGATATATGGTATGATTATATCAGAATAACGCTCAGAGGTGTAAAATGGATAAGAAAAAGAAAAAAAAGAACGTCATTTTTTCGGCGATACTTGTCGTACTTGCGGTAATAGTCGGGCTTATCACCAATAAAGCGTTTGATTTCAACGACTTTGAGGACGACAGTACCACCGTCAAGGTCTCACGCGTTACGACTGTAAAAGCAGACAATAAAAGCTATAGCCTGGATAACGTTCCCGAATACTCAGGAAGCGCATACGTCATTATCAACGACAACAAGCCCGATTTTACCGAAAAGGATTTAACGACTGAGTCATACGAAAAATACGGGAAGCTTGACAAGCTCGGAAGGTGTACCACCTGCATAGCCTGCATTGGACAGGATTTAATGCCCACGGGCGAAAGAGAGCCCATTAATTCAGTTAAGCCTACGGGCTGGCAGCACGTTGAATACGGCTTCGTCGACGGACTGAGCCTATATAACCGCTGTCATTTAATAGCGCACTCACTGACTGCCGAGAATGCTAATGAGAGAAATCTTATTACAGGCACGAGGTACCTAAATACCGAGGGCATGCTTCCCTTTGAGCAGAAGGTTACTAACTACGTCAGGAACACGGGCAACCACGTACTGTACAGGGTTACGCCGATATTCAAGGGCAACGAGCTCGTTGCAAGGGGCGTTCATATGGAGGGCTACTCCGTAGAGGATAACGGCAAAAAAATCTGCTACAACGTCTACTGCTATAACGTTCAGCCCGGCATTATTATCGACTATAAGACGGGTAAGAGCAAGCTCGCTGAGGAGGACAAGAGCGCCGAAAAGCATAATTATATTATCAACGTTAATAACAAAAAGTTTCACAAGGATACCTGCGACAAGGTTTCTGACATTAAGGACGAAAACAAAAGGACCTATTACGGAACGCGCGACGATTTAATAAACGGAGGGTACGAGCCCTGCGGAGCGTGCAAGCCGTAAAGAAAAACTCGGTTGACTGCTCAACCGAGTTTTTCTTTTAGTGTTCTCTTTATATCGTCGGGGCTTGCCTTTTCCTTGAGCTCGCGCATACATTGACCGAACAGAAAGTTAAACGTCTTATCCTTGCCCTTTTTGTACTCCCTTACCGCCTTGACGTTTTCGTTAATTACTTCAGAGCAAATGCGGTTAATAAGCTCCTTATCCGCGATTACCTCAAGTCCGTTTTCTTTGATAAAGCTCAGCGGCTCTGCGCCTTCGGTAAATACGGCACGCAAAGCCTTTTTGCCAGACTCCCTTGTAATTTTTCCGCCGTTCACAAGCTTTATTATCTTTGCGAGCGGCTCTGGCGCAAGGTCGCCCTCAGCCTCTTTTTTCAGCATAAGATACTCGCCCATTATCCACTTTGCGCTTTCCTTCGGATTATCGGTCAGTTCGGCGGTTTGTTCAAACAGTTTTGCATATTCGGGCTCGCCCGTGAGAATCTCCGCCTCGTACTCCGACAGTCCCATATCAACGTAGCGCGTCCTTTTTACCTCGGGAAGCTCGGGCAGGTCTGCTCTGATACGCTCGATATACTCCCCGCTTATTACAAGCGGCGGAATGTCGGGCTCGGGGAAATATTTATAATCGTCAGCCGTCTCCTTAGTTCTCATAAGGACTGAGGCGTTTTTATTTTCGTCCCAGCGGCGCGTTTCCTGCTTAATAGCTCTGCCGTTTTCAAGGCGCGTTATCTGGCGCTGAGCTTCAAAATCCACCGCAGCCTTTATTGCCTTAAAGGAGCTGAGGTTCTTCATTTCCGTCCTTGTACCGAGGTCAGTACTTCCCCGCTCCCTTACGGATACATTTACGTCCGCTCTGAGCGAGCCCTCCTGCATCTTACAGTCGGATATGCCGATATATTTAAGAATCTCCCTGAGCTTTTGAGTATACTCAGCCGCCTCCTCACCGCTTGAAAGATCGGGCTCGCTTACGATTTCGAGAAGCGGCACGCCTGCGCGGTTATAATTAATAAAGCTTCTGCCGTCTTTATGAATCAGCTTTCCAGCGTCCTCCTCCATATGAATTTCGCGGATTCTGACGGTTTTCTTACCGCCGTTTACAGAGTCATTAATCTCAACTGCACCGTTTTTACATATCGGAAGATAGAGCTGTGAAATCTGATACGCCTTGGGCAAGTCGGGATAAAAATAATTTTTCCTGTCAAAGCGGCTGAAACGCGTAATCTCGCAGCCAAGCGCAAGCCCGCATTTCACCGCATATTCAAGCACCCTTTCGTTAAGAACGGGGAGCGTTCCGGGCATACCCGTACAGACCTCGCAGCAGTGGGAGTTAGCCTCGCCTCCGAAGTCGGTAGTACAGGAGCAGAATATTTTTGTTTTTGTTAAAAGCTCGGTATGAACCTCCAAGCCGCACACGGTTTCATATTTCATAGCTCAGTAAATCCGTTTCACTAAAGGGTTTGCCTATTAGCTGGCTTCCGTCGGAAAGCGTCAGCGCGGGAAGCCCCGTAAGATTTGCAATAACAGTAAAGGTATCGGTTTTGTACATTTCAAGAGGGTTCATAAGGCTCTCGTTAAGCTTCGGCGCAGCGCCCGTAACAGTAGGGAGCAATAAGAAATCGCAGTCTTTAAGCGCCTTCATAATCTCCTCGGTAATCAGCCGTTTAACCTTAAGCGCCTTTAAATAATATTCGTCATAGTATCCCGCCGAGAGCACGAAGTTACCGAGCATAATACGCTTTTTAACCTCGCTCCCGAAGCCCCGGGTGCGTGATTTAACGAACAGCTCCTCAACACTTTTTGTATCTTCTGCGCGGTGACCGAAGCGAACTCCGTCATATCTTGCAAGGTTTGACGAAGCCTCCGCACACGCGATTATATAATAAGCGGGAACGGCGTAGTCCGAGAGCGGAAGCTTATCGAGCTTCTTAACCCTGTAAGGCTTTTTCGCTCTTTCACACGGCTTATAAAATGAGGTCGAGTCCCTGTAGTCAGCGCCCTTTATAATCTCAAAAAGTGCCGCCGCGTCGGCGGTGTTTTTCGAAAGTATACCTATGGTATCAAGCGACGAGGCGTAGGCAATAAGCCCATACCTTGATACCGCGCCGTAGGTGGGCTTAAGCCCCGTAATGCCGCAGTATGCCGCGGGCTGTCGCACTGAACCGCCCGTATCAGTGCCGAGCGCAAGCGGAGCAAGACCTCCCGCAACCGCAGCCGCAGAGCCGCTCGACGAGCCGCCCGCACAGCGCGAGGTATCAAGCGGGTTTAAAGCGGCTCCGAAGAACGAGGTCTCGCCCGTGCTCCCCATAGCAAACTCGTCCATATTCGTTTTACCGATAATTATCATATCGGCGGCATTGATTTTTTCAACAACCGTGGCGTTGTAAGGCGGTATAAAGCTTTCAAGCATTTTTGAGCCGCAGGTGGCACGAAAATCCCTCGTACAGATATTGTCCTTTACCGCAATAGGCACGCCCGCGAGAGCAGAGCACATCTCGCCCGAGTCAATACGGAGCTGAACCTCCTCGGCGCGCTTAAGTGCGTACTCTTTGTCACGGGTTATGAAGGCGTTATAAATATCCTCTTTTTCAAGAAACGCCCTCGTTACCTCTACGCAGGAAAGCTCCCTGCGTTTTATCTTCTGGGCAAGCTCAAGGGCAGTAAGCTTAGTAATATCCATATCAGCCCTCCGTTGCCTTAGGCGTAACGAAAAAGCCGTCCTCGCTTTCGGCGTTTGCGATGATATCCGAAACGCTTACCGACGGCTTAACCGTATCCGCGCGCAATACGTTTTTTATATCAAAATGATGGGTCAGCGGCTCAATACCCTCGGTATCAAGAGTGCTGAGAATATTAAAATATTCAATGACCTCGTCAATCTCTTTTTCGCATTTTTCGCGCTCTATCTCATTGAGCTCAAGCTTTGAGAGCGCTTCAAGACGCTTAATGTCCATATAATCACCGAAATCATTCTAACATATAAAAATAAAACGGGCAAGAGCCCGTTTTATTAATATTAATCTTTAACTTCTTCGTAACGTCCTGTGTCGGCGTTATAAGCGTGATTGCCGTTATAATCCTCGATTATGTCCTTATCATAATCGTAATAACCGTCCTCAAGGAGATGCTGAGTAAGGTCGAAGGAGAGCCTGTCGTAAGTATCAAGTGAATTGTAGTAATCAATTACCGTCTTATTAGCCTTCTCGTTGTCCCTGCAATAAGAGCGGAAATCGGAGGGCTCTCTCAGTTTCATCTCGTTATCCTTAATTACATAATTTGAGCTGTCATATACGAAGTATTCGCGGATAAGCCATACCTGCGCCTTATGAGCAATATCCTTATCCTCGCTCTGCGCAAGCTTTGCAAAGTACATATCGCTGTTATTGAGCGTTGAAATCGTATACATATCGAGCTTTTTCAGCGTTCCGTTTTCATACGCCTTAACGTTATGCTCATAGGTAAACGCGTCGATATTAGCAAACGAAAGCGCAACGAACATAGCGGAGCAGATTATGATAATCGGCTGCATATAGGGAACCTTAGGCGCAAAGATATGAATAATAAAGAAGATAATTACCACTAAAATCATCAGCATAAATACGAAGATTAAAAGCCTGTTCCTCGTAAAGCCGTAGGTGGTTATATTAAGCTTCATTTTCTGAATAGCGGTAATAATCATCAGCACGGAGAAAAGCGATATAAAGAGCGAGAGCACCTTAATACCCGTCGATACCTTGCCCTGCTTCCTCTTGGTTACCATACTGATAATTGAAATCATTACTACGTTTATTGCGCAGATTGCGAACATCTCGTAAAAGCCGCGCCTTGCAAACGCGCTCGCGCCGCGGGTATAGCCCTCGGGGAGAAGTCCGCTGAAGGCGGAGAAGAAGTACGCAAGCTGTGAGAAGAGGTAAACAAGATAGGTAAAGGAGATTACGGAAAGGAAGGCAACACTTCCCGATACGGGTACCTTCTTTTTGAAATTACCGACGTTCTTCCTTGACTGTACATTTAGCTTATTCTTCTTACCGAACATATATGAGAATAAGAACGGAGTAAGAACTATTGCAATTGCAAGCTCAAGCAGGTACTTACCGATATTCTTTGCGATAACGCCGACGAGCTTCTCAAACGCGGCGTCGCTCGAAATTAGAAGCGGTATAATTACCGCAAGCACGGGTACGGCAATCAGAACGCCGATAAGCGCGCTCATATTGCGCTTGCTTCTGTCCGCCTCAGATTTAAGAGAGCCAATAATATCGCCGATATTCTCAAACGTTTCAATTACCGAAGCGTAGAACAAATCGATAAGCATTTTGAAATTGCCCCTGCTCTTTGAATAGCTCCTGCTTATACCGAGACAGTACAGAGTGAAGAGTCCTGCGATAAGTATAAACATAATGGTATTGATAAAATCGTTTGAATACAGGCTGAATGTAACCGAGCCCGCAAGGGAGATTGCCCCGCAGCAAAGCGAGAATAAATCGGGCTTGCCCTCTCTGTCCCAAAGGTAAGCGGTGCTTACGCCGAAAAGAATGAAATACGAAATAGTGAAGCCGAGCGCAAAGCCGTGGAAGAGTGCGAAATCAACGAAAAGAAACGCGGTGGCAAGAAAGATAAATACAAAAATATTGTCCTTCTTGGAAAGGGGCTTGTGCTCTTTTTTCTTAACCGTAACGGGCGCAGGCATATACGGCGGCGGCACGGGAGCACCATTCGGCATCGGCGGGGGCGGCGTCTGAAACATATTAATATCCTGCTGCACGGGCGGCATATTTCCGCCGCTCTGTATTGGCGGCTGATAGTAAACGTTTTTATCCATTTTTATTCCTCCAAATAAGAATTATGAATTATGAGTTACGAATGATGAATTGAGGGCGGGCTTCGCCCGCACCCGATTTAGTATCTGTAATCTAAACGGAACAGCACGTTTTCTTCAATATCGTAGAAGTATATCAACGCGCCGTATTTTATGTCGGACGCATCGCCGAGACGGGCGGCGATATAAAAGTAATCGCCGTCGGTAATGCGCTCCTCCAAGTTTTTGGAATTCAGCAGTGGCTTGTCGTCATCGTTATCGTATCGGTAATGGTGAAACAGCTTAGCTAACTCAGTAGTATTTTCCCCGTCGGCTGTTTTAAAAGAGCTGTCGAGCGTCGGCTTTTCGCTATACACGTAGTAACAGAAATCCTCATGCTCGCCGGGACTGTATCCCTTTTTCCCGTCATTTTCAATATAACCTTGTGGGATAAGCGGGTCGTCGCTATGGTCGGGAGGAGTTGAAAGGTCAACGGCATACATTATACACACTATGCCGATAAGTACAATCGGAAGAAGTATCGCGCCCGTAACAACGCCGATAATAATTTTCGTTCTCTTTTTCATTCTTCCTCCGAAAATCATTTACGAAAGTTATATTTAAAATACTTTTTTACAAATCGTTCCATAAACTTTCCGTCTTTATTTTCTTTACCTTTACACAAAAAATCTAATTCACTGTCTACAAAAGTCAGATATGCTATTTTTTTCTCGTTTTGATTTACGGCAACTAAATCAATATAATGAGGCATATCCTGAACATAAAGAACACGGAAATCCCAATCGCCTATGTTAAATTCATTATCAGGAATAATATAAAACGTTTCAGCTTGTGTGCCAATATAATCGTTTTCACCGTCCAGAATGATATAACCTGGTTCACCGTTAATACCCGATGTGTCCACCATTGCTCCTCTAAGGTATTGATACTTTTCCAAATAAACTAATTGCTGTTCAAAGCTTTCGTCGCCGTATGAAGCAATTGCAAGTCCTGTTTCCGCAGAAAATATTAAACCGCCCGTAACCGCTTCCTGATAATACAAATCACTGTAATCTCCGAAATCTGTTTCAGTAAAGCTACTATCATTAAACTGACTTCTGGAATAATCCATAATAGTTTTGTTATTGCATGCAAAATGTAAAAACACGCCAAATGCAGCAATTACTGTACAATAAATTATAAGTGCTTTTTTCATTTTTCTCCATTCCGAATTCCGAACTCCGAATTACGAATTAGTTTTAGTCCTCCGTGAATTCAAGTATATCCGCTACCTGACAGTCGAGCGCCTTACATATCGCGTCAAGCGTTGAAAAGCGGATTGCCTTTGCCTTTCCCGTTTTGAGTATGGAAAGGTTAGCCTGGGTGATTCCGATTTTGTTTGCAAGCTCAAGCGAGCTCATTTTCCGCCTGGCAAGCATAACGTCAAGATTTACAATAATCATAATTACACCACCAAGTCGTTTTCTTCTTTAATTTCTATTGCCTTTTTGAATATATTCCTTACCACTCTTACGACGAGCGCCATAAACGCCTCGCCGACGGCGAGGAGCAAAACCGTTTCTATCGAAAGATATATAACCGCAATAACTATAAACGATACTAAGCCCACAGCTGAAGCGAAAAGGCAGCACGCCGTTATAATATTAAGCAGTTTAATATTTGCGTTATCAAATACTACGTCGCGCTTGATATTACAGAGAATTTTATCAAGGCAGATAAGCGCGATATAGCCAGCGGGAACTACGGCGTAAAACGGATAAATTAAATACTTGCCGTGTACGGCTATCATACTGAAATAGTAAAAATCCCCTTTCTCCGCCTTCATCAAAAACGGAAAGATAATTACCGACACAGCTAAAAGGAAATAGCACGTCCTTACCGCAATATGCGTTAAGCCTACTGTTTTATCGTTATACTTCATAGTATCACTCCTTTATACGCAAGTTATAGCACTTTAATTATCGTTTGTCAATAATTTTTTACCGTTTTTTAGAAAAATTTAACAAAAAAGCAGGGCGGATATTATCCGCCCGTAAGATATATTATTTATTCGTCCGTTTTTTCAATCGGGAAGCGGTCAAGCAGTTCCTCTTTCTTAAGATGTTTTTTTAGGATGTATATCGGTCTGTTTTTAACCTGGACGTACATTCTCGCTATATACTCCCCGAGTATACCGAAGCAGAAGAGCTGTACGCCACCAATGAAAAGAATAAGCGTAACAATAGTCGGGTAACCCTTGACGTCGATACCGAAGAAGATTTTTTCAATAAGCATTTCAAGGAAAACCAGAACCGAAATGAACGCGGAGAACAGTCCGATATATGTTGCAATCCTCAGCGGCGCGTTTGAAAACGCAAATATGCCCTCAAGCGCGTACTTTATGAGCTTCCTTGTTCCCCACTTGGATTCGCCCTCGGCTCTGTCCCTTACTGCGTACGGGATATATTTTGTATTAAAACCAACCCAACTGAAAAGCCCCTTTGAAAAACGGTGGTACTCCGTCATTGAAACGAGCGCGTCGACCATGCCCCTTCTCATAAGACGGAAATCCGAAGCGCCGTTTACAAAATCGACCTCGGAAATCCTATTGATTATCTTATAAAAGCCCGATTTAATCCTTGAAAGAAACGCATTTTCCTTACGCTTTTCCTGATATGCCGCAACGCAGTCAAGCGTTTCGTCGGCGTAAAGCTCTTCAAGCATCTGAAGCACGACCTCGGGACTTTGCTGAAGGTCGGCGTCGATAATGCACACGAAGTCGCCCTTGGCGTTCGAGAGTCCCGCGTACATAGCCGCCTCCTTGCCGAAGTTACGGCTAAACGAGAGCACCTGAATTTCGGTATCGCCGTTTTCCTCGTAAAGCGCGCTGAGCTCATTATACGTCCCGTCCTTACTTCCGTCGTCAATAAATACGAACTCAATGCTTTCGTACCGTTCCTCAAAGGTGCTTTTAACCTCATCAAAGAAGCGTTTAATATTCTTTTCTTCATTATAGCAGGGTACTACAAACGATAATTGCATATGCGCCCTCCTTTGAATTTCATATAATAATTATTACATCATTACTTGTTAATTGTCAACAGCGAATAGCGGTACGGCTCAAGGTAGAGCCTGCCGTTAACGGGAGTATTACCGAGCAGCGTATAGCAGTTTTCAAAGCCGCTCTCAAGGTCAATTGCAACCGTTTCGTCATCAAGATTTATCGCCGTTATTACCGCGTTCTTTTCGTTCTCCCTTATATAAGCGACGGCTTTATGAGTACAGAAAATGAAGCGGAAATCTCCGTCCTTAAACGCTGAGCAGCCTCTCCGGATTTCGCCGAGGCGCTTATACCATTTTAAAAGCTCGGTATTCTGCTTTTCCCACTCCATACACTCACGGTTAAACGGGTCCTTCATGCCCTGCATACCAATTTCGTCGCCGTAGTAAACCGACGGTACGCCGGGCAGCGTGAACTGCAAAAGCGAAGCGTGCTTAAGCATTGATACGCCGAGGTGGTATTCGTATGCTCCAAGCGTGTTGTGCTCATACTGCCAGAGCCTGTCGTGCCCCTCGGGGTCCTCGCCGACAAGTCGCGTTATCGCCCTTTCGGTATCGTGCGTACCGATATGGTTCATAAGTAAGTCAAGCACGCATTTAGGATAGTTTTCAACAACGCTCATTATGTCGCTTTGAAAAGCATACGCGTTTTTAAATTTAATAAAGTTAAGAATCGCGTCCGAGAAGGGATAGTTCATTACCGTATCGAGCTGCTTCCCGAGCAGGTAACGCCTGCGCTTGCCGTAGGAGGTTTTATTAGTCGCGTCCTCCCATACCTCGCCGAGAATAAGCGCGTCTTTGCTTTCCTCCTTAACGGCTTTCCTCACATCGTCAAGGAAAATATCGGGAAGCTCGTCGGCTACGTCAAGCCTCCAGCCGCTCGCGCCAGCCCTAATCCACCTTCTGAGTATGCCCTCTTTTGAGCACATATACTCTCGGTAGTCCTCATTTTCCTCAATTATTTCGGGCAGGAGCTTTATTCCCCACCAAGAAAGATATTTGTCGGGATAGTCGGTAAACTTGTACCAGTTATAATACGGGCTTTCCTTGCTGTTATACGCGCCGACGGAGTCATAATTTGAATACATATTAAAGTATCTGCTGTCAACACCCGTGTGGCTGAATACGCCGTCGATAATAATCCTTATGCCGTATTCCTTCGCCTTTTTACAAAGTGACTCAAAGTCCTCCTGAGTTCCGAGCAGCGGGTCAATTTTCTCATAGTCCGCGGTGTCGTATCTGTGGTTTGAATTAGCCTCGAATATCGGGTTGAGGTAAATGCAGGAAACGGACAAATCCGCAAGGTAAGGAAGCTTTTCCTCTATTCCCTTAAGGTCGCCGCCGAAATAGTCGTTATTCCAGATGTCGCCCATCTGCGTCCTGTCCCAGTACGGCATTTCACCCCATTTGCGAAGCTCGCGGCTATCTCTTACATTCTTTTTAGGCGTACCGCTGTTATAAAACCTGTCGGGGAAAATCTGGTAAATAATACCGCCCTTAAGCCAGTCAGGAACTGTGAAGTCCTTATCGTACACCGTCTGCTGAAAATCGCTGCCGTAAATGGTAATATCTCCGATACCGTCGCCCGTGTTCTTGATAAAATGCTTACCCCACGGGGTATTAAGCTCAAAATGGTACCAGTAAAGCCCGCTGCTTTCGGCTGAAAAATGAAGCTCCCAGTATTCCCTGTCCTCGCCGCACATACCTGCCCAGAACATCGAATAGTATACGCTGTCCTCTGAGTCCTTGGTTACGCAAAGCTGCGCGCCGTTGCACGAGAGCGAGCGCGGTACGGTTATGCGTAGCTTTACTCTTTCATTGGTAGCGATTGCCCTTATCTTATCTTTATATTCAGTTTTCCTCGAATTGAATACAAACATAATAGTACCTGTTAAATCAAGGCGGATATTATCCGCCTTTGATTAATTACTTTGATTTTTTTGATGAACGCTTAGGCGCGCTCTTTTTCGGAGCCTTGTAGTCAAACTGAACGGGCTTTGTATGCCAGATTCTGTTTGCATAGTCCATAATGGAGCGGTCAGCGCTGAATACGCCCGCGCCGCTGATATTCATAAGGCTCATTCTCGCAAAGGCTCTCCTGTCGCTGTAAGCCTTTGAAATCTTATTCTGCGTTTTCTTATAATCCGCAAAGTCAGCGAGCGCCATATAAGGATCAACGTTAATGAGCGAGGACACAACCTCGTCAAAGCGCTTGCCGTTTATACCGTAACGGATAAAGTCGATAGCGTTCCTGAGCGTTACGTTATTATTAATATATTCCATCGGATGATAGCCGCTGTTCCTGAGGGATACAACCTCGGGAGTATTATTCATACCGAAGATGAAGATATTATCGTTTCCGACAGAATCGTAAATCTCCACGTTAGCGCCGTCCATTGTGCCGAGCGTTATTGCGCCGTTAAGCATAAGCTTCATATTACCCGTTCCCGAAGCCTCGGTACCTGCAAGCGAAATCTGCTCCGAAATATCGGCGGCGGGCATAAGCATCTCTGCAACGGATACGTTATAATCCTCAACGAATACAACCTTGAGCTTGCCGTTTACGTCGGGGTCGTTATTGATAAGCTTTGAAAGCGAATCGATAAGCTCAATAAGCTTCTTTGCCATAAAGTAGCCCGGTGCCGCCTTTGAGGCGAAGATATAGGTTTTCGGATAATAATCAGCGTTCGGATTTTCCTTAAGCATCTGATATTCGGAAATGATGTTAAGAATATTAAGCTGCTGACGCTTGTACTCGTGGAGTCTTTTTACCTGGACGTCGAATATTGAATCGGGGTCAATCTCAACGCTCTGTTTTTTCTTAAGGTACTTCGCAAAGCGAACCTTGTTTTCATACTTGATTTCATTAAGCCTGTCAAGCACCTTGTTATCATCGGCAAAGGCTCTGAGCTTAAGCAGCTCGTCGGACTTCGTAATAAAGCCGTCGCCGATGAGCTCTGTGATATACTCCGTAAGCGCAGGGTTAGCCTGACATATCCAGCGCCTGAACGCGATGCCGTTAGTTACGTTGGTAAACTTTTCGGGAGTTAAGGTATAGAAATCATTAAATACGGTTTCCTTAAGGATTTCGCTGTGAAGCGCGGATACGCCGTTTACGCTGTGAGAGCCCGCAACGCAGAGGTTAGCCATACGTACTATACCATTTGATACGATAGCCATTCTCTCTACCTTCTCGCCGTCGTGAGTAGCCGACCAGACGTAAGCTCTGAAGCGGTTGTCGATTTCCTTCGTTATTTGATAAATTCGGGGAAGAAGCCTTGAATATAGCTCCTCGCTCCAGCACTCAAGCGCCTCCTTCATGACCGTATGGTTTGTATACGCAACGGTCTTTGTAACAATTGACCACGCCTCGTCCCAGCCGTAGCCGCACTCGTCAAGCATAATTCTCATAAGCTCGGGAATCGCCATAGTTGGATGGGTGTCGTTAATATGAATTGCAATTTTTTCGGGGAGATTATCGAGCGTGCCGTAGCGGTTGAGGTGGCGCTGGATAATATCCTGAATTGAAGCGGAAACGAGGAAGTACTGCTGACGGAGTCTTAAGGACTTACCCTCGGGAGAATTGTCCGCGGGATAGAGAATCTTTGAGATAGCCTCAGCCATCGCGCTCTGCTCCATAGCCTTGATATACGAGCCCTGATTAAAGAGCGCCATATCAAGCTCCGGCTTCTTGGAAGCCCATAAGCGAAGCCTCGATACGCCCTTTCCCTTGCCCGATACGTACATATCGTAGGGAATTGCGGTAACTACGTTGGCGTCCCTGTGATTAACGTGGTGGTATTCGCCGTCCCAGCTGTCCTCAATCCAGCCCTCGAACTTAACCTCGCAGGCTCTCTCCTCACGCGGTACGAGCCATACCTCGCCGCCGGGAAGCCAGAAGTCGGGAAGCTCGGTCTGCCAGCCGTCTATAAGCTTCTGCTTGAAGATACCCGCCTCATATCTGATTGAGTAACCCATTGACTGAAAGCCCGTCGTTGCAAGCCCGTCAAGATAGCACGCCGCAAGTCTGCCGAGACCGCCGTTGCCGAGCCCAGCGTCGGGCTCTTGAGAATAGAGCTTATCGAGCTTTACGTCCATTGACTCAAGCGCTTCCTCAAAAACCTTGGTAAGACCGAGATTGTAGAGGTTATTCTTGAGCGACCTGCCCATTAAGAACTCCATGCAGAGATAGTAAACCTCCTTGGAATCCTGTCCTTCAGCTGTACTTCTGAACTCGCTGTTCATCTCGGAGAGCTTATCCCTTACAATCATTGAAACAGCCTTATAAAACTGCTCGTCGGTTGCTATTGAAGGCGAAACGCCGAAGAAATGCGAAAGCTTATCTGTAATTAGTTTCTTTGCCTGTGTTGCTGTGAATGCCGATTTCATACAAATCCTCCAAAAAACAATTTGTATATTAAAATAATATTATAGTTTTTTGTGTATTATACACTAATATAAGCAATAATTCAAGTGCAATATAAAAAGACGTATAGCACGACCCTAAGTCGTGCTATTATTCTTCCCTTTTTTAAGGAACTTACCAATAATCAGAGTTAAGAGCTCTTTAATCGGCTTAAAGTTTAAAACGAGCATCAAAACGAGCAGTACGGCCTCGACGGCATACATAACCACGCCCAATTTCATAATAAGCATTACAGCGCTCTGCGCCGCAAGTATGAGCAGCTCCGCAATAACCACGGGAGTTTTATAATTAATCTTGATAAACCTTTTTGTATCGTATCCTCTTGTTACGAATACAACGATGAATGAAACAAGGGTTGCAATCGCTGCACCGAGTGCGCCGATGCTCTTAATCAGAATCAGGTTCAGTATGACGTTAGTCGCAGCGCCCGACAGCGCAGTTACCATAGCCATTATATTCTTCTTTTCCGCCATATATACGGAGGCGAGGAAATTCACGTGACAGGAAATCGTAGTAGCCATAATCAGTATCGGCACAAATTGCCACGAGTCATAATAGCTCGGCGCAACGAGGATTTTAGTAAGAAGCTGACATGCGATAATTAGCGCAGAAGCGACTGCGAAAACACCGCCCGAATACACTCTGAACACGTTTGTAAAAAAGTCCGCCGTACCCTCGTTATCGTATTCGTCAACGGCTGAAAGCTGCCACGCGTCGATAAAAATTGAGGAGAACATAATTACGAAATTCGGTATCTTTGAAGCCGCGGTATAAAGTCCGTTAGCGCCCGCTCCGACAAAGGCAGTAACCATATATCTGTCGGATACGTTGATTATCCACCAAAGAATAATCGTAGGCATCATTGGGATTGAATACTTGAGCATGCTGAACTTTGTCTGCTTCGGTACGCCCTTAAGCTTCACGAATTTCCAGAGCTTGCACGTCACGAACAGGAAGAGCACCGAGCACGCGTCGGAGGCGATAATCGCAACGATGTAACCCGTAACGCCCCAATGGAAAGGACCGAGGAAAAGGAGATTAAACGCAAGCGTTGTAGCCGTTGCTATAATACCGTCAATCGCAAAAATCTTAACCTTGCCGCAGCCCCTTACGAACTGCTGGCAAAGCTGCCTCAAACCCGAAACGAGCACGAAGGCATAAATAAGTACGAGGTAATTACCGAGGTGAAATTCACCGATATTTATAAAGCTTATCGGGTACGCAAATAGAAGAAATACCGCAAAGCCCTTAAAGGTCGTACGGAGTCCGACGGTAAACACGTCAGCCTTGTCCCCGTCCTTATCAAGCGCAAAGCGCAGCGCAGCCGAATTAATCTGTAAAAATACTATAGGAATAAGCACGTTAGCCGTCTGCTGTACTAAATCCGCCGTGCCGTAATCGCTCGTTACGAGCATTCTCGTAACAAATGGCATAAGCAGGAAGCTAAGCACCTTCGAAGAGAAGGTGCCTATCGCAAAGATTAAGGTATTAGTCGCTAACTTTTTGTACTTATCCATAAATCAATTTCCTAATTTCGAATTAATAACTCCAGCCGTTTTCGTCAAAATGCATAATATTTGCCGAGCCCGTGTACATAGACGAAGCTATATAAACTCTGTCCTTATCGTTCTTTTTGCCAATAATAAAGTCGTATTCGCCGCCGTGCTGAATAATAAGATTATTATCCGCCGACGCGTTATTCGTATACAGCATTGTCTTTACGTCGCCGCTGTTCATATTAAGCTCCTTCATTTCGAAGCGGCTGCCGTCAAGCTCGCCGTAAAAGAGCCTGTTGTTTTCAACAATCGGAGGGTTGAACGAGGTCGCGCCCTCTACGAGAGTTACGACCTTCTTTGAGCCGAATTTTTGCCTGCAGAGATTGTAGGAAAAATCGTCCTGCTTTTCGTAGTAGTATAAAAATCCGTTTTCAAGCACGGGAGAAAGAATTTTGCCGTTTTCGCTCTCAGGTCTGAACGGTTCAGCCTCGCCGCCCGCCTTTGATACGGTCATATAGCTTACGGTTCCGTCTCCGCTCGTCATCGTGAAGAATACCGAATTCAGCGAAATTCCGATTAGCTCAACAACATCCGGCGTGGACTCGTCGAAAATAAGCTTTGGCTTAAGCTCTTTAATACCCATAATTCCGATTTCGTTATCCGTCGTGGTGTAGAACACCTCGCTGTCGTAAACGTATGCAAGCTTAACGTTATCCGCAATCGCCGCGGGCTTCTGCTCACCCTTTTTAAGACGGTAGAGCTTATTCTCCTTATCGTTTACAAAGTAGATATACTCGCCCCTGAGGTTGAGCGAGGAGAGCTTGTCCTCGGATTTATAAATCCTGTAATAGCCCTCGCTCGACGGTGCAAAGCGGTATATTCCGCGTCCGTCAACGATATGGTATAAATAGCTCATATCCGTCGCCGCCTTGCCTCCCGCAAGGAGATTGCCCAACTGATTTCCTTCAACAGCCGTATTGAGCGCAAATTCCTCAATCGGAAGGTACATATTAACCGCCTTGGTGGTCTCGGGCGCAGAGGTTGTGGTTTCGGTAGGCGTCTCGGTAGTCGGAGCAGCCGTAGTGGTCTTGCCGAGCAGCTTCTCGTCGATAAACTGTACCGCCTTTTCTCTCGGCACTGTGGGAATAATTCGCGACAAGTCCGCGTCGGGATTAACGAGCTTAACCGTAATTACAAACACAGCGAGAAGAAGGATTACAACGCCGATAAAGCCGAAAAAGATTTTTCCGGCGCTTCTTTTCTTTTTACCTTTTTTTCTGTTTCTTCCGTATTCTTCAACCCCTACGGAGTCAAATTCAACGTTTTCCAAATCTTTTCTTTTCATTATCTTACCTGTCCGTCTCCATAAATAAGATACTTGGTTGAGGTAAGCTCCCTGAGTCCCATAGGTCCTCTTGCGTGGAGCTTCTGGGTTGATATTCCGATTTCCGCGCCGAGCCCGAACTCGTTACCGTCCGTAAAGCGCGTGGACGCGTTTACGTATACAGAGCTTGAGTCAATGCACTGTAAAAACCGTTCTGCGTTTTCTTTATTGTTCGTTATTATTGCTTCGCTGTGGTGAGTTGAGTGTGAATTAATATGCTCAATCGCTTCGTCGAGAGAGTCAACAGTTTTTACGCTGATAATATAGTCGAGGTATTCGGTATAAAAGTCCGCGTCGTCAGCCCTTTTAATATCGTGACAAGCGGCAAGCGCTCTTTCGTCGCCCCTGATTTCGGTATTCTTTTCGTCAAGCCTTGCCTTAATTACGGGCAGCGCCCTATCAATAATACCGCTGTGGATGACGAGGCTCTCGCAGGCGTTGCAAACGCTTATTCTCTGCGTTTTTGCGTTGAATATAATATTCGCCGCCATATCAATATCTGCGCTCTCGTCAACGTAAATATGGCAGTTGCCCGAGCCTGTTTCGATTACGGGGACGGTTGAATTTTCAACGACGGCTTTAATAAGCCCCTTGCCGCCTCTCGGAATAAGGCAGTCAAGGTATTCGTTCATCGTCATCATTTCGTTTGAGGATTCCCTTGAGGTGTCCTCAACGAGTTGGATAACGTCCCTCGGGAAGCCTGCTTTTTCCACAGCTTCGCGCATAATATCCGCAATCGCTTTGTTAGAGTTGATTGCCTCTTTCCCGCCCCTGAGAATAACGGCGTTTCCGCTTTTAAGGCAAAGCGCCGCAGCGTCGGCAGTAACGTTCGGACGCGCCTCGTAGATTATACCGATTACGCCGATGGGTACGGTTATCTTTTTTATTTTTAAGCCGTTGTCCTTTTCATATTCGTATACGGTTTTGCTGCACGGGTCGTCAAGCTTCACTACCTCGCGCACTCCGTCGGAGATATCCTTAATACGCTCCTCATTCAGCATAAGGCGGTCAAGCAGACCTGCGTTAAGACCGTTCTTTTTTCCGTTTTCAAGGTCAAGCTCATTCGCCTTTATTATTTCCCCGCTTTTTTCTATAAGCGCGTCGGCGATTAAAGTAAGCGCCCTATTTTTATCCTCGGCAGTTGCAAGGGATAAAAAGGTTTTCGTTTTAGAAGCGTTTATTCCAAGCTGTTTAACTGACATAAAATCAAATCCTTATGCTAAAAATTTTGTTCCTATGCTCTTGCCTTCAATTATCCTGTAGATATTTGAAGGCTTCTTACCGTTCATAATAACTACGGGTATGCCGGCGGAGGTTGCAAGCCTTGCGGCGTTAATCTTGGTTGTAAAGCCGCCCGTGCCCGCTCTGCCCGAGCCGCCCGCGGCTTTTTCAATTTCGGGAGTAATTCTATCAACCGTTTCAATGAGCCTTGCGTTTTCGTTCTCGCTCGGGTTACTGTCGTAAAGTCCGTCGGTGTCGGTGAGCATAATAAGTATATCCGCTTTTGTTAGCTCCGCAACTCTCGCTGAAAGCACATCGTTGTCGCCGTTCAGAAGCTCGTCAACCGAAACGCTGTCGTTTTCATTCACAATCGGGATTGAGCCGAATTCAAGAAGCTGATTGAAGGTATCCACAAGGTGCGCTCTGCTTGTTTCGTCGCTCAGCTCCTCCTCGGTAAACAAAAGCTGGGATACTATAACTCCGTACTGTGAAAACATTTTATCGTAAAGGAACATAAGCTCGCCCTGTCCGATAGCGGCGGCAGCCTGAAGCTCCTTAGTGGTCGTCGGTCTTTCCTTTAAGCCGAGCTTGCCGACTCCGACTCCTACCGCGCCCGAAGATACGAGGATTACCTCGTGCCCCATATTGTGCAAATCCGAAAGCACGGTCGAAAGCTTTTCAACCCTTGCAAT
Source organism: uncultured Clostridia bacterium (assembly GCA_937907605.1). Taxonomy (GTDB): domain Bacteria; phylum Bacillota; class Clostridia; order Oscillospirales; family Acutalibacteraceae; genus Eubacterium_R. The sequence goes on along the minus strand of CALCYI010000012.1, from coordinate 97,017 downwards.
ATTCGTTTTTCCCGTGCCGTGAGTCAGCGTCGAGGTACCGACCTTAACGACAATTCTTTTTTTTACAAATTCAGCCATAAGCCTATTACTCCAACTTAAAGTATTTAATATTATATCATAATATAAAAGCACTTTCAATAAAAATTGCCCGTATATTTCGAAGAAAACGGAAAATGCTATATTAAAATGTAACGGAGGTAAAATATGAAAATCAGAGGAAAGGTAAGAATCACGTCCTTTATGATTGTGGGGCTTGCGATAGTAATAGCAACGGCAATCATAAACACAAGGAATATGAACGAATACAAGAAGCTGCTTGAGGTCAGCTATCAGCATTCGCTATCTGAGCTCGGCGAATGTCTTAATACTGTAAATACCGACCTTACTAAGAGCCTTTATTCAAATTCGGCAAACGAGCAAAAGGAGCTTACAAAGGACCTGTTTGCACAGTGCTCGGTAGCGAAAAACGCCCTCAGCCGTCTTCCCGCGTCTCAGATGGAGCTCGGCAATACGTATAAGTTTTTAACTCAGGCAAGCGACTATGCGCAGTATATACAGTCGAAGCTTGAGCTCGGGCAGCCGATTACGGAAAAGGAGCACGCTAACCTTGTTACGCTGCTGAGGTATTCGGAGGAATTTTTAAAATCCGCAAATATGATGACGGATATTGTAAACTCGGGCGCTAAAATTACTGAGGGCGAAATAAAAAGCACCGCCGATATTTCCGTAACTCCGCTTTCAAACAGCTTTTCAGAGAGCGCTAAAACCTTTGAGAGCTACCCCACCCTGCTTTACGACGGGCCCTTTTCCGACCAGGTATTAAACAAGAAATCCTCTCTTGTATCCTCCTCCGACGTAAAAAGCACGGAGGAGGCAAAGCGTATTGCCGCGCGCTGCCTTGACGTGAGCTTAAATAAAATCGTATATTCCTCCGACGAAAAGGCAAAGCTCCCCTGCTACACCTTAACCACGGGAAGATATACAATTTCGGTAACAAAGCAGGGCGGCTTTATTAAATCCATTCTCTACTCGGGGCTGATAAACGGCTCCGACATCAGCGAGGAAAACGCAATTAATATCGCGGAAAAGTTTTTGAACCGTATCGGATATACCGATATGAAAAGCTCGTACTATGCAACCTCGGACAATATCTGTACGATTAACTTTGCATATGCAAAAAACGATATTTATTGTTACAGCGACTTAATCAAGGTCGGCGTTTCGCTCTCGGACGGGAGCGTGGTATCACTTGACGCAGCGACCTATCTTACGAACCATATTGACAGGGGGAATTTTGAATCCTCACTTACTCTTTCCGACGCGCAGAGCAGACTCTCGCCGTACCTCAAGGTCAACGGCGTAAAGCGCTGCATTATCCCCAAGCCAAGCGGAAAGGAGGTAATGTGCTACGAATTTGCCTGCACAGGCAGGGATACGGGCGAGGACGCGCTTATATATGTAAATTCAAAAACAGGCGAGGAGGAGGACATTATGCTTCTTCTCTACACCGATAACGGAACTCTTGTAAAATAAATGTATAATTTTGATAAACACGCTAACAATAATAAAAGTAAATTTGAAAGGAAAGTTACTATGAGAAAAATATTAATTATTGCACTTGCAGTCATTATGCTTTCAGCCGTTTTAACAGCATGCGCAAATAACGGTATGAAGGACGCAACCCTTGACAGCACAAGTACGACTATGACGACCGAAAACAGAACCTCCTCAACCACTAACGGCACTACCGACAATAACAACGTCGGCGAGGACATTTCCGACGCGGGCAGCGATATTGCTGACAGAGCTGACAGAGTAGGCGACGACATCGGTCAGGGCGTTGACGACGCAGCAGACGGCGCGGCGGGCGCTATTGACGAAGCGGGCGACGCAGTATCCGACGCGATGAACTAAAAAATAACGCTCTCAAAACGAGAGCGTTATTTTTCTTTTTACGGCTGAAGTTTGTAAACGTAATGTTCCGTATAATCGTCATATTCCCTGTTTTCGCCTGTATCCTCATCAATGTAATTATCGCCGTAATCTAATACTAACCAGAGGTATGTGTCCCCGGCCTTATCGGTATAGGTACAAACCTTATGCTCATCAAAATACTGGTCTGTTTTTGATTTGCCGTCAATGCGAGCGTCATCCCAAACCTCAGCTCCGAGGAATTTATTTGATATCGCATCCTTAGGGAGTCCGTCAATCCTGACATAAACCTCTCTGGCGTAGGTTATTGTACTTAAATCCGAGGATACAAGATACGGCTTATCGCTTGTTACAAAAAGAATCCCTGAGCCGACTTCAATTCCAATCCAGAGCGCTATGAGCAGAACAATAATTCCTACTATTCTGAGAAACGGATGCTTAATTCTCTTTGCCTTTTCGTCCTGCTTTCCGTTCTTTTCAACGTAATAATCAGCCTTTGAAAAATATTTCATCAACCCGCTCGGCTTAAGTATGTTTTTGAAATACCTTTTTCTGAACGGATAAGCGATAAGCATTAGCGGTATGTTAATACCAAGCTCGCTTGTTAACGCCCTTTTTCTGAAATCGGCAAAGGCTGCCTCCTCGTTCAGACATTCGGCGTTTGTAAGCTCTTTATTACAGCTGCAAAGTAGCTTCGGGTATGAAAAGTCAAGATCCTTGAAAATCCACATTTTATCACCTGCGGAAAAGAGCTCGTTTTCGACCTCGATTACCTCGTCGTTTTTTATATCGCCGAGCTTGTAAAAGCACTTAGCTCTTATAACCGCCCTGTTAATCTGCTTATCCGCCCATTTGGTTAATTTCTTTACGCCCTTTTGCAAAAGCTTGTCCTTGAAGGTTTCCGGCTCCTCGGTATCTTCAACAAGCTCGTTAAACTTAAGCTCTCCGAATACGACTACCTCATGCTCCTCCTTTGCGGCGTCAATGAGCATCCATTTTTCTTCCGCTGTTTTAAGACTGATGATTTCGCCGTCAATCTGAAAATGGAGCAGCGTTCCGAAAGAATTCTTAATCAGTATTCTCTTAATATTGTCATTGCTCAGCGTTATTAATTCCTCAACAGTGGTATCAAGAGTACTTGCTATTTTTTCAAGAGTGTCCATTCTCGGTATTGCCTGACCGTTTTCCCATTTGGATACCGCCTTATCCGATACGTTAAGAATATCGGCAAACTCCCTTTGCGTAAAATTATGCGCCTCTCTCATAGCACATATTAGATTGCCGAACTTGTAATTGTCCATTAAATCACCTCGCGAAAATTATATCAGCCCTGCTCCGCTTTAGCAATAAATCTCAGGTAGAATAAAAGTAGAAATTGTTTTTTAGGCTTAGCTTCTCGAAAAAATCAGTTAATATACTTTTCCCACGGTTGCGGCGGCGCGTACTTCATCGACGGATACGCCCTGCGGATTGAATCGGCGAGGAACTTTGCCTTTTCGGCAAGCGGCGTTCCCTTTTTGTACCAGAAGGGTGCTCTGCCCTCAAGCCCCGCACCGAGCATACCGGTAAAGGTTTCCGCCATATCCTCGGTCATCGCGTTCATCGAATAAAACGACGGGAAATAATCCTCATACTGAGAAAAGTCAATGTCTGACTCATCGTCGTAGCCTATATATTCAAACCCCTTCGGATTGCAGCTCTCCCAGCGCTCGAACATACTCTCCTCGGTCTCGTCGTAGTAGTATTCGATACGCCTTTCAATAATGTGCATAAACTCGTGGTAAATCGTTTCGGGCAGGCAGTTGTACCCTTCAAACGTAATATAGAATCTGTCCATATAGCTGTTTGCATACGCCGAGGGGAAGCCCTTTATATCATTCACGATATAAATGCTAAACTCTACAATATTGTCGTTAAAGCCCTGATACATTTCCTTTACGAAGCCGTCGGGAAACCATGAAAGGAAGGTCGTAAGCTGCTTTAGCAGTACATACGCCTTAAGAGGAGAAAGACCGAAGGTATAGCCGTATACCTCGTCGTCGGCGGGCTGGTCCTCGTTTTCCTTGTCAATATAGACGTTTATCCCGTAAGCCGTTTTAATATCGGTACAGAGCTTTGAGTTCTCTTGATTAAGACTGTCATAGGTAAAGCTCTCCGCCTCAAAGGCTTCGTTAAGGGCGCCGTTTCTGAAATACCAAAGATAGTACTTATTGTAATAATGCCCGTTTTCAGGGTCGCCGTCACCGTATTCGATATTGATATAAGCACAGTTTTCGCTAAGCCTTCCCGCGATAACGCATACCGAGCTCATACCCTCTTCTTTAACGGTATTAAAGCGGTTAATTACGGTATCGCTCTCAAAATCGTAAACAGATACGATATCAGTACCTGCCTCAAGATCAGGATAGCTCCCGAGCACAAGCTTTTCCTTTGAATCGAGCGGCGTAAACCTCTCATTCTTTACGAAAGTAAGAGTTTCATTCTCACCTTTGAAGCCTACAGCGTTTATTAAATCGAAGCCTTCGAAATCGTTATAAAAATGCATACAGTCGCCGTATACCGCAATAGTGTTGTCAAAAAGTCTGTTACCCTCAAAGCCCGTTTTTTCCTCCTCGGTATAGCTTTGAACATCTCCGACCTGCTCAAGCTTACGGTTAAAAAGCACGTACTTTTTCTCATAGCCGTAAACGAGCTTAATATTCCCGTCCTCGCTGAATTCAACCCTGTCAAAGTCCTTAAGCGGACAGTCGGACAAATCGGCGGATTTAACCACACTTGCGCTCTTGGTATTAATCAGGCTTAAGCCGTAATAATACTCCTCCTCGCCGCGTCTGTTGCTTGTAATCGCAGCCATGGTATCGCCGTCGAAGGCTACCCAGCATACTGCCTCTATTCCCTCGTCAAAGCCCTCTATTTCAACGAGCCCCTCTCTCTGTACGGGAAGCAGAGAACAGGAGCAGAGAAAAAGCGTTACAAATACAAGACATATACTAAGAATTCTTTTCATTATTATCACCAATGCGATATTATCACGGCAGTTTAGAAATTGCAATATGTTTTATGTAAAAATAATAGTTGCATAATTAAATAAAATAATATATAATGTTATCGTTAAAATTTAAACAAATCATAAAGGAGATATATTAAATGAACGCTTTAAACAAAAAGACCATTGAAGATATCGACGTAAGAGGCAAAAGAGTTCTCGCCCGCTGCGATTTCAACGTTCCGCTCAAGGATGGCGAAATTACAAACGATAAGAGAATCGTTGCGGCTCTTCCGACCATTAAATACTTAATGGAAAACGGCGCAAGAGTTATCCTCTGCTCCCATCTCGGCAGACCTAAGGGAGAGTACAAGCCCGAATTCAGCCTTGCTCCCGTAGCAAAGAAGCTCTCCGAGTATCTCGGAGTTGTGGTTAAGCTTGCTGAGGACCCGGATGTTGTAGGCGAAAACGCAAGAGCTATGGCTGACGCCCTTAAGGACGGCGAGGTTATGCTCCTTGAAAACGTAAGATACAGAGCTGAGGAAACCAAGAACGAGGAAAATTTCTCAAAAGAGCTTGCTTCCCTTGCTGACGTATTCGTAAACGACGCTTTCGGTACTGCCCACAGGGCGCACTGCTCAACTACGGGCGTTGCGGCTTACCTTCCTGCAGTATGCGGCTATCTTATCCAGAAGGAAATCGAGTTTATGGGCGGCGCTCTCGCTGACCCGAAGAGACCTCTCGTAGCAATTCTCGGCGGCGCTAAGGTATCCGACAAAATCGGCGTTATCACCAACCTTCTCGACAAATGCGACACTATCATTATCGGCGGCGGTATGGCTTATACCTTTATGAAGTATCTCGGCCACTCAATCGGAAATTCTCTTCTTGAGGCTGACTGGGTTGAAAAGGCAGGCGAAATGATGAAGGAAGCCTCCGATAAGGGCGTCAGCTTCCTTATCCCGATTGATAACAAGGTCGGCAAGGAGTATGACGAAAACACCGAATCAATGGTTGTTTATTCGGACGAAATTCCCGAAGGCTGGATGGGACTTGACATCGGTCCGACCTCTCAGGAGCTTTTCGCAAAAGCGATCAGGGGGGCAGGCACTATTATCTGGAACGGTCCTATGGGCGTTTCCGAATGGAAGCAGTTCGAGGACGGAACAGTTGCAGTTGCTAAAGCGGTTGCAGAAAGCGGCGCAATCTCAATCATCGGCGGCGGCGACTCCGTTGCTGCGGTAACAAAGCTCGGCTTTGCAGATAAGATGAGCCATATTTCAACCGGCGGCGGCGCTTCCCTTGAATTCCTTGAGGGCAAGGAGCTTCCCGGTATCGCAGCACTTCAGGATAAATAATTATTAATACTTAGCGAGGTATAAAGAATGAATAAGAATTTAAGAAAAGCCGTTATCGCAGGCAACTGGAAAATGAACAACACCCCCGCAGAGACCACAGCTCTTTTAACTGAGATGAAGCCTCTCGTAGCGGACGCTGACTGCGACGTAGTTATCTGCACGCCTTTCGTTGACCTTCAGGCAGCGCTTGACGCTACCGAGGGTAGCAATATCAAAATCGGTGCTGAAAACTGCCACTGGGCTGAAAAGGGCGCTTTCACGGGCGAGGTTTCCGCAAAGATGCTCGCAGCTATGGGCGTTCCCTACGTTATTATCGGTCACAGCGAAAGACGTCAGTATTTCGGTGAAACCGACGAAACAGTAAACAAGAGAGTACGCGCTGCGCTTGATGCAGGTCTTACCGTAATCCTCTGCGTAGGCGAGGTTCTTGAGGAGAGAGAGCAGGGCGTTACCTTTGAAATCGTAGGCAAGCAGACCAAGATTGCGCTTCTCGGCGTATCCGAGGAGGAGCTTGACAGAGTTATTATCGCTTACGAGCCTGTATGGGCTATCGGTACGGGCAAAACCGCTACCGCCGACCAGGCTGACGAGGTTAACGGCTTTATACGCGACCTCATCGCTGACCTTTACAGCAAGGAGGCTGCCGACAGCTTCGTAGTTCAGTACGGCGGCTCAATGAACGCTGCAAACGCCGAGGAGCTTCTCGACAAGGAGAATGTCGACGGCGGTCTTATCGGCGGCGCTTCGCTCAAGGCTAACGATTTCTCAGTAATCGTTAAGGCTGCATCAAGATAAATATTAAAAAACTGGGCGGATATTATCCGCCCGTTCTTTTAGGAGAAAACCAATGAAAAAAACAAACGTATTATGCATAATGGACGGCTGCGGTCACAATCCCGACACATACGGGAATGCAGTTGCTGCCGCCAACACCCCAAACCTTGATATGCTTAAGGAAAAGTATCCCTTTACCTACATAGGCGCTTCGGGACTCGACGTAGGTCTCCCCGACGGTCAGATGGGTAATTCCGAGGTTGGTCACACGAATATGGGTGCGGGTAGAGTTGTATATCAGGAGCTAACCCGTATTACGAAGTCCATTCAGGACGGCGATTTCTTCACTAATGAAGCGCTCTGCAAGGCTATTAATAAATCAGTAGAGGACGGTACCTCGCTTCACCTTATGGGCCTCATGAGCGACGGCGGCGTACACTCCCACAATACTCACGTCTGGGCAATTATCGAGCTTGCAAAAAGGCTCGGTCAGGATAAGGTATATCTTCACTGCATTATGGACGGACGTGACGTTCCTCCCACGAGCGGTAAGGATTACGTAGCCGAGGCTATTGAAAAGATGAAGGAAATCGGCGTAGGCAAGGTTGCTACTGTAACGGGCAGATACTACGCTATGGACAGAGACAACAACTGGGACAGAGTTAAAAAGGCTTACGACGCTTTTGTTTTCGGCAAGGGTAACTTCAACCCCGACCCCGTTGCAGCTATCGAGGAATCCTATGAAACCGTTGACGGCGACGGCAAGAACTTAACCGACGAATTCATTCTTCCGACCGTAACGCTTGAAAACGAGGGCAGAATAGGCGCAGGCGACAGCATTGTATTCTTCAATTTCCGCCCCGACAGAGCAAGGGAAATCACCCGTACCTTCGTTGACGACGATTTTAAGGGCTTTCAGCGCGACCGCTTCCCCGTAAACTACGTATGTATGACGCAGTACGACGCGACTATGCCGAACGTTGACATCGCGTTCAAGCCTCAGGTACTTACAAACACCTTCGGCGAATATCTCGCAAACCGCGGAATGACTCAACTCCGTATTGCAGAGACTGAAAAATACGCTCACGTAACCTTCTTCTTCAACGGTGGCGTTGAGGCGGTAAACGAGGGCGAGGACAGAATCTTAATCCCCTCACCCAAGGTTGCGACCTATGACCTCAAGCCCGAAATGAGCGCGTTTGAGGTATCCGAAAAGCTTAACGAGGCAGTCAGAAGCGGCAAGTATGACGTTGTAATTATCAACTTCGCAAACTGCGATATGGTAGGCCATACGGGCGTTTTCGATGCGGCGGTTAAGGCGGTTGAAGCAGTTGATACCTGCGTTGGCACGCTCTACGAGGCGGTGCTTGAAAACGGCGGCACGCTCTTCGTCACAGCCGACCACGGCAACGCGGACGTTATGATGGAGCCCGACGGCTCTCCGTTCACGGCTCACACGACTAATTTAGTTCCGTTTATCTGCGTAAACTGCGGCGACGTTGAGCTCCGCGAGGGCGGCAGGCTCTGCGACATAGTTCCGACTATGCTTAAGGTTATGAACCTCCCGCAGCCTGAGGAAATGACGGGAGTATCGATTATAAAATAAAAACAAGGCGGTCGGTGACCGCCTTTCTTTACGGTGATATAATGATAAAACTGTGTTTTGTCTGCCACGGCAATATATGCCGCTCGCCTATGGCAGAGTTTGTTATGAAGGAGCTTGTAAGAAGAGCGGGACGGGAAAAAGAGTTTCACATCGTTTCACGGGCTACGCATACCGACGAAATATGGAACGGAGTCGGAAGCCGCATTTATCCGCCCGCAGAAGCAATGCTGATAAAAAAGCATATACCGTACGACAAAGAAAAGCGCGCCGTGCTTCTTGAAGCTGACGACTACGGGAAATACGACCTCTTTATCGGGATGGACAGGGAAAATATGCGCGCTATGCCCCGCATCCTCAAAAACGACAGAGAAGGCAAAATCCTCAAGCTGCTTGACTTTGCCGACGGCGGTAACGTTTCCGACCCATGGTACACGCGCGATTTTGAGCGCGCCTTTCAGGATATATACAAGGGCTGCGAAGCTCTGCTCAATGTACTTACAGATTAAAAAGGAAAGGTGTCATACCTTTCCTTCATTCTTTTAATCCTAAAATATAATCTGCTGAAACTCCGTAATACTTACAAAGTGCAATAATATGCCTGACGGGTATTTCATTTTCTCCTTTTTCATATCTTGAATAAACCTGTTGAGTTGTGCCTAAGTACGCAGCAATATCTCTCTGTGTCTTGTCATTATCCTCCCGCAACTCCCGTATTCTGTCTATATATGTTTTCATTTTCTCATCTCCATTACAATTTGAATAAATTGTACAATACACTAATTGTAGTGTATTGACTTTACACCACAATTAGTGTAAGATAGAGATGATAAAAATATTATGAAAACGAGGAATTATATTTAATATGATAATACCATTTTGGACAAGAGGCAAAAAAGGCATCATCACAGGCATTGTTCTGCTACTAATAGGCATTTTAATTCTGTCATTCATACTAATATCGGGAGGCAATGAAAGCGTACAGACCGTGGATAACCCCGACAATGCCCAAACGGGTGATATTTATGATTTAGGTGACTGTTTGATTATTGATGAATATGCTTCTACTGAGTATAAAAACAAATCCACCGACCATTTTTTCCTTGCAGCAACATCTGATAAAGAAAACAAATTGGTCGTATTTTCACTCATGGTAAACGAGGACGACGATGTTTATCCGGATTTTCAGCAATATATTTCCGATAGGAATGCACAAATCGGCAGTCTTACCCTTCCCGTTGTTGCCAGAGCATCAGAGCTGAATATATCAGGTTTTGAAGAAACCAAGGGCTTTTATGATCAGGCATTGCCGCACTATGCTGAGCTTTTAGAGTTTACCCCTGCCAAAGAGGTAAAATTTACCTATCTGTTTGCCACACCCGACGGAATTGATGATTATAACAGTTCTCAAAAAACAGCTTCTGTTTTCATCGGAATCTTCGGTGCTGCGGAAATCGCACTCGGTTTAATGTTGATTATTAAAAACGTTCGTAAAAAAGTATTTAGATAAAAAAGAAGCAACACTGTTGCTTCTTTTTTATTTCTGTACAAAGCCGATTTTCTTCATTGCCTTGCTCAGCGTTCTGTTTGCTATTCTTGAGGCTATGTCCGCGCCGTTTGTCCAGCACTCCTGAAGGTACGCTTTGTCCTTAAGAAGCTCGTTATATCTCTTCTGAACAGGCTCAAGCTCTGCAACAACTGCTTCGCCCACCGCCTTTTTGAAATCGCCGTAGCCTTTTCCGGAAAAGTCGTGCTCGATTGTTTCAAAGCTGTCTCCCGTAACCGCGGAATAAATCGTCATAAGGTTGTTTATTCCATCCTTGCCCTCTGCATAGCGGACTGACATTTCGCTGTCGGTAACGGCGCTCTTGAACTTTTTCATAATAACATTCGGCTCGTCGGTAAGATATACTACACCCTTAGGGTTCGGGTCGGACTTGCTCATCTTCGCCGTCGGGTTCTGAAGGCTCATTACCCTCGCGCCCGCCTTGGGAATATACGGTTCGGGCACGGTGAATACATCGCCGTAAATGCCGTTAATGCGTTCCGCAATATCCCTTGTAATTTCAAGGTGCTGCTTCTGGTCCGCGCCTACGGGAACAACGTCAGCCTGGTAGAGCAGAATATCCGCAGCCATTAAGCACGGATAGGTAAAAAGCCCCGCGTTTACGTTGTCGGCGTGCTGAGCGGACTTGTCCTTAAACTGAGTCATACGGTTGAGCTCGCCGAACTGTGTATAACAGTTAAGAAGCCATGCAAGCTGGGAATGCTGCGGCACGTGGGACTGGATAAAGAGTATTCCCTTTTCGGGGTCAAGCCCTACCGCCATAAGCATTGCGTAAAGCTGAGTCGTCTGCTGACGGAGCTTTGCGGGCTCCTGACGTACAGTTATTGAATGTAAATCCGCGATACCGAATACCGTATCAAATTCACCCTGAAACGTCGGCCAGCCCTTCATAGCGCCGAGGTAGTTACCCAGCGTCGGGATTGACGTAGGCTGAATTAACGATAAGCTTCTCTTTTTTCTTTCCTGTTCCATACTATTTCTCCATATCCTTGAGCACCTTGCCCATAATCTCAACGCCCTTGATTATATTTTCATCACTCGGGGTTGAGAAATTAAGGCGTATATACTGACACGGCGCCGTATCGTCGGTCATAAAGCAAGAGCCGGGTACAACCGCCACCTTGTATTCAATAAGCCTGTTGACGTATTCGAGCATATCAACACTTTCGGGGAGCTTAGCCCAGATGAACAGTCCGCCCTCGGGACGTACGTATTCAATTTTGGGGCAGTACTTATCAAGGCAGTCGCACATAAGATTAAGCTTTTGTCTGTATATTACCCTGATTTTTTCAATATGCGCGTTAACGTCGTATTCGTCAAACCAGCGAGAAACAATCATCTGGTTAAGCACGCCCGTATGAACGTCGGACACCTGCTTGCCTATGGTGAAAGCGCCCGCCATTTTGCTCGGTACTACCGCGTACGCAACGCGGATACCGGGCGCAAGAATCTTTGAAAACGAGCCTGCGTAAATTACGATACCCTCGGTATCGAAGCTCTTGATAGCAGGAACGTCGTCGCCCGCAACGCGAAGGTTACCGTACGGGTTATCCTCAACTATTACGAGGTCGTTTTCCAAAGCAAGCTTATACATCGCCTTCCTTTTTTCAAGCGAAAGAGTAGTGCCGCCGGGGTTCTGGAAATTCGGAATTGTGTAGATGAACTTAGCGCTCGGGTTCTCCTTAATCACTCTTTCAAGCGCCTCGATATTCATTCCGTCGTCGTCAATCGGCACTCCCACAAGCTTTAAGCCGTGTGAACGGAAGCAGTTGAGCGAGCCGATAAAGGACGGCTCCTCGCAGATTACCGTGTCGCCCTTGTCGGAGAGAATACGCGACGCGATATCCATTACCTGAGTTCCGCCCGCGGTAATAATAACGCTGTCGTCGTCAGTGCCGACGTTCTCCCTCTCCTTAAGCCATTCCTTTACAGTTTTCCTGAGCGGGTCGTAACCCTCGGAAACTCCGTAAACGAGCGCCGATACGGGATTTTCGGTTAAAATCTCGTTTGATATTTTAGTTACCTCTTCGGTCGGGAAAGCCGCAACCGCAGGCGAGCCGCCCGCAAAGGCAATCATACCCGGCTGGCTCGTAACCTTTAGTATTTCCCTTACCGCAGAGGGCTTCATGCTTGTAAATTTATCCGAGAGTGTGTACATTATCTCTCCTCCGATATAGTATAATTATATCTGTTGTCATAGCTGCCCTTAATAAGCTCGTCGATAATTTCGCACCATACGGCAGTTATGCTCTCATATTTCTTGTTAACATAATCCTTTTTAAACTGAATAAGCTTTTCCTCGGGAGCGGTCTTGCCCTCGCTTATGAAGGTGCATATTCCCTTTGCATTTCTTGAATACATAGCGGGAATATCCCTCCAGAAGTCGATATAAAAGCCTCTTTCGTCAATGTACTTATCGCTGTCAAAGCAGTAGAGGTAAAGCGGTAAATCCTTTAAAACCGCCTCAAAAAGCACTGAGGAATAGTCCGTAACGACAGCATCCGCAACCGCCATAAAGTCCATACCCGTGAACGCTTCGCCTTCAAGACGGTTAGTCCTTGAGTCAAAGAAGATTTCCTCTTTGTTGCTGTCAACCACGTGGTGCTTAAATATCAGGTTGTACTCATCGTAGTTCACCCTGCTTATAAGCTCCTCAGCTGCCTCGCTGAGCGCCTTTCTGTCCTCGTCGGTATCCCTGAAGGTTGGCGCGTAAAGTATATTCTTCTTGCCGTTATCAAGCTCAGGATACTTTGAAAGTATCAGCGCCCTTACGCGCTCGTTTTCCTCGTCAGACGTGAGGTAATCCATACGCGGAATACCTATCGGCACGAACTTTTCCTTATCCCGTCCGAAAGCCTCTGAAAACGCAGGAACGCATTTGTCTCCGCTCGCGGCAATAAGGCTGTAATTATTGTGCATTTTAAACGCCTCGGCAACCGCGGAGGACTTGCCGCCCTCCTTATCAAGAATGCTCTTGCCGAACTTCTTAAACGCGCCGAGAGCGTGCCAGAGCTGGATTATCTTAAGGTCGCTTCTGTGCTTTAGCATTGAGGCTAAAATACAGTACCCGTCAAGCACGACGACCTTTGAGGTTGCCATAGCTTTCATCTGGACGAAAAGCTCCTTAACGTACGCTATCTTTCCGCCTATACCCTCGGGTATCATTTTACAATGAACCTCAACCTTGTATTCGGGATACTCGGTTTTAAGCCCGTTAATCAGATAGCGGAAATCAAGCGAGGGCTTTTCGCTCTGGCGGGATATAAAGGCTATTTTGTTTTCAACCTTACGGCGCTTGTAAAACCAATAAAAGAAGCTCATTACCGCGCCGAAAATCTTAGCAAAAAGTTTAATCATAATTATTCATAAAGAGGATATTTAGCGCAGATTTCTCTTACTCCCTCAAGGATATAATCCCTCTTATTATCAAAGTCGAAAATTGCAAGGTAAATAAACTCAGCAATTCTGTCAAAGTCTTCCTCATTAAGTCCCCTTGTCGTTGCCGCGGGCGTACCGATTCTTACGCCGCTTGTAACGAAGGGTGAAAGAGGCTCGTTGGGAACGGTATTTTTATTAAGAGTGATATGAACCTCGTCGAGCCTGTTTTCAAGCTCCTTACCCGTAACGCCCGTGCCCCTTAAATCAAGCAGGCAGAGGTGGTTGTCCGTACCGCCCGAAACGAGCTTTAAACCGCGGTCTGTAAGTCCCTTTGCGAGCGCCTGAGCGTTATTGATAACTCTCTGCTGATATTCCTTGAAACCCTCCTTAAGCGCCTCACCGAAGCAAACCGCCTTGCCCGCGATAATGTGCATAAGCGGACCGCCCTGAGTACCCGGGAAAATAGCGGAATTAATCTTCTTTGCAAGCGCGGCGTCGTTCGTGAGGATTAAGCCTCCCCTCGGACCTCGAAGGGTCTTATGGGTTGTCGTTGTAACTACGTCCGCATACGGTATCGGAGACTGGTGAAGTCCCGCCGCAACAAGACCTGCGATATGCGCCATATCGACCATAAAGAGCGCTCCGTTTTCGTGAGCAACCTCAGCCATTCTCTTAAAGTCGATTTCCCTAGGATATGCCGAAGCGCCCGCTACAACGAGCTTTGGATTATTCTCCTTAACAAGCTCAGCATACTTTTCGTAATCAAGGTAACCGTTATCGTCAACTCCGTAAGGAATAAAGTTAAAGTATTTACCCGAAAGGTTTACGGGTGAGCCGTGGGTAAGGTGCCCGCCGTTGTCAAGACTCATACCCATTACCGTATCGCCGGGCGTGAGAAGCGCAAAATATGCCGCAATATTTGCCTGCGCGCCTGAATGGGGCTGAACATTGGCAAAATTACAACCGAAAAGCTCGCACGCTCTCTTAATCGCAATTTCCTCCGCAATATCAACGTACTGGCAGCCGCCGTAATAGCGGTGGGACGGATATCCCTCGGCGTACTTATTTGTAAGCACGCTTCCCATAGCAGCCATAACCTGAGGCGATACGAGGTTTTCGGATGCAATAAGCTCAATATTCTCTCTCTGTCTTTTAATCTCAAGCGCCATAGCCTCGGCAACCTCTTTATCGGTTTCGGCTACCTTTGAAATTGAATCGTAGTAATCAGGATACATACTCTTTTCCTCCGTGGTTTGCAATATATATAATAATACTTATATATAATATCATATGCTTTTAAAATATACAATAAACAAAATAAATAAAATTACCCCGCGTTACCAATCGCCTTTCGTAAAGAATGTCAGCCTTAAAATCGTCACGTCACCATAACCGAATAGCGTCAGAGATTATTACCGAAAGCAAAGCACCAAATAGATGATTTCTCGTTTTACTATTATAAAATATTGCATTTCTATCGCCATGCATTATATCCGATATGTATATGAAGGTATGATGCCATTCAGTTTGTAGCAACTTTCTTCATTAATTCTACTAAAAAGCAAAAATAGTGTAGGGGTTGTATATGACTTGTAAATATGATAAAATATAAAAAACAATATACGGAGCTAAGAGTATGAAAGATATGGATTTAAATATAAAATTTTTAGAAAGCCTGGCAATTCAGTATCCGAGCATTTCAAGAGCATCCACCGAAATTATAAATCTGCAGGCAATTTTAACGCTTCCAAAGGAAACCGAGCATTTTGTGTCGGATATTCACGGCGAATACCGTCAATTCCTACATATTCTTAGAAACGGATCAGGAGCCATTCGCAAAAAAATCTACGATGTTTACGGCACAACGCTAAGCCGCAGCGAACAGCGCGCACTTGCTTCACTTATATATTATCCCGAAGAAAAAGTGGAACAGATGCAGTCGTTACTTGATGGCGAAGAGCTGACGGACTGGTATAAAATTTCATTGCATCGTCTGACCGATGTGTGCAAGGAAACAGCTGCAAAGTACACACGCTCACGTGTGCGCAAAAATCTGCCTTCTGATTTTGCCTATATCATTGAAGAGCTACTCAGCGAAAACAACCGTGTTGCCGAAAAAGAGAAATACTATAATGAAATATTCGATACAATTATCCGCCTCGGAAGAGCAAAGGAATTTATTGTAGCTATTTCCGATGTTATTCAAAAGCTGATTGCCACGCGGCTGCATGTAATCGGCGATATTTATGACCGAGGTCCGGGACCGCATATCATTATGGACCACTTGATGCAAATGAAGCATGTAGACTTCCAGTGGGGCAATCACGATATTGTTTGGATGGGAGCTGCGTCAGGTCATCTCGCGTGCATTGCAAATGTTATACGTATGTCCGCAAGATACAACACGCTGGATGTTTTGGAAAACGGCTATGGTATTAATTTGATTCCCCTCGCCCGTTTTGCAATGGACACTTATGCAGATGACCCGTGCGCGTGCTTTGAAACGGTTAGTGAAAACTACAGCAGTAACAGCGAGCTTACATTGAACAGAAAAATGCACAAAGCAATTACCGTAATTCAATTTAAGCTGGAAGGACAGGTGATAATGAACCGTCCTGATTTTAATATGGAGTCGCGCCTGCTACTGGACAAAATTGATTATACTGCGGGAACCGTTACGATTGACGGAACAACATATCCGTTAAATGACGTTTACTTTCCGACAATCGACCCAAAGAGCCCCTACTCCCTAACGCTCGACGAAGAAGAGGTAATGCGCAGTTTATGCCACCATTTCAAAAATTGTGAAAAGCTGCAGGAGCACGTAAAATTCTTATTCAACCGTGGCAGTATGTATCGCATTTATAATTCCAATCTTCTTTATCACGGCTGCGTACCGCTGGATGAAAACGGTAATTTCCGAAAGGTAAAAATCGGCGACAGAGAATATAGCGGGCGCGCACTCTATGATGTGCTGGAATACTGGGCACGCAAGGGCTACTACGAACAGGATAATTCAGAGGAACAGTCCTATGGCAAGGATATGATGTGGTACATATGGTCAAACGAAAACTCGCCGCTCTACGGCAAAGAAAAAATGGCGACCTTTGAACGCTATTTTTTAGACGACAAAACGTTGCAAAGGGAGCGCAAGGATAATTATTATAGCCTGATTGACCGTGAGGAAACCATCCGCCGTATTTTTGAGGAATTCGGCGTAGATTACGAAAAGGGGCATATAATAAACGGTCATATGCCCGTTAAGCTTTCCGCAGGCGAATCTCCTGTGAAGTGCGGCGGAAAGCTGATGATTATTGATGGAGGCTTTTCACGCTCTTACCGTCCCGAAACACAAACGGCGGGCTATTCTCTTATATACAGCTCTTACGGGATACGACTGTTTTCACACACCGCCTTTACCTCAACCGAGGATGTGGTAGAGCATGCGGCAGACATATCGTCGGAAGCTGTTATCAGCCTGTCAGACGGTCATCGCGAAACTGTCGGAGAAACCGATTCAGGCAATGAAATCCGCGCAAAAATCAGTGATTTGGAAGCTCTGATGAAAGCATACCGCACCGGTCTTTTACACGAAAGAGAGTAGTATTTATAACAATGCCCGAAGGCTATTGGAAGTTAAGGGACAAAAACGGCTCTGTTAAGCTAATTATATCGCATAGCAGGTATTATAAAACCGTCTGCATACGCATTGTATGCAGACGGTTTTTAGTGAAATTAGGGGCAAGCAGCCTAAGCCTCTTTGTAAAAGCGCCCTAAACAGTAAAATTTACTGTTTATTAAGTCCGTTTTCATCATACGCTAAAATGGTAGAAAGCACAACCTCAAAGCCTGCCTGAATTGCGTCACGGTTAAGGCGGTCAAAATTGTCGCGCCTGTTGTGGTAATAATCGGCGGGCTTCGGGTCCATAGCGCAGAGTGCGGTAGCAACTGCGCCGCCCTGTGAAAATGCTGCGGCGTCGGAAGCGCCGAACGGAAGAGTCTTAAGCTTAAGCGCCTCGCGTCCCGTCTCGGCAGAGCAGTCGGATACGAACTGTGAGAATTCCTTGCTGTTTCTAACAAGTCCCGTCATATCCTTATTATAAACGCAGAAATCATCAAGGTCGCAGAGCGTATCCACGCAGAGTACGGCGGTTTCAATCTCGCCGTCAGTATACTCGTCGTGATGGGTTTCAATCCACGCTTTAGAGCCCCTGAGTCCCGCTTCCTCGCCGTCGGTAATCATACATACCAGCTCGGTATTTTCAAGCTCAACGCCCGCCATATCGAGCATACGCATAGCGCATACCGCGGCATACGTACCCGTAAGATTGTCGTTAGCGCCGGGGACGATGCTCTTAAAGTCAATCGAGAAGAAAAGCAGAACCATCGCCAGCACAGTAAGTCCGTGGAAGTAGAAGCCGTAGTCTATAAGGAAAACTCCAAATTCTCCCATATTAACATAGCTTGCGATAATTGAAAGAAGCGCAACGATGAACGAAAGCACGGCAAATATTGCAGGAAGTGCAAACGCAATGCCCGCAGCACCTTTAAAATAGAGAATATTGCGCCATTCATAAGCCGCGTCGCAATGTCCTGAAATTACAAATCTTCTTTTAATTTCGCCCACAGGCTTCCTCTTTGCATAGAAATTATGCCCCTCGGTTTTCTTATAGAAAGCGTCGCAGAATTTCTTGTAAAAAAGGAATTCAAAAACCGTAATAAGCAGACCGATTGCAGTTGCCGCACCTACGATAATCTGCGGAAGGAAGAAGGAATTTTTACCCACGCCGTCAAATACATTAAGGAAGGTCAGCGCAAGGCATACAACAACAGCGAGGATAATGCAAAGCGATACCGTCTTTGTGAAATGTAAAAACGCTTTCGGCGCTATTTTATAGCTCTCAAAGCCTGTTTCGTCCGCAAAAATATCCATTTCCTTTTTGATATGCTTCTGGGTTGCGTAGCAGTTTTCGTTTCCGCTCTCCCTCGGTCCGTATCTCTTGATAATATTAGTAATCTCTTTAACCGTATAATCAACATTTTCCCTGATAACAGCCTTTGGGAAATCAGCATATTTCATAATGATTGCTCCTTTCTGAAATATAATAAATGATTATAGCAAATATAATTATTATTGTCAATTTTATAAATCATTATTAATACTTGCAACCTTGATTATAATGTGATAAAATATTTTGTAATCTTTCAGAGAGGACTGACAATATGAGCGGACATAATAAATGGAGCACAATTAAAAGAAAGAAGGGCGCTAACGACGCCGCAAGGGCTAAGATTTTTACCAAAATCGGAAGAGAGCTTGCAGTAGCGGTTAAAAACGGCGGACCCGACTCGAATAATAACGCAAAGCTCCGCGACGTTATCGCAAAGGCTAAGCAGAATAACGTACCGAACGACAATATCGAGCGTATGCTCAAGAAGGCTGCGGGCGACACCGACGGCGCAAACTACGAGGAAATCGTATACGAGGGCTACGGTCCGAGCGGCGTTGCGGTTGTTGTTGAGGCGCTTACGGATAACCGTAACCGTACCGCAGGCGAGGTAAGGCATTACTTCGACAAGGCGGGCGGAAATATGGGCAACCCCGGCTCCGTAACCTTTATGTTCTCAAAACAGGGCGTTATCATTATCGAAAAAGAGGACGTCGACGAGGACCAGCTTATGGAGGACGCGCTTGAGGCAGGCGCAGCAGACTTCCTTACCGACGACGAGGACATTTTTGAAATCAGAACGGAAACGAGCGACCTCGGCGCAATCAGGGATGAGCTTGAAGGAAAGGGTTATACAATTATATCCTCCGAAGCTGCGTATATCCCCGCTACCTACACCCGTCTTGAAAACGAGGACGATATGAAGAAAATGAGCCGTATGATAGAGATGTTCGAGGAAAATGAGGACGTTCAGAATATCTATCATAACTGGGAAAACGAGGACGAATACGAGGAATAAAAATATACGGGCGACCGATAGGCTACATTCCATAAAGATGTTTGTAAAAAATGAGTTAGAAGAAAATTTCTCTAACTCATTTTTCTACGATAATATCTTTGCTCAAGCATCGCGCTTAGGCGCACATTTGCGGAGTACCGCACCCTTTTATTAAATCACCGTAGGGACGAGCACTGCTCGTCCGCTAATACAATTTTAATTCATATTTAATTAACGCGCTTTCGCTGCAAATTTTTTCTTTTTGAAAACCAAATTTCTCTGCTATATGCATTGTGGTGAGTTGATTTTTGTCACACTCAATTACCAAGCCGGTAATTCCTTTATGTTTTGCATAATCAATAATATATTTTGTCAATTCTTGAGCAAAGCCTTTATTCCAATAAGGTTTACTTAAAATCCAGCCGATTTCATAATTGTTATCATCAAAGGGATGAAAAATAAGATGACCAATTAACTTATTTGTTCCTCTTGAAAACACGCCGAATATCAACGGCGGATTGCATAGCGCAGAGTTGATGATAAATCCTTCTGTCTGTTTATAACTAAATGGCGTTTCAATATACCTCATAACATCTTTATTTGACAAAATCAAAAAGAGTTCATCCGTATATTTTATATCTAAATTTTTAATAATTAGCCTTTCTGTTTCAATGTACATTACATATCCTCATAATAATACTCATCTTGTTTCAGCAGCCATTTTGCAGGGTTATCATCAATGTACTGATATCTTGTCATATAGTCGTAATCATCTCGGATAATATGGTCATACGCCTTATTCTGCCAAATCGGTTTACCTGCTTGTTTTGTTGCATAGCCTTTCATCTGTTGAATAATCCTTGAAATCGTAGGGACGAGCACTGCTCGTCCGTCGTTCCTTTCGATACGGATTATCATATGAATATGATTGGGCATCACAACATAATTATCAACAAACACACCTTCGTAATGCTTAGGTATTCCCTTTATTGACTTATCTACAATTTTACCTATTTCCGTAAGATGTATTTCTTGCGGATGAGCAGTGCTCGTCCCTACGGTAATTTGTGACAATATATGCTCTCAGTCCTTGGTGCATATTGTAATAAAGTATGCGCCATTTTGAGAATAATCAAAATTTTTTAATCTGTTAGGTTTTCTTTTAGGTAACTGCTCCATAACAAAATATTATCATAAATAAAGGAGAATGGCAATATTTCATTCTCCTTTAATCATCTTTATCACAATCCAACAATGGTCGCCCGTTTTTTAATTTTCTGAATTGTTATGCTTTTGCATTGCCTCTTCAAGCTTTCCTACAGTTTCCGGTACAAAGAACTCGGATTCCTCGTCGTGAAGATTCGCTGTAATAAGTCTCTTGTATTTATCCTCAAATTCTTCCTTGGTGATTTCATCGTCATTATACCGCTTCTTAATTCTAAGGTAAACGCCGTATCTCAGTTCGGCTTCGGGAGTTTTGGATATTTCCTCAAGGATTTTCTCCTCCTCGGCTTTTTCCTTTTCGATAGCCTTCTTTGCCTCAGCATTAGCCTTCTTTTCCTCTTTTTCCTCGTCGGCAGTAATCGGTACTACGACGCTCTGAGTAACCTGCGCCTTAGGTCTGATAGTCTTTTCCTCATAGACCTCAGCAACCGTTTCGACGTCGCCCTGCGCGATAATCTTACCGTGCTCAAGAAGTATAGCCTTATTACAGATTGCTTTAACCTGGTCGATACTGTGGGATACGAAAAGCACCGTTACTCCCCTGTCGAACATTGACTTTACCTTTGCAAGACTCTTTTTCCTGAACTTAGCGTCGCCTACCGAAAGCACCTCGTCAAGAATGAGAATATCGGGGTCAACGGCGGTTGCTATCGAGAAGCCGAGACGGGAGCGCATACCTGAGGAGTAGTTCTTAACAGGTATCTCAATAAAGTGTCCGAGCTCGGAAAACTCAATAATCTCGTCAAGCTTAGCGTCGATATAATCCCTTGAATAACCGAGAATAGCGCCGTAAAGGTAAATATTTTCCCTGCCGGTATAGTTCGGGTCAAAGCCCGCGCCGAGCTCAAGCAAGGGAGCAATTACACCCGTCTTATAGATATTACCCTCGGTGGGCTTATATACGCCTACGATGGTCTTTAAGAGCGTACTCTTACCCGCGCCGTTAAGACCGAGTATCGCAAGACGGTCGCCCTTGTATATCTCAAAGTTAATATCATCAAGCGCAACAAATTTTTTATACTCAATCTTGCCCTTAATAAGCCTGATAATGTATTCCTTAAGATTATCTACCTTTTCCTTATTGAGAGAAAAGCGCATTGTGACATGCTCGACCTTAATTACGGTTTCACGCTCTTCCTCAGTCTGAATATCATCAACTTTTATTTCGTCCATAATTTTTCCTCTAACCGTTAGAATCCTTTTTCATCTTCCAGATAAATACTGTAAGCGCAAGCGAAATAAGCAGCAGCACTACCGCGCTCACGGCGACAGAAGCCGTACAGCCGTTAACATAGCTCATGACCGAAGCCCTAAAATATGTCGGGAAAATATACAGCGTTTTTGCCCGTTCAACGACCGCCACTCCTGTTACAAGCACTAAATCAAGCAGCGCCGCGGCATTCACGGAATGAACTATGTACCTGAGCGCACGATAACGCTTACCTATTGATACGACGATAAGCCCGAGCAGCAGCGCAACAAGCGCAAACAGAATAATGGCAACAAGCGTTGCGGTTTTACCGATTTTCAGTATATTAGCAAGCCTGTCCATATAGGGCTTTTCAACGGTTACTGCAATATGGTCTTTTACCTTTTCGGTAAAAGTAGCCGCGCCGTCCGCCTTTTGATTTTCGTCAACCTCAAGCTTGCCGTCGCTGATAACGCCCTTTATTGTACTTTTAATATTATCTCCGAGGTTGTTAATATAATCCTGGTACGAGGTGCTTGTATACTCCTCATATGCCTCGGTGGTTCCCGCTGCATAGGCGTAGGAAATATCGTGAACTTCCTTATAGGTTATAACTTCGTCAAGGCAGTCCTCAGGGAGCATATTGCTCTTTAGCGTTTCGTGAGTATAGTTCAGTATATCCTCTCTGAGCGAGCTTACGTATTTTTCATTACTGAACACCTTTACCACATTGTCGGGATTAATAAAGTATACCCTTATGCATACCGTAAGGCTGAGAGCAGCGATTGCAAGGAAGAGTGCAAACGCGAGGAAGCTTCTTGCAAATTTCTGTGACTTGGTTTCGTGGGAGCTTACCTGTGAACTACTCATTCCTGCACCTCCTCAAACTCCGCCTGCGGTCCCGATTTACACTCTGAAAGGACGAAAAGCTTTTCCTCGTTAAGCGTGGAGAAAACCTTACTGTCGTTTGCGGTATAAAGCAAGAGCGTCTGCGGGAAAATTGCCTCGGGCATATCAATATCTACGGTAACATCGGATACGGTGTAAACGTATTCGCCCCAGCTTGTGCTGAGCTTTATTTCGTCGCCCACCTCAAGCTTATTCAGCGAGGAGAACGCCCCTGAAACATTAGCGTAAATTTCCACCGTTCCGTTTTGTCCCGGAAGCTTTTCGCTCGTTTTCAGCCCTGCTCCGTACTTCGCGGAAACAATATTCCTTCCGTAATAAACGGAGGTCTCAATACCTGCTTTTCTTATTTTAAGCTCGCCGATTTTATCGCCGTATTTTATGCTCGGTATCGTTACCGTACCGTTTTTAACACCGCTTTTAGTATAGGTACTGTCATCGAGTCTGAAGTCGTAAGACGTCATCGAAAACGATGAATAGACCTTATGCGCCGTTGAAATTGAGAATTTCAGCAGCGCAAAACTGAGCGGCAATACAACAATCAGCGAAATAAGCACAAACACTATGGGAGTCAGTACATACTCTCTGACCGTATGATGCTTTTTCTGAGTCTTTTTCTTATTATCACTCATAAGATTAATCCTTTTAATATACGGATTTATTTGTTTTCAATCGGCTTCATAGTAGGGAAGAGTAAAACGTCCCTGATTGAATAGCTGTTGGTAAGGAGCATTACAAGCCTGTCGATACCTATGCCGAGACCACCCGTGGGAGGCATACCATATTCAAGCGCGGTAACGAAGTCGTTATCAATCATATTAGCCTCGTCGTCGCCCGCCTCGCGCAGCTTCATCTGAGCCTCAAAGCGTCCCATCTGGTCAATCGGGTCGTTAAGCTCTGAATATGCGTTTCCGTACTCGCCGCCTAAGATAAAGAGCTCGAAGCGCTCAGTGAGCACGGGACAGTCGGGCTTCCTCTTAGTGAGAGGAGATACCTCAACGGGATAGTCCATAATGAACGTCGGCTGAATAAGATTTTCCTCAACAAATTCCTCAAAGAAGGAATTGAGGATATCGCCCCAGGTAGCCTTTCCGTTTTCAATCTCTATGCCCTTTTCCTTTGCGATTTCAACAGCTCTGTCGTTGTCGCTCATAAAGGAGGCAAAGTCAACGCCGCTGTATTTCTTAACCGCGTCAACCATTGTAAGCCTTCTGAACGGGCTTTCAAGGTCAATTTCGGTACCGTTAAAGGTGATATGAAGATTACCGTCGCACACCTCGTTTGCGGCGTTTCTGATAAGCGCCTCGGCAATATCCATCATTCCGTGGTAATCGGTATACGCCTGATAAAGCTCCATACAGGTAAACTCGGGATTATGGCGTACGTCCATACCCTCGTTTCTGAAGTTCCTGCCGATTTCATATACTCTTTCCATACCGCCGACGATGAGCCTTTTAAGATAAAGCTCGGTAGCGATACGAAGGTACATATCAAGGTCAAGAGTGTTGTGATGGGTTATAAACGGCCTTGCGGCAGCGCCGCCGGGGATAATATTGAGAATCGGGGTTTCAACCTCGATAAAGCCATGTGAATCAAGATAATTCCTGATTGAAGTAATAATCTTGGAGCGCTTGATAAAGGTATCCTTAACGTCGGGATTCATTATCATATCAAGATAGCGCTTCCTGTATCTCGTGTCCGTATCGGTAAGTCCGTGGAACTTTTCGGGAAGCGGAAGAAGCGACTTTGAAAGCAGGCGGATTTCCTGAGCGTGAACCGAAATTTCGCCCGTTCTTGTCTTGAACACAAAGCCCTTTACCTCAACCAGATCACCGATATCCCAGGTCTTGAACTCCTTGAATACGTCCTCGCCGACGTCGTTCATACGAACGTAGGACTGAATCCTTCCGTTCCTGTCCTGAACGTCAATGAAGTTCGCCTTACCCATATCGCGCCAGGTCATAATCCTGCCCGCGATTGTAACCTCTTTGTTTTCAAGCTCTTCAAAGCTTGCCTTAATCTCGTCGCTGTGGTGAGTCTGGGTAGCAAGCGTGATTTCAAACGGGTCGCGTCCGTCGTCCTGAAGCGCCTTGAGCTTATTAACCCTGATTTGCTTCTGTTCGTTTTCGGAGAGCACGACCTCAGCCATTTTCATCTGCGCCGCGTTTGCGTTATTGCCGATTTTCTCAATTACCGCAAGAAGCTCGTCGAGCGTATCGGCTGAGCCGCAAAGCGCAACCGCGCCGGACTGAAGGAAAAGAGTATACTTAACCCTATCGCCGTCAGCCTCAACAAGATACTTCGGCAGAGTCTTTTCCCCGTCGCCTGCAAGCGCGTTTTCAACCTTCATCCTGCTGTTCTTCTTAACAGCCTTAACGCCTCTCTTACAGTCGTCCTCCCTCTCAAAAACGGGAGAGGAGCCGACCTTGTTATCGTCAATGATTAAGTCAAAGGAAAAGGTACCGTCAGCCGCTTTTGTTATTTCAAACAAACCTGCCATTAGCTTACCTCGTAACTTTCTTGATTACAAATTCAATATTGCCGATGGGAGCTTCAACGACTACTGTGTCGCCCGCCTTTGCGCCGATGAGCGCTCTGCCAACAGGGCTCTCGTCGGAGATTTTGCCGTTTGCGGGGTCGGACTGAGAATAGCCCACGATTTCATAGGTGAGCTTCGCCTTGTCGTTCTTTCTAACCACGGTAACCTTAGCACCCATTGAGATTGAATCGTCGTCGAGCGACTCAACTATCTCTGCGTTATCAAGCTGGTATTCAAGCTCTGCGATACGCGCCTCAATCTTAGCCTGCTCCGATTTTGCCTCGTCGTATTCGCTGTTTTCCGAAAGGTCGCCGTATGAACGCGCAACCTTAAGCTTTTCCGCTATGTCCTCACGGCCGACGCTCTTAAGATGCTCAAGCTCTGCCTCGAGCTCCGCTCTGCCCGCAGCCGTCATTTTAAATACCTTTGGTGCCATATTAAAAACTCCTTTAAAAATTATATATATTTTAACTCATTAATTATATATTATTAAGTAATCAAAGTCAATATTTAATTAAACGGAGACGGTCAAGCCGTCTCCGTAAAATACTGTGCAATCAGTCCTTGGGTGCAAAGGCTGCGTGGACGGCACTTACCGCCCTGTCAGCGTCCTTTGCGTCAATGATTACCGAAATTTTGATTTCAGAGGTTGAAATCATCTTGATATTAATATCCCTCTCGTAAAGTGCCTCGAACATCTTAGAGGCGGTACCCGGATGGGTTTCCATACCTGCTCCGACGATTGAAACCTTCGCAACGTCCGTATCGCAAAGCACCTTTGCGCCGGCAAGCGCGGGAAGTCCCTTTAGAAGTTCAATCGCAAGCGGTCCGTTTTCCTTGCTTACGCTGAAAACGATATCCTTAGTGCCGCTTCTGCCGAAGGACTGAAGAATGATGTCAACGTTAATATGCTTACCCGAAAGCTTTGAGAACACCTTGAACGCAACTCCGGGAGTATCCTGAACGTTTAGTATCGAGATAAGGGCAACGTCGGTATCCTTAGTAACGCCCCTGATTAACATTTTTTCCAATTTAGCTACCTCCTTGACAATCGTACCCGGAACCGGGTTAAGTGATGATAATACCTCAATTTCAACCGAATATTTCTTTGCCATTTCGACCGAGCGGTTATTGAGCACCTGCGCGCCGAGAGTTGCAAGCTCAAGCATTTCGTCATAGGTTATTTCCTTGAGCTTTCTTGCGCCGTCAACCTTCCTCGGATCAGCCGTGTAAACGCCCTCAACGTCGGTGAAAATCTGGCATTTATCGGCGTGAAGCGTAGCCGCAATTGCAACCGCCGAGGTATCCGAACCGCCCCTGCCGAGAGTGGTTAAATCGTCGTACCTGTTAATGCCCTGAAAGCCTGCGACTACAACAATATTGTGCCTTGCAAGCTCAGCCTGAAGCCTGTTGGGCTTAATGCTTTTTATTCTTGCCGCGCCGTATACCGAGTTCGTATTAAAGCCCGCCTGCCAGCCGAGGAGGCTGATAACGGGATACCCGAGCGCCTCAATCGCCATAGCAAGCAGCGAAATTGATATCTGTTCGCCCGCCGCAAGCAGTTGGTCAAGCTCTCTTTTCGGTGCGCGCGGATTAATTTCCTGAGCCTTTTCTATTAAATCATCCGTCGTGTCGCCCTGCGCCGATACTACTACAACAACGTCATTACCCGCCTTGTAGGTATCGGTTACAATCCTTGCGACATTCCTGACGCGTTCGGCGTCCGCAACGGAGGAGCCGCCGAATTTTTGTACAATAAGTGCCATATATCCTCCCGTGGAATACTGAATTAATAATCAGTAATCTTAATCGTGTTAATAAACTTTATTCCCTCAAGCTTGTTTTTAAGCTCGTTTTCCGTCATTTTGTCGGTAATGAACGCCACCTCGTCGGCGGGCTGACCGTAGCGGCTGAGAAATTTTACCTCGCCGAAAACGCTTTTAATCGCGCCGACCGAGCTCTTAGCCCTAACGTAAAATGGCATACTGATAGTTGTCTTGTAATCCACTACGTAGTCCTCGCTGCCTGCGCCCCAGCCGAAAATCTTTCTCCTTTCGGTGTGCTTTGCAGCGTCGACCATATCGGCAACGACCGCAGAGGCGGTCGGGAGCTTACCCGCTCCTCTGCCGTAAAAGCATACGTCGCCGACCGCGTCACCCCTTACGAGAATCGCGTTAAACACGTCGTTTACGCTTGCGAGCTGCGAGCCGTTGAAAACGACCGCAGGGCTTACGAAGGCGGCAATTTTGTCCTCGCTGATGTACTTAATCTGTCCGAGTAGCTTGATAACGCCGTTTATCGAGGCTATGTATGACACGTCCTCACGCGTAATATTGGTAATTCCCTCGGTTTCAACCTGGTTGGGATAAACGTGCTTGCCGAACGCAAGAGAGGCAAGGATACAAACCTTCCTGCACGCGTCAAAGCCCTCAATATCAGCCGTCGGGTCCTGCTCAGCATAGCCGTTTTCCTGTGCGAGCTTAAGCGCTTTTGAGAACTCCATTTTATCCTCAATCATTCTTGTAAGGATGAAGTTCGTAGTGCCGTTAAGGATACCCGCAATGCCCTCGATATTATTAGCCGCTAAGCACTGGTCCATCGGTCTTATAATCGGAATACCACCGCCGACCGAGGCTTCAAAAAGATAGTTTACGCCGTATTCCTTAGCCGTTTCAAGCAGCTCAAGCCCCTTCTGAGCAACAAGCTCCTTGTTTGAAGTTACAACGCTTTTGCCCGCTTTGAGCAGCTTCATTGTAAAATCGTACGCGGGATTTACTCCGCCCATCGCCTCGGCAACTACCTTAACCTCGCCGTCGTTTAATATATCGTTAAAATCCTTGGTGAAAAGCGCTTCGCGCTCATCACCAGGGAAGTCCCTTAAATCGAGAATATGAGCAACCTCAAGAGGCTCACCGTCAGTCCTTTTGCTGATTACCGCTCTGTGAGATTCAATAACCTCAACAACTCCCGAGCCGACTGTTCCGTAACCCATTACCGCAACCTTCATTTTTGTCCTCCTGCAACAACGGAGAGAACTCCGTTTATCTTTTTAATTCTTTTTTCGAGCTCAGCCGCGCATGTGCGGGCGTCGGGTATCCTCGCGCTTACCGTTACGTCCGCAACGCCGTTTACGGGGACGGTCTGGTTAACGCTCAAGATGTTAGCCCCCGATACGTACAGCTCGTTCATAACTGAGGATAAAACCCCTGCGCTGTCCTCAAGCTTGAGGTTAAGAGTCGCCGTATCTCCGTCGGGCTTTGAATACTCAAAAATCTTATCCTTATACTTATAGTATGCCGAGCGCGAGATTCCTGCCATTTTAACTGCCGAGGATACCGAATCCGCCCCACCCGTAAGCAGAAGCTTCTTCGCCTTAACCACCTTAAGATATACCTCGGGAAGAATTCCCGACTCAATTAAAAGATAATTTGTTTTATCCATTGTCCGTCACCCAAGTACAGATGTTTTACTGTGAAATACACTTTTTATATATTATCACTCTTAAAAATAAATTACAAGACTAAATTTTAAATTTTAGTAAAAAATATTCAAAGATTATTTTTTTCACTTGAAGTTTAGTACATATTGCATTAAAATATTATTTAGCAAAATTCAGCAATTTTCATGTCGGAAAGGAGATAAAAATGCCTTCAAAAGTTGAAAGCCGCAGGAATTTTTTAATCAACGTTATGTTTATAGCGGCGGTTCTTGCGCTCATATATGTATTTTTCAAATATCTTTTCTGGGTTACGGCGCCGTTCGTTTTGACCTTCCTTATGGCGATTATGCTCCAGGGACCGATAAGGAAGCTTGATAAAAAATTCGGCAAGAAGCACCACACGCTTTGGAGTATACTTTCGGTAGTTCTTGTAATTGTAATAATTCTTATTCCTCTCGTTTTTATACTGTCTGCCCTAATTGCAAAAATCAGCGATTTTGCGAGGAGCATAGTATCGAATCTCAGGGATATTCCGACCTTCCTGACAACCCTTGAAAACGAAGTGCTCAACATAGGCAGAATCCTTCCCGACTCCGTTTACGAAAGCTATTCAAACGCAGTAACCACGACGTTTTCAAACCTCATTGACGACTTTGATTTAACCGCGATAGGAATTGATATTAACTCGATTAAAAATGGCGTAACCTCGGGACTTTCAGGCGTTGTAAGCGTTGTTAAAAACGTCCCGTCGGTAGCAATCGGAATTGTAATTGCGATAATCGCGTGGATATTCTTTACCAAGGATTATAACAGAGTCGTACATTTCATCCAGCTCCAGCTCCCTAAGGACAAGAAGAATATTCTCTTTGAGATTAAACAGATTTTCACAAAGACCGTGCTCAAAATGTTCAGAGCGTACGGGCTTATTATGGCAATCACCTTCGGCGAGCTCTTCCTCGGCTTTTCGATGCTCACGCTGCTCGGAATAATGAAAAATCCGAACTACGTATGGATTGCTATGGGCATAGCAATCTTCGATATTCTTCCCGTTGCGGGCAGCGGCGGTATCCTTATTCCGTGGGCGCTCGTATCCCTCGTACTCGGAAAGTATCCGCAGGCGCTCGGACTTGTAATAATTTACGTTGTTATTCTTGTTGTCCGCCAGTATATCGAGCCGAAAATCGTCGGCGACACGCTCGGCGTACACCCGCTTATTACGCTTATGGGACTGTACTTCGGACTCAAGCTTTTCGGCTTCCTCGGTATGTTCATAGTTCCGATTATCGTTATGACCTTAAAGGCGTTTAACGACGCGGGAAGAATCCGGCTATGGAAAACTCCTGAAAGAAATTGATTATGAAAAAAATAGCGGTAATAAACGATATATCAGGCTTCGGAAAATGCTCACTTACTGCGGCAATTCCTATTATATCGGCGCACGGTATACAGTGCTGTCCGCTCCCGACGGGCGTGTTCTCAAACCAGACGGGCTACGACAGCTTTAAGAGCGTGAATTTAACAAGTCCGATGCAGGGGTTCATAAACGAGTGGAAACGCCTAAACGTCGGCTTTGACGGCATTTTAACGGGCTTTATACCTAACAGCGCACAGGGCGAAATTATCTCCTCGTTCATCGACGAATTCAAGGGCGAAAACACGGTGGTTACGGTAGACCCGATTATGGGCGACGACGGCGAAGTATATCCCTGCTACGACGAAAAAAGCATAAGCGCAGTAAAAGCGCTTGCAAAGAAGGCGGACATCATTACCCCTAACGTAACGGAGCTTGCCCTGCTCAGCGGTGAAAAGCCGTCGGTAAGCTATTCTCTTTGCGAAATTGAGGAGATGTCAAAAAGGCAGAACAGCCCGATAGTAATCACAACGGGCATCATGATAGATAGCGAAATCGCAAACGCGGTATACTGCAACGGCGAATTCAGGGTTATTAAAAGTAAAAAGCTCGGTGAGCACTTTTCGGGGACGGGCGATATTTTTTCAGCCTATGTACTAAGCGAATACATAAACTCCGCGGACATATTTACCGCGGTAAAAAAAGCCTCCGATTTCATTGAAAAAGCGATTGAGGAAACCCTTAAAAACGAGAGCGAAAAGCACTACCACCCCGACGGTATTGAATTTGAAAAATTCCTTGATATTAAAAAATGAGAGCCGCTTGGGGTATCCTACGCAAAGAAGAATAGGTTTTGGCTTTGTCCGTTTGCCCCTAAAGAAATTAAAAGCCGCCTGAATACGCGAGTATGCAGGCGGCTTTGTAATCCCTTTATGAGCTAAAATAACTTTGCCAAAACTGCTTTGCACCTTAAAATCAACCTATTTTTTGTTAGAACAAAGCATAAAATCGGGTTAAGGCTTGCCGCCTTGACCCGATTTTTAATGACGTTATAGCGAAAAAGAGGTGATTTTAAGGCTGTTATTCTTTACGCAGGACACCCCTTTGCGACTCTCATTTTTCTATTTATCATATTCATTCAGCGCGCACAGAATTGCGGCGCTACAATATTTGAGTTTATCATTTACGATACTCTTTCCCCTTGCAATATGGCGCGAAACCGTGGGCTGCGAGACCTTAAGGAGCTTTGCAATCTCGCTTTGTGTCTTGCCGTAAATGTATTTGTATTTAAGGCACATTTCCTGCTTTTTTGTCAGCTCATTTTCAAACAAGGCAGGAAGTATTGCACCTATTGCTTTTCTCGCAGCACGCTGAGTATCGTTCTCGTCATTGTTATTCAATTTATAATAGTAATTGTCTAAGTAATCCATTAGTCCTCCTCATAGTAGCCGGAAAGTATTGACGCTATGTATCTGCATTCACAAGCCATTTCGTTATATATCATTATCTTTTTCCTCAGTAAATATAAATCCTTGCCGCGCTTCACGCAGAGTAACGGGGTAAGCCCCTTTGCCTTGGCGGATAGGATTTTATACTGATTCTCGTATTCACGAGCCAATTCGTCAATTGTCATTATACGTCCTGCCTTTCTATAGGCGCTCGCTAACGAGCACCAAAATCTGACTGAGAGTGGAATCAATCTATATATAATCTTAGAGGAACGTATGTTCTAAGTCAATAGAATTAATCAAATTTTACTTTTATTTGGACAATAAAAATTTTATGGCAAAATCTTTTAGAAAATTTATCTTACACTTATTTCTTTTTGTTAATATTGCTATAAATTTATTCACCTATTTCTTGACAAATTGTACATAATTGAATATAATGAAGTCACGCTCGTCACGGAGCCGCAACCGTGCCGAGTAACCTGTCCTCCTATAGTTTGTTATAGACAGAGAGGGGAATACCCATGTGTTATGCACGGGTATTCTTCTTTTTTATTTATTATTTAATATAATTTATTGAAATCTAATTTATACTGTGATAAAATATTTCTGAATAAAAACCGAAAGGACGGATAAAAAATGAATAAAATTAAAGTCGGAATTATCGGTGCAGGCAGAATCGGACAGGTTCATGCTAAATCCATTACGTACCATATTCCTCAGGCGGAAATCGTTGCGATTTCAGATATTTACGTTGAGGGCGCAAAAAGAGTTGCCGAGGAGCTCGGCATTCCCGAATACTATGAGGATTATCACGAGATATTAAAGAATCCCGAGATTACCGCGGTATTAATCTGCTCCTCAACCGATACCCACGCTGACATCGCGTGCGAGGCGGCAGAAGCGGGCAAGCATATATTCTGCGAAAAACCCGTTGACCTTACGGTAGCTAAGATTAAAAAGGTTATCGCCGCGGTTGACAAGGCGGGCGTTAAGCTTCAGATAGGCTTCAACAGGCGCTATGACCACAACTTTGCACATATCAAAGACCTTGCAAATAAAGGCAAGCTCGGCGAGCTTCAGACGATTAAGATTACCTCCCGCGACCCCGAACCGCCCCCGATTGAATACGTTAAGGTATCGGGCGGTATCTTCCTTGACATGACGGTACATGATTTCGATATGGCGCGCTTCATAGGCGGCGAGGTTGAAGAGGTTTACGCAAACGCAACCGTTATGGTTGACGAAGCAATCGGCGCCGCGGGCGACGTTGATACCGCGCTTGTTGCGCTTAAATTCAAGAGCGGCGCTATCGGCGTTATTGACAACTGCCGTAAGGCTTGCTACGGCTACGACCAGAGGCTTGAGGTATTCGGCTCGGGCGGTCAGGCAAGCGCTGCTAACGACACACCGACCAACGTTGCATATATCAACGAAAACGGAAACGTAACCGACAAGCCGCTTTACTTCTTCCTTGAGAGGTATATGAAGTCCTTTACCGACGAGATGACGGAATTCATCGACGCGGTAGTAAACGATAAGGCTACAAAAACGACGGTTTACGACGGTCTTGAGGCGCTCCGCTTAGGTCTTGCGGCTAAGCTTTCCGTAGCTGAGCACAGACCTGTTAAGCTTTCAGAAATTGAAGCATAAGGTGATAAATATGAAAAGAGAAAGACTTACTATGTCGCAGGCGCTTGTTAAGTTCCTCGACAATCAGTACGTAGAATTTGACGGCAAGGAAACGAAATTCGTTTCGGGTATGTTCGGCATCTTCGGTCACGGCTGCGTTGTAGGCGTAGGCCAGGCGCTCGAGCAGGGCGGACATAACCTCACCTTCTATCAGGGCAAGAACGAGCAGAATATGGCTCTCGCCGCCGTTGCGTACGCAAAGCAGATGGACAGAAGGGCTATTATCCCCTGCGTATCGTCAATCGGCCCCGGTGCGACAAATATGGTAACCGCGTGCGGCTGCGCGACGGCAAACAGGATACCCCTTCTCGTTCTCCCCGGCGACACCTTCGCATGCCGTCAGCCCGACCCCGTTTTGCAGCAGGCTGAATTTTTTGACAACTACGGAAGGACCGTTACCGACGCGTTCAAGGGCGTATGCCACTATTTTGACAGGATTAACCGCCCCGAGCAGTTAATGACCGCTTGCCTTAACGCAATGAGAGTTCTGACCGACCCCGCCGACACGGGCGCGGTTTGCCTTGCTATGCCGCAGGACGTTGAGGGCGAGGCTTACGATTATCCCGAGCATTTCCTTCAGAAAAGAGTATGGCATATCGACCGCAGACCTATCAGCAAATCCCAGCTTGAAAGAGCGGTTGAATTAATAAAAACGGCAAAGAAACCGATTATCATCTGCGGCGGCGGCGTTCGTTACAGCGAGGCTGAGCTTGAGCTCCTCAAGCTCGCAGAGGCACACAATATCCCGATTTCCGAAACCCAGGCGGGCAAGGGCATTATCGACTGGCGCCATCCGCTGAACCTCGGCGGTATCGGCGTTACGGGCGGCAAGGCTGCCAACGTTATCGGTCGCGACGCTGACCTCATTATCGGCGTGGGTACAAGATTTTCGGACTTCACCACCTCGTCAAAGTGGCTCTTTAATGAGAACAGAAAGGTGCTCGGCATAAATATCTGTCCGTTTGACGCGTACAAGATGGACGCGGAGGCAATTATCGCCGACGCAAGAGAAGCGATTACCGCTATCGACGGCGCACTCGGCGACTATAAGACCGCTTACACCGACGAGATTGCAAAGGCTAAGGCTGAGTGGGACGCTATCGTTGACGACTTCTATACCAAGGAGCTCCCGGGCGGACTTAACCAGACTCTTGCGCTCGGTATAATAAATGAATTTATGGGCGACGACGACATAGCGCTCGGCTCGGCGGGCTCGCTCCCCGGCGATATGCAGAGGCTTTTCAGACCCAAAAAGCGCGGCACGTATCATATGGAATACGGCTATTCTAACATGGGCTACGAGGTTAACGGCGCGCTCGGCGCAAAGCTTGCAAAGCCCGAGGCTGAGGTTTACACCTTCTGCGGTGACGGCTCGTTCCTTATGGGACACAGCGAGCTTTATACCGCTCTCCAGGAGGGTTTAAAGATTAACGTATGCGTATTCGACAATCTCGGCTGGGGCTGTATCGAAAACCTGCAGAATAATCAGGGTACCGACACCTTCGGTACCGTATTCCGCGCAAGGAATCCCGAAACGGGAATGCTTGACGGCGCTGATATGACAGTTGACTTTGCAAAGATTGCAGAGGGCTACGGCGCAAAGGGCTACACCTGCCGCACCTCCGACGAGCTCAGAGCGGCTCTTGAGGACGCAAAAAAGCAGGATAAGGCAGTCCTCTTTGACATCAAGGTACTTCCGCAGACAATGACTCCCGGCTTTGAGAGCTGGTGGAGAGTAGGCGTTGCCGAGGTTTCAAAGAGCGAAAAGGTTGCCGAGGCTTACAGGGCAATGCAGGAAAATATTGCGAAAACTTTTGATTACTAAGGAGAATATTATGCTTAATCCGAATAAAGTAAAACTTGCTATCGCGCCGATAGGCTGGACCAACGACGATATGCCTGACCTCGGCGCAGAAAACACCTTTGAGCAGTGCATTTCCGAAATGGCGCTCGCAGGCTTCAAGGGCAGCGAAATCGGCAACAAATACCCCGCCGATCCCGACGTATTAAAGAAGTATCTTGACATCAGAGGCTTACAGATTTGTAATGCCTGGTTTTCGTCGTACCTTACCTCAAAGCCGTACGAGGAAACAATCGAAGCCTTCAAGGCGCACTGCGACAAGCTTTATAAGCTCGGCGCAAAGGTTATCGGCGCGTCGGAACAGGGTAATTCCATTCAGGGCGACCTCACGAAGTCAATTCTTGACGAAAAGCCGTATTACACTGACGAGCAGTGGGAAATCGTAGCCAAGGGCTTTAACGAAATGGGCGAGTACGCAAAGTCAAAGGGTATGTATTTCACCGTTCATCACCATATGGGCACGGGCGTTCAGACCGTGGAGGAAATCGATAAGCTTATGGAAATCACCGACCCGGAGCTCGTGTATCTCCTCTTTGATTCGGGACACCTTACCTTCGCTGGTATCGACCCTGTTCCCGTACTCGAAAAATATGTAAACAGAATTAAGCACGTACACCTTAAGGACGTAAGGCTAGACGTGTACAACAACCAGGTTGTACCGCAGCATATGAGCTTCCTTGACGCCGTAAGGGCGGGCGTATTCACCGTGCCCGGCGACGGCGACGTAGACTTTAAGCCAATCTTTGATATCCTTGAAAAAGCGGATTACGAGGGCTGGGTAGTAGTCGAGGCGGAGCAGGACCCCGCGAAAGCAAACCCCTTCGAATACGCAGTAAAGGCAAGGAAATACATAAAAGAAAACACAGGGCTTTAAAAGCAAAACGGGGTGAGCACAGCTTACCCCGTTATTATTTAGGAATTGAGAGAATAAAAAATGGACACATTAATGTTATTAATACTGAATGATTTTTCCGCTGAGGTGCGGAAGGCTTTTGAGCAGATAGAGCACAACGGTTTTTACCTTGACGGATATGATATTCAAGCCGAAAACGGAAATTTAAAAATTAATATTTTCTATAACGGCGTTATGAAAAAAATACTCATCCTTAAAAATGCCGAATACTCAGTCGACATAAGTGAGATTGAAATCTATTCGGAAAACGTTAACATTCGCAAGGAAAACGGAAAATACTTTTTAGACGCGGATTATTATGACTACGCCGAAGATGGCGAGAAAAGAAACGACAAGCTCACTATTTCCTTTACCGACGCTGAAATTGAGTGCAGAATACATAAACCAAATCTTATTAATTTCGGTTTAAAGCCGTGGAATAACCTTTTTACGCTTGCGTGGGAAATTGCGAACAAATATGATATTTTTCCCGACTGCTGTAATGAGCGTGAAACTGCGTTTATACCGCTCCTTACGGAGCTTTACAGACTGGATCATCTATCGGATAATCAACGCTTTCCATTATTAAAGGAGTTATTCATTAAACACGGTTTTTCGGAGGCGGCGAAGCGGCTTGAAAAAATTGAAACGGAAGCTGACGAAAGACTGCGTATCAAGCGCACAGACCGTTTTGCAGAGCAGCTAAATAATGCAAAATATGAGAATGTATGGCGTGAGTTATTTGATAAAATTATGGAAAGTCAGGAGGGTTATCCGCCCGAGAATGCCCCTGACGAAAAAATGCTTCTAATGCGTGAAAGAATTAACGCGCTTATGGCGGAAAACGGCTACAAGGGTGCATATCCCGAGTATATCAAAACCGAGCTCAAGGGCAAAAAGCGCCATGCGTTCTATCTGTATTTTGGAGAAAGATATATTGACGATTTAACAAGGATTAAGTGTTTTTGCGGCACAAGAGAGCTTAAAGAAAACGAAGATATCGGCGATATCTATTCCTGTATGTTCCGCGATAAGACAAAGCGCGTATGTGCTGAACTCAGCTCTGACCTTTTTGACGAAAACAATGAAATCCGTCAGGATATAGACAATTACGTAAAAATTGCTATTAAAAAGGCGCAGCAGGAAAAGCTCACCAAGGAGGAAAAGAAGGCGGTATTTACTAATGACGGCGTCAGTGTTTCACTGCCCGAAGCATTAATAACAGGCTTGCTTACTGCAATTATCGCATTAATAATCGCTATACCGTTATTCATACTTATCGGCGGACTAATCTCGTTCATCCTCTTCGGCGCAGACGGCGTGAAGGATATGCTGCACGAAATACCGTGGTTTAAAATGAGCGCAATTATATTCGGTGCGGTATGGGTAATAATGACCGTATATATGCTCCTGCCGTTCAGGAAATATTATTAATTGACCTTTTCGGTCTAATGGTGTATAGTAGACACAAGAGGTGAAAGTAATGAAAAGAGTTATTAAGGCGCTTATCTGTATCGCACTTGTATTTGCGCTTGTGTTCTCCCTTACGGGCTGCGCTAAGGTCGGCTACATATGGGATATGACGATGAAGGGTATTTCCGACGTGCGCTCAGGCGAATGGAACAAAACGGCTGACGTGACTAATACGGACGTTGACTCCGAGGACGACCCGCCCGTTATCGACGAATTTATTGCCGGCAACTACGGCGGTATTGAATTTGGCTCAATCGACGACGTTGTAAAATACTACTCCGACGCTTACAACAAAACCAAAGCAAAGACCGCGATGTATAAAAACGAGGACGGCGAGGTTGTTGAAATGTACGCCTTTGCCGACCAAAAGGAAATAACAATTACCGACATTAAGGTTGAGGGTAAATCCAACGCAGTACTTGATAAGCTTGTACCGCAGCTTCTCGGAGCACTCTACAAGCCGACCATCGGCGGACTCCAGCCCTGTAACGCGCGCGAGCCCGAAAACGACAACGACGAAAAGGGCGAGAGCCTTAAGACCTGCAGAGTACAGGCGGAAGACCTCGTAACCGCAAGCGTAAAGGATAACGGCGACGGTACTATCACGATTTCAATGCAACCTAAAACGGTTGAAATGTCAAGGGTAGGTATGGACGCACAGGGAAGAATGTTCACCTCCCTTAACGACCTCGGCGCTGTTGTTGACGCGGTTGACGCATTCAGCTGGGCAAGCGGCACAACCGAGGAAAACTGCAAGGTTAAGTACAAGGGCGGAACTGCAATAGTCACTATCGACACCAAGTCCGGCGAGGTTGTTGAAGCGCATTACGATATGCACGTATATGTTAATATCATTCACGCCAGCATTGCAGTCGTTCACGATAAATCAATGTCAGCAGTAGTTGATTACAGGTGCGACTTCCCCTGCTCCAAGGAATTCTACGACAAGTGCAACGTTCACCCGGTTGGATAAATAAAACAATAATAAAAACGGTTCACAGAAATCTGTGAACCGTTTTATTTTAATTATGGTAATGTAAGCTAAATTACTTAAGCTCAACAGTTGCGCCAGCTGCTTCAAGAGCTGCCTTAAGAGCCTCAGCGTCAGCCTGCGGGATACCTTCCTTAACAGGAGCGGGAGCACCGTCAACAACTGCCTTAGCTTCCTTAAGACCAAGGCCTGTAGCCTCACGAACTGCCTTAATAACAGCGATCTTCTGGGTGCCTGCTGATGTGATGATAACGTCGAAATCGGTCTTAGCTTCCTCAGCTGCTGCGCCGCCCTCTGCGGGAGCTGCTACTGCTACTGCTGCTGCAGCGCTTACGCCGAATTCTTCTTCTACTGCATGAACGAGCTCTGAAAGCTCAAGAACGGTAAGAGTTTTAAGCTCTTCAATGATTGCTGTAATCTTTTCTGCTGCCATTTTTATTTCCTCCGTAAAAATGATAATTTAAAATTAATTATTCTGCTGCTTCCTCAGCAGGTGCCTCTGCGGGAGCTTCCTCAGCGGGAGCCTCCTCTACAGGAGCTGTTTCTTCAGCTGCGGGTGCTTCCTCTGCGGCGGGAGCGGTCTCCTCTGCTGCAGGTGCTTCCTCAGCTGCTGTCTCCTCTGCGGGAGCCTCAGCGGGTTCGCATGCCTCAACGCCGCCCTTATCTACGATTGCCTGAATTGCACGGGCAAAAGCGGAAATAGGAGCATTGAACGCGTTGCATACGGTTGCAAGAAGAATTTCTCTTGACGGTAATTTAGCCAGAGAGATAATCTTTGCGTTGTCGATAATTTCGCCGTCAAGATAACCTGTCTTGATGTTGAAATTCTCGTGCTTTTCGGCATAGGTGTTAAGGATACGAGCAGCTGCTACATAATCCTCATCGCTTGTTGCGATAGCCGTTGTGCCTTCATATACGGAATTATCGAGCTCCATACCGATTGCCTCGGCTGCACGAGCAAGAATGGAATTCTTAACAACTGTATAAACGATACCTGCTTCACGGAGCTCTTTACGGAGCTTAGTGTCGTCGGCAACGTTGATACCCTTGTAGTCAACTACCACGCCTGCGCAGGAATTCTTAATTCTGTCTGAAAGAGCGGCAACCTGTGCCTTTTTCTGTTCAAGAACTACTGTACTTGGCATTTAGCTTTTTACCTCCATAATTATTCGCCATACTAAGTATGGACTTTGAGGCTGTCTATCCAAAAGAAAAGTGCATTCCCAAAGAATATGGGAATGCACGACATTACATAATAACAGTGATTACTCACTTACATAATGCTCATTCCTCGGCAGGCGCTACGCTTACATCTTACGATACCTGCTGTCTTTGGTTGAACAGCATTGTTATTATATACAAGTTACTATAATTTGTCAAGTGTTTTTTAATCGGAAGTTTCAACTTCCTTATTTTTCAATAATTCTTCGTCTTTTTTCCATCGAATAGGGCAGACAATTGACATCACAATTGCATAAACGCAAGATATACCACCTATCCATGCCATTTCTTTTGACCGCCTTAGTTCCTTCTGATAATCCCAAATTTTGTGTTTGCTATCGTTTGTTTCGTATGAATACGCTAATCCATAATTGCCATATCTTCCATTTCCGCTATACCTCTCGCCGTTCAAATCATTTATCCGTTCCTGATAATACTGAATGTTTTCCGTGTATTCGTCTACATTCTCTCTGTATTCATGGAGTCCATATGCTCCAAAAACACCAAGTACTAACGCGATGATTACCATCCATTTGAATACATCATTTTCACCGAAAAACATCATTAATCCTAAAAAAAACACCGCTATCAAACCGAGCACCATAACTATAACTATAAAAAGCAAAATATCATCTCCCTCTCTTCAGTTATGCATTGTCTCTTTTCGGACAATATGATTATAGCCCGTATACGGTCAATTGTCAATATATGAACATCAATCTACAATAATAACTGTAGGCGGTGAGAAAATGATTGTATATGATAAGCTTTGGAAAACTATGAAAAAAAAGAATATTTCTCAGTACAAGTTGATTAAGGATTATCACATTAGCAACGGACAGCTTGATAGGCTACGTAAAAACGGTAATGTCAGCACTTATACCCTGAATACTCTATGTGAAATATTAAACTGTAAATTAGAGGATATTGCAGAATACAAGAAATAAAGGAACTGTTGTTCAAAATAAACAGTTCCTTTATTTTATCTATTACTTATTGTTTTTAGCTGTATTAATTGAAGCGATCAGTATTCTGCGAATCGTTCCGCATTTATTAAGCAATTCTTTTGCAGTTGATGCTTCAAGATAATTCACTTTTGAAAACAGTTTTAACCAATACTCCGTTTCATAAGATTCCTTAAGTGCTATTTGCAGCTTCGATATAAAATCAGGCTTACTCTGGGCATAATTTGCCTCGTGAATATTAGCACCAATACTTGTTGCCGAGCGTTCAATCTGGTTTACAAGCGCATAATGCCCCTTTATTCCTTCAACCTTCTTTAATGTTTCCACCGAAAAACTCATTGATAAATCAATCAGTACATTATCTTTCATTCAATTCACCTCATCAGTGTAATCGCTATTAAAATGAAATATTGCTACGCAATATGAAATAATTCTGATGAATCATGAAATATTTTGTAAAACAAAATATGAAATAAAATAAATTCATACGCACAAGCGTATTTCATAGCGTAGCTATTTCATAAGGCATAGCCTTATTTCATTAATTCCGCAAGGAATTTATTTCATTAAAAAAAGCCCCGCAGGGCTTTTTTTATTCCGCAGCGGCGGAACCAACCTTGTTAGGATTGATTTTAACGCCGGGGCCCATCGTTGACGCAACTGTGCAGGACTTGATGTACTGTCCCTTTGCAGCCTCGGGCTTAGCCTTAATGATAGCGTCAAGAAGGGTATTAAAGTTTTCAAGAAGCTTATCGGTACCGAAGGATACCTTGCCGATCGGGCAGTGAATGATGTTAGTCTTATCAAGACGGTACTCAATCTTACCTGCCTTAGCTTCCTTAACAGCCTTTGCAACGTCAGGGGTAACGGTACCAGCCTTGGGTGACGGCATTAAGCCACGGGGACCGAGGATTTTACCGAGACGGCCTACGAAGCCCATCATATCAGGGGATGCAACCGCTACGTCGAATTCCATCCAGCCGCCCTGAATCTTCTGAACGAGGTCAGCGTCGCCTACTACGTCGGCGCCTGCCTCCTCAGCAGCCTTAGCAAGATCGCCCTTAGCGAATACTGCAACTCTTACGTCCTTACCTGTTCCGTTAGGAAGAACTACCGCGCCTCTTACCTGCTGGTCTGCGTGACGTGAGTCAACGCCGAGACGAACGTGAGCCTCTACGGTTTCGTCGAACTTAGCCGTAGCCGTTTTCTGAACGAGCTCGAGAGCTTCCGCGGTTGTATATAAATTAGCTCTGTCAATGAGCTTTGCGCTTTCAATAAATTTCTTTCCGTGTTTCATTATAAATTACCTCCAGTGGTTAAATCGGATTTTTCCTCCCACAAGGGAATTAGTCTTCTACTACTATACCCATGCTGCGAGCTGTACCTGCGACCATTGACATCGCAGCTTCAAGAGAAGCAGCATTAAGGTCGGGCATCTTAGTCTCGGCAATCTTCTGAACGTCAGCCTTTGAGATTGTTGCAACCTTGTTCTTGTTCGGAACTCCTGATGCAGTCTCAATTCCGCAAGCCTTCTTAATAAGAACTGCTGCGGGCGGTGTCTTAGTGATGAATGTGAATGAACGGTCATCGTAAACAGTGATAACAACGGGGATAATCATACCAACATCGTTCTTGGTTCTGTCGTTGAATTCCTTAGTGAATGCTACGATGTTTACACCGTGCTGACCGAGAGCAGGACCTACCGGGGGAGCCGGAGTAGCCTTGCCTGCAGGGATTTGAAGTTTAATTAAACCTACTACCTTTTGAGCCATAATATTTTTCCTCCTAAAAATGTGGTAATTGGCGAAGCGCTTTGCGCTCCTCCCACTCATAAAATACTATAAATAGTACCCTATGGTAAAAGCAGTTTGCACTGCGAATTACTGAATTTAATCTTCGACCTTTTCAAGCTGGTCAAGCTCGAAATCTACCGCCGTGTCCCTGCCGAACATCGAAACGATAACCTGAACGGAATTATTAGCGGCGTCAATTTCCTCAACGGTGCCCGAGAAGCCCTCAAGCGGACCGTCGATAACGTTAACCACGTCGCCTACCTCGTACGCTACTTCGATATTTACTACCTCGGTGCCGAGCGCCCTTTTAACCTCGTCCTCGGTGAGAGGAACGGGTCTGCCCTCGGGACCTACGAAGCCTGCGCAGCCTCTGGTGTTGCGTACAACGTACCAGGTTTCATCCGTCATTACCATTTTGATATAAATATAGCTCGGGAAAAGCTTTCTTACGATTTCTTTTTTCGTTCCGTCCTCCTTGACCTCAACGACGGTTTCGGTCGGGATACGGACGTCCTGAATTAAATCGGTTAAGTTCCGATTTTCAACCTTAATCTTAAGGTCGCTCGCTACCTTATTTTCGTAACCGGAAAATGTATGAGCAATATACCATTTAGCTTCTTCCATATAAGCCTCCGTGTCCGAGATAAGAATTAGTCCTGAGCCTCGGTCGTATCTGCCTCTGTTTCAGCCTCGCTTGCAGCTTCGGTTTCACCTTCGCTTGTATCCTCGGACGTATCGGTATCGCCGCCAAGGAGACTGCT
The DNA here is from genome assembly GCA_937907605.1 of uncultured Clostridia bacterium. Classification (GTDB taxonomy): domain Bacteria; phylum Bacillota; class Clostridia; order Oscillospirales; family Acutalibacteraceae; genus Eubacterium_R. The sequence goes on along the minus strand of CALCYI010000012.1, from coordinate 53,728 downwards.
GAGCGCGTCAGCCGCGGACTGAGTAGTGGTTTCAGCAGAAGTAGTCGTCTTTGACTCAGCAAGCTGCTTGATACCCTTCATACCGAGAGAGAGGAGACGGTCAACGCCGAAAATTGCAAGACCTACGATAAGGATAACTACAAGAACTACGAGAGTGTTCTTCCATACCTCTTTTGCCTTAGGCCATGTAACCTTCTTGCCCTCGCTTCTTACGCTTTTGAAGAAAGCTCCGATTGCTTTGAACGGGTTTTTACGAGCCTTTTTTTCGCCTGACTTCTTTTCGGAAGTCTTCTTAGCCTTTTTCTCGTCAGCCATCGTAATTCCCTCCGTTACTTTGTCTCTCTGTGGACAGTATGCTTCTTACAGAATCTGCAGTACTTGTTCATTTCAAGCCTGTCCGGTGTGTTCTTCTTGTTTTTCATTGTGTTGTAATTGCGTTGTTTGCATTCAGTGCAAGCTAAAGTTACTTTAACTCTCATAATGGCACCTCCTATATTATTTCGATATTCTAATCTCCCTCGTTCAACTCCCCCACCACGCTCGCAGGACAGTCAAATTAATGGGCAAAAAAATAAACCCAAAACGAGGTATAGTCAATATACCACAACGGGAAAATAATGTCAAGTATTTTTTTAATTTATTATATATAAGATAAAATAATTCGGAATTAACAAAGCAAAAAGCACCGCAGGAGCTTTCTCCCAAATCAGAGATTTGGAGCGGCATAGCTCGAGATGAAGCAAGGCAAAAGGCACAGCCGAAGCTGTGCCCAAAGGACGTATTATAATTATTCGCCAAAATAACGCTTGAGAAGTCCCGCAAATGCTTTTCCATGCCTTGCTTCATCTCTCGCCATTTCATGTACAGTATCATGAATAGCGTCGAGGTTGAGAGCCTTTGCTTTCTTAGCAAGCTCAGTCTTGCCGAGGGTTGCGCCGTTTTCGGCGGCAACGCGCATTTCAAGGTTTTTCTTGGTGCTGTCGGTAAGAACCTCGCCGAGCATTTCCGCAAACTTAGCAGCGTGCTCAGCCTCTTCCCATGCAGCCTTTTCCCAGTAAAGACCGATTTCGGGATAGCCCTCTCTGTGAGCTACTCTTGCCATAGCAAGATACATACCAACCTCTGAGCATTCGCCGTTGAAGTTGTCGCGAAGTCCCTGAACAATTTCTTCCGGAACGCCGTCAATAATGCCAACCTTATGTTCTGCAGCCCACGCCATTTCAGCTTCAGCGTCTCTTTCTTTCATTTTTGCGCCGCAGATGGGACAGTTTTCAATTTCCTCAGCAGTCTCATAACCGCATACGGGGCAGTAATACATCTTTTTCTTTTCCTCAGCAGCGGGAGCTTCCTCCTCTACGGGTTCCATAGGAGCCTTGCAGATAGGGCAGATGTCGATTTTCTCGTCGGTTTCGTATCCGCATACCGGACAGTAATATTTTTTTGCCATATTAATTCTCCTTATTATTAATATATTTTATTCCTACACTCCCATTATACAGAAATGGGGTTAAAAATCAAGTTTAATTTGTTAAGAAAATAACAAAGGGCATTAAATATCGTGCATATTTTTAATTTTCAGTCTCTCCATAGCTCTCGCAAGGTTCATCTGTCCCTGGTGATACTCAAAAATGGAGTTTTGCTGGCGGAGCATTTCCTCGGCTCTCTCCTTAGCCTCCTCTGCACGCTTCCTGTCGATTTCCTCAGGCTTCTGACAGGAAATGCAAACCACATTGGCGGAGTTATCAAAATACTCGATAAATCCGCTTCCGATGAACGCGAATATCTCCTCTCCCTCGGGAGTAGTTATCTTCATTTCGCCGAATTCTATCGGCGCAACCGCGTTTTCGTGGTGGGCGAGAAATGCTATTGAGCCCCCGTCCGCAGCGGGCAGCACGAGCTGAACGCAGTCGCCCTCAAAGAACACTCTGTTTGAGGAAACGATTTTAAGCTTAAACGTATCCATATATTATAAACCCTTTGCCTTTTCAATAGCGTCGTCAATCGTTCCGACATTGAAAAATGCCATTTCGGGAAGGTCGTCAACCTCGCCGTCAATTATCATCTTAAAGCCTCTTACCGACTCCTTAAGCGGAACGTAAACGCCCTTGAGTCCCGTAAACTGCTCAGCTACGTGGAACGGCTGAGAGAGGAATTTTTCAAGACGGCGCGCCCTGTGTACCGCGAGCTTATCCTCGTCTGAAAGCTCCTCCATACCTAAGATGGCGATAATGTCCTGAAGCTCCTTATATCTCTGGAGATACTCCTGTACCCTTCTTGCAACCTCGTAATGCTCCTCGCCGACAACGTCAGCCTCGAGTATTCTCGAGTTACTCTCAAGCGGGTCAACGGCGGGATAAATACCTTTTTCAACAATCTTTCTTGACAATACTGTGGTCGCGTCGAGGTGAGCAAAGGTCGTTGCAGGGGCGGGGTCGGTAAGGTCGTCGGCGGGAACGTAAACCGCCTGAACCGACGTGATAGAGCCGTTTTTAGTCGAGGTAATCCTCTCCTGTAATTCGCCGAGATCGGAGGCAAGGGTGGGTTGATAGCCAACCGCAGAGGGCATACGCCCGAGCAGCGAGGAAACCTCGCTTCCCGCCTGAATAAATCTGAATATGTTATCAATAAAGAGAAGCACGTCCTGATTTTCTTTATCGCGGAAATACTCTGCCATAGTCAGTCCCGTCTCGGCAACGCGCATACGCGCTCCGGGAGGCTCGTTCATCTGGCCGAATACGAGGGCGGTTTTGTTGATAACTCCGCTCTCCTTCATCTCGTTCCAGAGGTCGTTACCCTCTCTTGAACGCTCTCCAACGCCCGTAAAAATTGAATAGCCTCCGTGCTGAGTCGCAACGTTGGTAATAAGCTCCTGAATAAGCACGGTTTTACCTACGCCCGCTCCGCCGAAAAGGCCTATTTTACCGCCTTTCTGGTACGGGGTAAGGAGGTCGATAACCTTGATACCTGTTTCAAGGATTTCAACCTCGCTCGACTGCTCGTCGAACCTCGGGGGCTTCCTGTGAATCGACCAGTGCTCCTCATTTTCAAGGCTTTCAAGACCGTCAATCGTTTCGCCCGTAACATTAAAAAGTCTGCCGAGCGTTTTCTTTCCTATCGGAACCTTAATAGAGCTGCCCGTGTTCTCAACCTGCATACCCTTATAAAGCCCGTCGGAAGCCGCGAGCATAATGCACCTTACGGTATTATTACCGATGTGCTGAGCAACCTCCATAACTGCTTTTCTGCCGCCGAGCTCAACGGTAAGCGCATCTTTAATTTTAGGAAGGGTGTCATCGAAATAAACGTCGATAACGGGTCCCATAATCTGTACAATTTTTCCGTAATTCATATGCTTCACCTTATGAATTCTTTTTCTTTCTTGCTCCGCCGACTACCTCGGTAATCTCCTGAGTAATAGCCGCCTGACGCGCGCGGTTATACTTAACCGTAAGCTCCTTAATCATATCGGAGGCGCTGTCCGTCGCGGTCTGCATAGCCATCATCCTCGACTGATGCTCGCAGCAGAAGGACTCAACGAGCGCGCCGTATACAAAGCCCGTCACGTAGTCGGGTACTATCATATCAAATACGGTTTTCGGGTCGGGATAAAACTCTGCGTCCTCGTAGGTATCAACAAGCTCGTTGTCCTGCGTTTCTATTTTTTCAGCCTTAAGCGGAAGTATTTTACGGCACACGGTTTCAACCGCCATCGAGTTTACCATCTGGGTATAAACGACGTATAAATCGTCAATGCGCCCGTCAAGGAAAAGCTCAAGCAGCTTTCCCGCTATATGCCTTGCCCTGTTCATTGACGGATTCTGCGCGGTGTACTTAAAATCAATATCAACGGGGATATCCTTTTTTTCAAAATAGTGCCGTCCGAGCTGTCCTACGATAAAGAGCATATCGGGACCGTCCGCGTTAATCATCTTTTCGGCAAGCTTTATAACGTTATGGTTATATGCGCCCGCAAGTCCCTTGTCCGCGGTGATAACGAGATATCCCGCTACCCTCGTGTTTTCGTCCTTTTCGGGCCTCATATCAAAATATTCGTTGCCCGCTTCGGGGGCTATGTCAAGAATTTTCGCAAGCGAGTCCTGTATCATACTGAAATAGGGCTCGGTATTTTTTAAATCCTTCTTTGCCTTCTGAAGCTTTGAGGAGGATACCATATTCATCGCACTCGTGATTTTCATGGTATCCTTAATCGACTTCATACGGCTCTGGATTTCTCTTGCACTCGCCATTTCTCAAGTCCTTACAAGCTTTCGTTATATGCGTCAACGGCGCTGAGAATTGCTTCTCTGAGCTCTCCGTCAAGCACCTTTTCGCTTTCTATTCTTTCTAATATATCGCCGTGCTCCTCTTCAAAATATGAGAGTAACGCGCGCTGATGCTTTTTAAGCTCGGATTTTTCAACCGAGATAAACTTCTTTCCTATCGCCGCAACGAGTGTTACAACCTGGTGCGACAGCGGCATGGGGTTTCCGAGCGGCTGCTTAAGCAGCTCCATAAGTCCCGCGCCGTAAGTCAGCAGCTCCTTCGTTTCGTCGTCAAGGTCTGAGGCAAACTGAGTGAAAACCTCCATTTCCCTGAACTGCGCAAGGTCTACCCTGAGCGAGCCCGCCGCCTTCTTCATCGCCTTCGTCTGCGCTGCGCCGCCAACACGGGATACCGAAAGTCCTACGTTTACCGCGGGGCGCTGACCGCTGAAAAACAGGTCTGCTTCAAGGTAAATCTGGCCGTCGGTAATTGAAATCACGTTGGTCGGAATATACGCGGAAACGTCGCCCGCCTGCGTTTCAATAATCGGAAGCGCCGTAAGCGAGCCGCCGCCGAGCTCCTCGGAAAGTCTGCTCGAGCGCTCAAGCAGGCGTGAATGAAGATAGAATACGTCGCCTGGATACGCCTCTCGTCCGGGAGGTCTTTCAAGCAGAAGCGAGATTGCACGGTACGCAACCGCGTGCTTGCTGAGGTCGTCGTACACGATAAGGCAGTCCCTGCCCTGATACATAAAATGCTCGGCAAGAGCGGTAGCCGAATACGGCGAAATATACTGCAACGACGCGGGGTCTGAGGCAGTCGCGCAGACAACGATAGTATAATCCATCGCGCCGTGCTTCTTTAAATCGCTTACAAGCTTGGCTACGGTGGACGCCTTCTGTCCTATCGCATTATATATGCATATGCAGTTTTTGCCCTTCTGGTTAATAATCGTATCAAGCGCGATTGAGGTTTTACCCGTCTGCCTGTCGCCGATTATAAGCTCACGCTGTCCCCTGCCTATCGGGAACATTGAGTCGATTGCAAGTATACCCGTTTCAAGCGGCTTTGACACGCTCTTTCTGTCGACTATTGAGGGAGCGGGCTGCTCAACAAGGCGGTAATCCTCCGCCTCAATATCGCCCCTGCCGTCAATAGCCTCGCCGAGCGCGTTTACAACTCTGCCGATATAGCCCTCGCCGACGGGAATTCCCGCCATTTTGTGAGAGCGCTTAACCCTCGAGCCTGCGCTAACGTCGTCGTCAGCGCCGAAAAGGATACAGCCTACGGTATCGCTCTTAATATCCTGAACCATGCCCTTTACGCCCGATTCAAAGATAACGATTTCGCCGTACATTACGTCGTCAAGACCGTTAATAAGCGCAATTCCGTCGCCTACGCTTATAACGCTTCCGACCTCTTCGCCGTCGGTTGTGAATTTAAAGCTCTCAACGTCTTCCCTTAGTATAGAAATAATATTGTCGGAACCGGCGTTCCTCTTCACCTGAGAAGCAAGGCTAATTTTCATCTCTGAGAGCTTGCTTTTAATGCTTCGGTCATAGAGCGTATTGCCTATCTGGATAGTAAAGCCGCCGATTAACGAGGCGTCCTTTACTATTTCAAGCTCCGCAGAGTCTGCACCCGTTTGTTTTAAGACGAACTCTTTAAGTCCTCTGAGCTGTTTTTCATCGGGCTCGGTCACACAGGTAATAATCGCCCTTGCGATAATTTCGTTACTGTTACTCATTCCTGCCCTCATTCAAAAACTCATCAAATATAGCGCTGTCGGTATTCTCGTTAACGGAGGAGCCGATAATTTTTTCGGCAGCCTGAATTGCAAGAGCGGCAATTTCCTCTTTAGCCTCGCTCTTAGCCCTGTCGCCTTCAGCCTTTGCCTCAGCCTCAGCCGATTTCTTAAGCTCCTCGGCGTCTGCTCTTGCTTCGGCAAGAATTCTATCATACTCAGCGTTGCCCTTTTCCTTAGCCTCGCCGATAATCCTTCTTCCCTCTTCCTCACAGGCGCTGATTCTGTTTTCATATGCTTCAAGCTTTTCGTCAGCCTCGCGGTTCTTATTCTCAGCCTCTTCAAGCTCCTTTGAGATAAGCTCCCTGCGCTCGTCCATTACCTTTTTTATCCTGCCGAAGAGGAATTTCTTCATCAGAAGATAAAAGACAATGATATCAATTATTCCGAAAAGCAGATTCCAGTCAAATTTAATCATAAGATATAAACCCTTTCAATATGCTTATTATTCCGCACCCTATTTGAGCAGTACGATAATAAGAATTGCGCCGATAAGACCGTAAATAGCGGTAGCCTCGGCAAGCGCCGCGCCGAGAAGAAGCGAGGTCTGGATTTTACCCGAAGCCTCAGGCTGTCTTGCGATACCCTCGACTGCTTTACCCGTTGCGATACCGATACCGATACCTGCGCCGATACCTACTAATACTGCAAGTCCTGCACCAATAGCAATAAGTCCCATAATATATCTCCTTAATCTAAATTATATTAAGCTTTTACCTTTTTGTTTTTCTTCTTTTTCTTTTCTTTCTTCTCAACGGGCTCAACCGCCTCTTTAAGATAAAGCGCAGTCAGGAATACGAAAATATACGCCTGAAGAAGTCCGTCAAAAATATCAAAATACAGGCTGAAAACTACGGGAATACCCGGAATGTATATCGCCCTCGTAACAATCTTTATAAGCTCCATAATCGTAAACGCGGCAAGCACGTTACCAAAAAGTCGCATACACAGCGACAGAGGCTTAGTAAATACCTCCATAATGCTTATAGGGGTTATGACTGCCATAGGACTTGCAAACGCCTTTAATCGCCCGCCTATGCCCTTATCCTTAAAGGCTGAGTATTCAACGAGGATAATGCTCGTAAGCGCGAGCGCTGCGGTCATCTGCATACTCTTAGTGGGAGGTTTGAATTCAAAAAGCCCTATTATATTTGATATTCCGATAAAGAGAGCAACGCTCATAAGCCACGGTATGAAGCCCCAGGTCTTTTCGTCCATAAGCCCCTTGAAAAAGCCCTCAGCCTTTTCATAGCACAGCTCAAGCAGCGCCTGCCGTCTTGTAATTTCGCCCTGCACCTTAAGATTCCTCGTTAGTAGCAGAGCAATAATCGTCATGGCGATAATGATAATCCACGAAACCACCGTGGACTCGTCAATACTTACGGTAAGAGAGCCAATTTTAAACGAAAACACTTCATTGATGTTGAGCGCCTCGGTCAGCTCCTCCTGTAAGTCAAGCTTCGCCGTGATAGGAGTAAACATCATACGATACCTCCATTCCTATCTTTATTATAAGACTCATTATAGCACCGAAAAAAATTTTTTCAACATAAAGATTGATTTTTTATACAATGTAATAAAATTGATAATTTATATAATATATTAATTTGACAAATTTAATATTTACATACTACCAAAAATATATTATAATATTATGCAATAAATTATGAGGAGAGACATCATGGCTCAGCAAAAGAAAATGGTTGACGCGATTACGTCAATGGATGAGGATTTCGCTAAGTGGTATACCGACGTATGCAAAAAAGCGGAGCTCATTGAATACACAAGCGTAAAGGGCTGTATGGTAATAAGACCTTACGGCTATGCAATATGGGAGAATATACAGCGTATCCTTGATTCCATGTTCAAGGAAACGGGGCACGAAAACGTATGTATGCCGATGTTCATTCCCGAATCTCTGCTCCAGAAGGAAAAGGACCACGTTGAGGGCTTTGCGCCCGAATGTGCGTGGGTAACCTACGGCGGAAGCGAAAAGCTTGAGGAGCGCCTCTGCATTCGTCCCACCTCGGAAACGCTTTTCTGCGAGCACTTCAAGAACGTCGTTCACTCCCACAGGGATTTACCCAAGCTTTATAACCAGTGGGTAAGCGTAGTTCGCTGGGAAAAGACGACCCGTCCCTTCCTCCGCTCGCGCGAATTTTTATGGCAGGAGGGACATACCCTCCACGCTACCGCCGAGGAAGCAATCGAAGAAACCGAAAGAATGTTAAATATTTATACCGAATTCTGTCAGAAGCACCTCGCAATTCCCGTAGTGCAGGGACAGAAAACCGAGAGCGACAAGTTCGCGGGCGCGGAGCGCACGTACTGTATTGAGGCGCTTATGCACGACGGCAAGGCGCTCCAGGCGGGCACGAGCCATTACTTTGGCGACGGCTTTGCAAGGGCGTTCGAAATTCAGTTTTCGAATAAGGATAATCAGCTCACCTACCCTCACCAGACCTCGTGGGGTATGACCACACGTCTCATAGGCGCAATCATTATGACCCACGGCGACGACAACGGACTCGTTCTCCCCCCTGCCGTTGCTCCTATTCAGGCAATGGTAATTCCGATTGCGATGCACAAGGAGGGCGTACTCGACAAGGCAAACGAGCTTTGCGAGAGGCTTAAGAAGGTATGCCGCGCAAAGATTGACGACTCCGACCAGTCGCCCGGCTGGAAGTTCGCGGAGTACGAAATGAAGGGCGTTCCTGTAAGAGTTGAGATAGGTCCTAAGGATATAGAGAATAATCAGTGCGTTATCGTAACGCGCCACAACAGAGAAAAGACCTTCGTATCCCTTGACAATATCGAGGAGGTTATCCTCGAGAAGCTTAACGAAGTCCGCGACGGTATATATCAGAGCGCTCTTGAAAACAGGGAGCGCAGAACCTATAAGGCTCTCACGCTCGAGGACATCACCAAGGCGCTCGAGGAAAACGGCGACGGCTTCGTAAAGGCTATGTGGTGCGGAAGCGAGGAGTGCGAGGACAGAGTTAAGGAGCTCACGGGCGTCGGCTCGCGCTGTATCCCGTTTGAGCAGGAAAACCTCAGCGATAAATGCGTTTGCTGCGGCAAACCGGCTAAGCATATGCTCTACTGGGGTAAGGCTTATTAAGGTTTTAGGTTTAAGATTTAAGGTTTAAGGTGAAAGGAAGCTTTTATGGCAATTTTAGTAACGGGCGGGCTCGGCTACATCGGCTCACACACCTGCGTAGAGCTTATGAACGCGGGTTATGAAGTAGTAGTAATCGACAATCTTTATAACTGCAAAAAATCCTCATACGACAGGATTAAGGCGCTTGTAGGAAGGGACTTCCCCTTCTATGAGGTTGACATCCGCGACGAAAAGGGCTTACAGGCGGTTTTCAATAAGGAAAGCATTGACAGCGTTATTCATTTTGCAGGGCTTAAGGCAGTCGGCGAGAGCGTAGAAAAGCCGCTTGAATATTTCGACAACAACGTAAACGGCACGCTCGTTTTACTTGACGTAATGAGGAGGAACGGCTGCAAAAAGATTGTATTTTCCTCCTCTGCTACGGTTTACGGAATGAATAATATCTCTCCTCTCACCGAGGATATGGAGGTTGGCGGAGTAACAAACCCGTACGGCAGGACTAAGTATATGATTGAGTGCATAATGAAGGATTTATACGCAAGCGATAATACGTGGAGCATCTGCCTTCTTCGTTACTTCAACCCGATAGGCGCTCACAAGAGCGGCACGATGGGCGAGGACCCGAACGGTATTCCGAACAATCTTATGCCGTATATTACCCAGGTAGCTATCGGCAAGCGTGAAAAGCTCGGCGTATTCGGAAACGACTACGCAACTGCCGACGGAACGGGCATACGCGACTATATCCATGTGGTTGACCTCGCGCTCGGTCACGTTAAGGCGGTAGAGAAGATAAGAAACGATACGGGGCTCTTTATCTACAATCTCGGCACGGGAGTCGGCTACAGCGTGCTTGACGTCGTTAAGGCGTTTGAAAAGGCAAGCGGAGTTACCATTCCCTATGAAATCAAGCCCCGCCGCGCAGGCGATATCGCAATTTGTTACAGCGATCCCGCAAAGGCTTCAAGGGAGCTCGGCTGGAAGGCTGCAAGAGGCATTGAGGAAATGTGCGAGGACTCCTGGCGCTGGCAGAGCCAGAACCCCAACGGATATCCCGACTGATAAAATGAAAGCAAGGGCGCAAAGGAAAAGGAGCTGACCGAAAGGTCAGCCCCTTATTTGTTTTAGAATTCAATCTCACCGCCGGGGTTATCGCCGTCGCCGATACCGCCGCTTGGATTGCTCGCGGTAAAGATTGTTTCTACTGTAAATTTTTCGATTTCAGCTTCAGGAGCTAAATATACTTTTTTCATTTCTCATACCCTCCTAAAGCTTTTACTGCTGCGACACAACTCTGATAGTTGTATCCTTAGCGTTGATTGTGTAATCCGTATCGTTATAGTTATAGGTGAACTTGTAGTTCAGTACCGCCTGACCGTCGCAGGAAGCGGGAACGCTGTTCTTTACCTTAACCGTTACCGTGAACTGACCGTATTCGTTGATGTTGGTCACCGCTGCGGTTGCGGTCTTTCTTGTGCCGCCTACGGTTACGCCTGTTGTGAAGGTTACGTTGTTAATCTTAGCGCTTGTACCGCTTGTTACGATAGCGTAGGACTTAACAATGTACTTGCCGTCAACGTCAGTAATCGGAACGTTGTTGCCGTCCTTGGATACGGACGAGCTGATTACCGCAATGAACGGAGCCTTCTGGTCGAGCTTCTCCTTAAGATACTTATCAGCGCCGTAAGGATAGTTCTGAGTACCGGTATTGTCAGCGAACTCGCCGATTGTGCCGGACATCATTGCGGCTGTAAGTTCAGTACCGTCAACCTGATATGTGTACTCATCGCCGTCGGTTACCCTTGTTACCATTGCGAAGTCGGTATCGTCAGCAGCATAGAAGCTGTAGGACGAATCGTAGGAAGCGATTGCATACTTATTGTCGCCGTCCTTAACTGCCCATGCGTAGAAGTCGGAAGCCTCTGTGCTGAGGGTCATAAGGTCATCAAGTGAAGCAGTGTCGCCTCTGCCGCCGGTAAGTGTTGCACCTTCAGGCTTTGTGAATTGTACAGACTTTTCTGCTGTGTACTTCGCTCTGTAGTTGTAGCCCACTATTCTCTGTGATGCGCCGCCTGCTTCGGTAAGTACCTCTTCCACTTCATAGTGATCGAAGTAGTAGAACGGAACCTCTTCTGCTCTGTACAGTGCAGTTTCGCCATTGTAAACAACCGGGTCGCCCTCTGTATTCGTCGGAGCATTCGCTACATAAGAGGTCTGCACCAGTCTGCCGTAGATGTTGTAGAACTTGATGCAAAGGTCGTTGGTAGAGGACCTATCCTCCACAATTTCCGCAGCGATTTCTACGTTGGAGTCGGCTATTCTGGAAATCGTAGTACCCTTATAGGTCCACTTCTGAGAGCCTATAACCTCTGCAGTATCAAAGTTTGCAGCAAGACCTTCCTTAGGTGAAATTGAATACTTGACAGCCTGGTCAAGAGTTGTTGTGGTTTCGCCTGTTTCCGCGTCTGTCGTAGTAGTTTCTGTAAGACCCGGAACATTGAAGCTGAAGGTTTCGCCGTAGTAGCACTCCTGAGAAAGCGTCTGCGGGAAGCCTGATGCCTGGTTACCGTCTGCGTCAAGCTTGGAAACGGTAAGCTGTGCCTTGAACTTCTTGACGTAGGTTTCAGGGTCAGAGTCAAGCGTATTTACAGCTGTAAGAAGCGCCGCGGTGTACGGGTCGGTTTCGCCGATGCCGAGAACCTTAAGTTCGCCGTATACGCCCGAGTTTGCCGTAAGCAGAATTCTCTGGGTTTCACCGGGATGAGCAGCGTTATAAGCGCTCATTCTTGCATTGTACTGTTCCATTGCGTCGGTAGCTGCAATGTAAACCTCAGGAGCTCTCTTACCAAGCTCTGCTGTAATCAAGCTTGGGTCAATGTACTTGTTGAGGTCAACAGCACTTACGATTGCATACGCATTGTTGTATGAATTGTAATTATCTACTAAATCAACAGGACTTGTTACAAGCGGAGCAAGCTCAGCAGCCTTCTTATCAACAGCCAGCTGGTCACGAGAACGGTACGGGCTGTCGGAATCGGAAGCGTCAAGAAGGATTTCGTACTTAACGTCGTCTATGGTGTTAAGGAGCTCCTTGAGATTACGTTCACCGAGGGTTGCATACTTGTTGCTGCCTGCGGTTTCGTCGATAAGGTCGTTAGCGCCGATAGCCAGTGCAAGATCTTCTGCGGATGCTGTACGATCCTCGAGCATCTGAGCGCGGGTATCGTCAGTATCTTCCGTATATGCTGCATAGGTGCCTGTTGTAACGTTCAGACAATCATCAAGCTCCTTCCAGGAATTGTAGGAGTAAACCTGTGCGCCTTCGGTGTCGAAGATACCCTCTTCGTCCATACCCTTCTTGCTCTTATCAGCTTCTTCGGATACGTAATCACCGTTTTGGTCAAACGTGATTTCGCCGTCCGTGAGCGTCGGTACAACAGCGTTATTAATCTGGTCGGTCAGAGGAGTTTCGTCAACAGGCTCTGCGAGCGAGCCGCGAAGCTCTCTCATAAAGTCCTTAAGCTCCTCGTATTCCTCACCGGTAAGGGCTGACTTACGCCAGAATTCCTCGTTATCGAGGTTGGTATCAACGATGTCGATAGTAACCTCTTTGCCGGTTTCTGCGTCAATCACAGGATTGCCTTCGCCGTCAAGAACGTGGTACTTACCGTCTTCTTCAGCAGTTGTATCCTTGTTCGGACCCTCGTCCCAATAGATGTAGTAGTTAACCGCGTGTTCCTTGATAGCGTTAAGCGCATTGCGGTAGTTGTTAAGTGACTGAGCGGAATAAGTACCCGGATTTTCGTCCTCAACTTCCTCTGCTGCTTCAAGGAATTCCTTAGTCTTCTTGTATTCGCTTTCAACCTCTGCGTACTTGGTTACGTCGTAAAGGTTAGCGTAGGCTTCAATAACATCCTTAATCAGCTGTGCCTGCACCGGGTCGGTTGTGGTCTGACCGTCCTGGAAGATGTTGGAGCCGGCTGTATCGGTGTTATAGATAGCGTGACCTTCGGCGTCATAAGCGGTACGGTATTCCATATCGTCGCTCTCTGCGCAAGCATAGTCGTTAGCATACTGCTCCTCGTCGGCGATATCGCCCGCTGTGGTGTTCGTCGGATCTTCCGCAAACCACATACACTTGGCAACCGCACGGATATAATCCTTATAGGAAGCGTAGGAAACCTTGGAGGAGTCGATAGGACCTGTAGTTACGATTTCGCGGGTTTCGGCATACGTCTCAAGGTCGATATCCTGGTTCAGAACTTCCTCTGCGAACTGACGCATAGCGCCCTTATCGCAGGTGTGAACGCCGATATTGTAGTAATGCCATGTCTCGTTACCTACGAAACGTCCGCCTGATACACCAAGGTCGGTAATCTTATGATAGTCGCCGAGTTCAAGGATATAGTTCGCCATATATTCGGCGGATACGTCGAGCTGCGTTGCGTTGGAGCCGCTTACGTCTCCAATCGTCGCGGCATACGCCTTCTTGGACTTACTATCGTTAGAATCATAAATATAGCCGTCGTAAATCTGCTGATACTCATTTGGAACAACACTATACTTACCTGAGAATACAGCTGTACCCTGCCAATCATTATGATTGCCTTTACCGTTGTTTCCTGTCTTGTAAGCAGTCTGACCGGAATAATCATAGTATGAAGGTCTATTGCTTGTGCTACCCTCTAACCATCCGTAAGAATTATTATCCGGGTTGGAGTTGGTACACTCTGCTAAAGAACCGTCAACGATATTGCCATTTGCATCAAGATGCTTCGTGAAGTAATACAGGAAGCGGTTTCTGTACTGCACCTTATAGCTTGCGTTGGAGTTTCTTCTTTCGTCCGTATGGAACAGCATTTCGTCAGCTGTCCAGACTCTGTCGCCACTCCAAGTTACGTGAGAAACAAACGGTCCTGCATTGGTCTGCATCTTATATGTGCTGGTGGTTCTAAAGTTTGATTCACCATCGCCGTATTTTTCCGGAAGAATCGACGTCATATCGTGCAGATGTGTCGGAACAACGTATGTTGAACTCGATAACGGCGTCGGTGAAATCTCGTCATCATAATCTGAATGATAGGTAACGCTTAATGCCTGGTTGCTGTTCTTCTGTTTCGTTGTATTCCTTGCATAGGAGGAAAGGTGGAACAGGGACGAATCATCATATGTCTTCCACTTGAAGCTTGAAGTCTTCATCGTGAAGGTGTAGCCAGTAGGAACGCCGTTTGCAGCAGTTGTGATAAGACCGCTGCCGCCGTCGATATCATAGAGCTGCTTATCGGAATAGTCAACGTAATAGTTTACGTTTACAAGGTCGGGGTTAGCGATATAAGCATTCGGACCGGAGTTATCATGCTCCTGTACGGAGTAAGAACCTGACTGTACGCCCTCGCTGTCGTCATACTTATTAAACAGCGTACTTACCAGTGCAAAGGAAGAGAGGTCGGTAGAGGACGAGATGCTTTCAAAGTCGGTCAGATAACCGGATACACCGTTACCATAACCCTCGTTAGTGGTATCACCTGTTGCAGCGTCATACAGCATATGCGAATAGGTAGGTGTCGCAGTACCCCAAGAGTCGATAAAACGGTTGAAGTTACCGACAGAGGAACGACGGTCATTACCGGTATCATTGCTCAGATTTCGCGTCGCCGCCATAGTGTGCGCCCATGCCGGGTTAGGCATAACATAGCAGAATTCGAATTCCTGCTTCTGCTCGTTGGTTTCAATATCAATGTAGGAGATGATAAGCTCAACGCCGTCCTCGGTGTACTTGCCTTCAGCTGCGTTATAGCTAAAGTAGTCGGATACGGAACCCTTGAAGCCGTAGTAACGTACAAGGTTAAGACCCTCCAATACGGCAGAGCTCATCGCGTCAACCTGCGCCTGCGTGTAAGCCGTGCCGGTGGACTTGTCGTACCAATACTGGTTCGTATCGGTATATCTTCCGCCGCTTTCAAGGATATCAAAGCCGCCGACAGTGGTGTTCTTGTTCAGCGGAACGGCTGTGATGAGAGAGCCGGTGTAACCGCCGGTTCTGCAGCGCTCGCCGTCGGAGTAGCAGTAAATCGCAGAGGCGTTGCTGAGGTCTATCTTATACGGATAGGCAACCGTCAGGGTTGTATACCTTTCACCGTTTGTAGTACCCGTGCCGTACTTGAAGTTATCGGAGATTTCCTGACCGTAGAGTGCATAAGAGGTCTTTGCGACGTCATCAGTATCATAGCCGTGGTTCGTCGCAACCTGTGTTTCGGTAGCGTCGTCAGCGTGCGTATAGATAACGCCGTCAAGCGCTACCGCGTCAACGTCGGATACAACGTCCGCTGCGTCGGGAACGTCGCCGCTTCTGTAAGCCCAGGAGTGCTCGCCGATGTACAGCGTATGCGGATATTCGTTTCCGCTGTATTCGTTAAGCATTGCCAGCATCGGAATGAGCTTATCGTTTCCGTACTTATCCTTGCCTGTATGAGTACCTACAACGCCCTTATATCTTATCTGGTCTGCCGTTGCGTTTTCGGGGTCTACGGAAGCGTCGGTATAAATTGTGATATACTGAATCTTCTTAGTATCATCATAGCTCAGATAGAACTTGGAGGTAAAAGTAATACCGTCCTTAACGCCGAAGGCGATACCGCGGTCGGTATAAGCCTCGTCGGCAAGCATAGTATAGGTATATTCATTACCCCAGTCGGAGTCAACCTGCATACGCATATCAGAAGCCGTATAAATACCCTCAATCTGCTTTGCGGTGAGCCTGGAGGAGTAGGAGTCCGTACCGTTATACTGGTTCGGGAACATTACGAGCCAGCCGTCCTCGTTAACGGCTATCATATTGTTAAGGGTTACGTTACCCGTTACGTCGCCGCTCTGTCTCTTGGCGAGTGCGTTATCGGGAACAGCCTTCCATTCGTGAGAATCGGAAGCGTACGGTCTGCCGTGAACGGCGTTTACATATACCCATTCGTCTTTAAGATTTTTAACCTTATATATAGAGTTGTGACCTGTTGAACGGAAAATGTTGTCATAAAGCGCGATATCGAACGGAGCAAGAATCTGGTTACCATGGTGACCGGTATCAGTAGAAGTGGAGGAAATGCCGTTGTAGCCAACATACGTACCGAGCGGCTCTGTGCTTCTGAATACACGCTCTGTGTAAGAACCGCCGTTCGTACCGTAGGATACAAACAGATAATAGTAACCGTCGATATACTGAACGAATGCACCCTCGCCTGCGCCGTCGGATTCGCCGCCGCCTTCATAAGCGGTACGATAGCAGGAGGCAATCATCTGACCGTTTGTGTACATAGAATCAAGTTCGGGATATTTAGCCGTGCCGTCGATATTTAGTTCCATACCGTAGATACAGTTATCGCCCGATTCGCCGAACTTCCAGTTCCAGTTCCATGAACCCATAACGAAATACAGTTTTGTATAATCTGCGTTATAGAAGGACGCGAAGTCAATGGAATTAGGGGTGTGGGAATTGGACTGATAAACGATGGAGTTATATGTATAGCCTTTAATCGGATCGTTGGAGGTTGCCATGAAGGTTGCGGAATGTGTACCGCCCCAATAAGACATGGAAGCGTAGTAAACCCAGCAATCTCTATTAAGGTTGTACATTACGTGCGGAGCCCATACAAGATGTCCTGCACCCTGCGAAATCTCATCAGCGGTGAAGCCTGCGGTAGTTACCACATCGGCAAGCGCCTCGGTATAATCCGCAGGAGCGCCATCCTTGTAGAAGAGGTCTTGGTTCTGATAGCCGCAGCGTCCCTCGCTGTCGCCGAGAACCTCCCAATGCGTCTGGGTTTCGTCGGTAGCGTGGTAAATCGTCATGCCGGTACCGAAGGAATAGTAATCAATAGAAACTATTTCGCTGTCGGGAATATTATTATACTCAATATATTCCACGCCGACCTTTTTACCGCTATTCAAAGTGTAAACCGTAACGGAGGTCGGGTCGTGAGAGGTGGAGGTAGTTGACGTTACCGTATCGGAATATTCGTCAACATACATATTATTAATCTCAACCTGAGTGAGCGGCTTCGTGTAAAGACGAATGTCGTCAAGGAAAAGATCGTAATCGTTGCCTTCATAGAGAACGCCGTTGTCGAGCGTCATCTGGGTCGTACCGTCACTAAGGAAGGCAAGAATTTCAGCAGCCGCCGCAGCATCGTTACCGTCGGAGAAAGAGCCCGTTCCGGTAGCATACTTATAGTCATGCTCAACGCCGTTCAGGTAAACCTTGATGCCGCTGTTCGGGTTAATCGTAATGGCAACGTGTTCCCATTCGCCGTTAGCGGCGCCCATTTCATGCTCGGTGTTGTCCTGATTTTCGGGAACTACGTCAAGGTAATTAGTGCCGTCAACACGTCTGGAGTTAACGCCGTTAACCTCAATAATGTAATAGGTTGAATTATCATTTTCCTTTTGGAACGCGATAGCGTTACGCCAGTTGTAGCCTGTGGGGTCCCCGCTGTTTTCCGCAAGGGATACGGTGTTGCCGCTGGTGTCTTCAATATGACGCCAGAAGGAGATTGTAACGCCGTTCCTGCGTACCGCTGCCGCGTTAATCGCCTGGTTGAGCGGGTTTCTTGTAAGCGTAACTACAGGACCGGGAGCCGTGCTGTTTGCGTTAATCTTGAGAACGTTGTTTCTCCAGGAGTGAGACTCGCTTGTGGAGCCGCTCATATACGTACCTGCGCCGGAAACGACGCTAATCGTGTTTGCCGCCGCGGTCATATTATAGCCGCTTTCGCTTTGAAGAACGTCAGCCGTTGAACCGTTGGTAACGGTTACGTCGTTAAAGCTCTCCTGATAAGCAAGCGGATTATAAAGCTCCTGGTTATACAGCGTTGTAATCTGTGCGTTATCCTCATTGCCCGCACCGTAAGCCTTGATGATAATGAAGGATTCATTGGCGTAAGTGCTGCCGTCGAAGCCGTTGTTTTCGTCATAGGTCTGCTCGCTGCCGAAGTCGGAATCGGAAGCCTTCTTAACCTTATAACGTATAGAGCCTGTATCGTACGTATTGTCGGTTGCAAGCTTAATTGAGCTTGTGTCCTCGTAGTAATCCGCGCCGAGCTCGGGCGTCGGGTCTGCATACGCCGCAAGGGACGCCGCACGCGCAACCGTAATCGTACCGACAGAGGAGGTAACGTCCGTGCCGATTTCCTTAACGTAGATAGTGCGTGTTGCCGCGCCGCTGCTTGCAAACGGTGCAAACGGAACGCTGTAAGCGTCAAAGTTCTCGCCGTCGTAGCTGTACATGATCGTACCGGCGTCAGCGCCGTTCTGCGAGTAAAGGGTAATGGTTTCGTCCTTGCCGAGAACGTTCGGCGATCCGGTGGGATATTTATAAAGCGTAACGTTTAACGAGCCGGCCGGCGAGTTGTTGCCGTCAACAATAACTTGCGCGGTAACGAGCGCCGTGGAAGCGCCTTCCGCCTCGGCAAAGCTGAACGGTGCAATCGTATCGCTGGCGCCGTTGGCAAGGGTCAGCTCGCCGCTCTTGGAAGCGCCGGTGTCATAGCTTACCGTATAGTAAACCTTACCGTCGTCGGTGTTCGCTTCGTTGTTCGTAATGGTGACGGTATCGGTAGCGCTCAGAAGCGCGTTACCCGAAACGGTCGGCGCTGTTGCAGCACTGCCTTCAAGAGCAAGGAAAGCCGCCTTTAAGTCGTTAGCAATCGTGCCGCTCGTGCCGTCGGAGCCAACAGGCTTGCTGTCGTAAGTTCCCGTGTAGCCGTTGGTAAGCACGTCGTCAAACGCAGCTACTGCTCTCTCATATTCTTCCTTGAAAGCAGCATAAGTGGTAGCGTCGTAGCCCCAGGTATTCGCAGCGCCGGTATAAGCGTCGCGAAGCGCTCTGTAGGTGCCCTCGGCAGGCGTGCCGCTCATATCCATAACGGTACGAAGAGAAGCATACGCCGCACTGTCAGCAGTGGCAGTAGCAGTAATGCCGTTTACAGCGTTCTGAATATTGGTAGCCGTTGTAGAAACTGCTGTAGCAACATTCAGCGAAGTGCTGTTGCTTACAAATTCAGCCATCGGGTCAAGCGCTGTTGCCGTATCTAACTGGGTAAGGAGAGTGCCTAAACCGCCTTCTCTGTAGCCCGTTACGTCAAGACCGTTCATCTTCGCCTTAACCGCGTCAACAAGGACTTTGTAGTTAACAATATGCGTAGTCATGCTGCTTGTGGCAGTGCTGGTACCGGTACCATTACCGTTGGAGCTATGAGCGGTATAAGCAACATTTGCCGTTGTGGAAAACGTCGTATTTCCTAACGTACCAGTGTAATACAATGTATTCGTCCAGTAGTCATTACTGTTTTTTGTTAATGCAGCAGAAACATTTGATTCACTATAGCTACTTACATAGTCTGCCTTATTGGAATCGCTATTTTGATAACCTGTTTGAGCGTCTGTTCCGGTACCGTGCCAAATCTTGACTAACGAGAAATTGGAAGTAGTCGGATAACAGTAACGAACCTTAACTGTTGCCGTAAGCACTCCAGAACGTTCATAGTGTGCAAACATATTAATTGGACAAGCCAGTGTTCCACCGTTATATAAGAAAACAATGGGACCATATTGCATACCATAGTACATATAGTTTCCTACTTTTGTAGTGCCGGTATATGCAGCGTTGCCACTGATACCGTATGTGTACAAAACATTCTTCATCTCATCGCCATAGACAAGTTCACTCTTTGTATAAGAACCGTCAGCAGCCGCAACAGATTCAGATGAACCGAAGCCGCCCATATTCGCGGTGGCAATAATCAGGTCTTTTGCGGCAGCCTGCTTCTGTGCAGTGGTAAACTCTGTGGAGCCGTAAGCAGCAGCGTCTTCCTTCTCATGAATATACACATACTTATCATACGCGTTCTTCATTCTTTCAAAGCCGACGCCTTTGCTCATTACTGCTTCATAAGATGCCTTTGCATAGTCAAGATCGTAAAGGTCGTCAAAGAAACGCAGATTCTTAATATAGCCCTTGAAGTTTGCATCCAAGGTGCTCTGGCCGTAAACAGACGCACCGACAAGTGTTCTTGTCAGCAGCGCTACACGGGAAGCAGTGGTGCTGTAAACGAAGGAGAACGAGCCCTTCAGCGTGCCGTCAACGTAGAAATAAATTCTGTTGTCCGTGTCAAACACGTAGGTCAGCGTATACCAGGTACCCTGCTTTTCTTCAGCAGCAAAGTTGTTTGCAAGGTCGTTCGGGTTGAATCTTGTTTCTGCGCCCTCGAACTTGCTCAGAATGGTATACTTTTCGCCGTTGGTGCCGTCAATACCGCCGTTGATGGCAAAGGTATTGCTGGTCGTATTATCGTTAATATCAAGAATACGGGACATCGACACACTGTTGTCATAACGCTTTACGTCAAAGGATATCGCGAAACCCGAGTCAGCCGTTACGCCGGAAAGCGGGTTGCTGTTCAGCGTTAAGAAGCCGGTTGTAGAACCGTCAAAATAAGCAGCATTTTCGCCCGCGTCCCAGGAAACGCCGGTACCGACGGTGAAATCACTGTCGATACTGTCAACCAGATACTGCTTTACGCTCGTATTGCTTGAGCCGAACGCAAAAATCGCATTCAGCGGCAGCGTGGTAATAACCATCGCCATAGCCATAATGAGCGCTAAGATTTTCTTACTTAGTTTAGTCATAATTTTTCCTCCTTAAAACCTCCGCGAAATAACGGAATAAACCTGCCCCCTTGCTTACTGACTACGCGACAGGGGCGCGTTGCCTCCGTTTTTCAGCGGAATGTGCCGGATAGTTCACAATTTATTAACAACAAAAAGTGCAGACTACCCCTATATTTTTTTACACAGTAATTATAATATAAAACTAACACTAAGTCAACATATTTTTGAATATTTTGTAAATTTTTTATTATTTCAACAAAAACAACAAAAATGCATAAATAAATCAGCGTTCTTTTGTGATATTCTACTGTTACTTTGCAAATTGCGCCCACTTGACATCATAAAAAATAAATCATATAATCCTAATTATAAATCTTTAATCTGCCCGTAGCATAATTGGATAATGCATCAGATTCCGATTCTGACGACTGGGGGTTCAAATCCCTTCGGGCAGGCCATTACGGGCGGCTAATGCCGCCCGCAAATCGTAGGGGCGAGCATTGCTCGCCCGCAAATCGTAGGGACGAGCATCGGTCGCCCGCAATTCGTAGGGGCGAGCATCGGTCGCCCGCAAATCGTAGGGACGAGCATTGCTCGTCCGCAATTTACAATGTACTATGTACAATTATGGGTGCTGCGCACAGCATTTTAAATGGGCGCGGGTATCCCGCCCGCAATTGTTAATTATCAATTATTTTTAACGGGCGAGCAATGCTCGCCCCTACGGGGTGGGGTTTCGCGGTTTGCTGGCGAGCAATGCTCGCCCGTACGGGGTGGGGTTTCGCGGTTTGCTGGCGAGCGATGCTCGCCCCTACGGGGTGGCGTTTTCCGCGGTTTGCCGGCGAGCAATGCTCGCCCCTACAAATCGGGCGCGGGTGTCCCGCCCTAAATTATTAATTATCAACTAACTACTATTGAAACTATGGAAAATTCAGCTCAGTTACAATTTGATAAAATGACAAAAACGCCGATACCGCGCCTTATTCCGAGGCTTGCGGTACCGACGGTTATTTCCATGCTTATTACGATGTTTTATAATATTGCGGACACCTATTTTGTATCAAAAATCAGCGTATCCGCAAGCGGAGCCACGGGCGTGCTTCTAAGCCTTATGGGGCTTATACAGGCGTTTGGCTTTATGTACGGTCAGGGCGCGGGCTCAAACATCAGCCGCCGCCTCGGCGCAAAGGATATCGACTCCGCAAGGCGTTACTGCTCAACGGCGTATTTCCTCTCTCTGATAACAGGGCTTGTTATTCTCGCCCTCGGGCTTATCTTCATTGAGCCGATAATGCGCGCCCTCGGAAGCACGGAGACTATACTCCCCTATTCCGTGAGCTACGGTACATGGATACTTATTTCCGCTCCCGCCATGACAACCTCCTTCGTTATGAATAACGTACTGCGCTTTGAGGGTATGGCAAAGCTCGCGATGATAGGGATTTCAACGGGCGCGATACTAAACGTAGCGCTCGACCCGATACTGATTTTCACCTTTAAGCTCGGTATTGCGGGCGCGGGTATAGCCACCGCCGCTTCACAGTATATAAGCATGCTGATACTGCTTGCAATCTTCCTTATGAAGAAGCCGCAGAGCCGCATTTCTCCGAAGTATCTGAGCCTTAAGCCGAGAGTTATCTGGGACATAGTTTCCGTCGGCGCGCCGAGCTTCGCAAGGCAGGGGCTCAACTCAATATCAAATATGTTCCTTAATATCCAGGCGCAGCCCTTTGGCGACGAATGTATCGCCGCTATGAGCATTGCGGCAAAGGTGAGCATGCTGATTTTCAGCGTTGCGCTCGGTATCGGCCAGGGCTTCCAGCCCGTGTGCTCGTTCAACTACGGCGCAAAGCTTTACGCGAGAGTAAAGGAGTCGATTACGTTCCTATGGAAATTTGCAACGCTTGTTGTCGCCGTATTTTCCGCAATCTGCTTCATTTTCGCGCCTCAGCTTATAGCGCTTTTCCGCGACGACGCAGGCGTTATTGAAATCGGTACAGCCGCGCTGAGATTTCTGTGCTGCTCGCTAATCATTATGCCGACTATTATGACAGGCAATATGACCTTCCAGAGTGTAGGAAAAAGCGGTCAGGCATTCTTCCTCGCCTGCGCTCAGAACGGACTTTTCTTCATTCCGCTGATTTTCATACTTCCGAGCCTTTTCGGTATCACGGGAATAGAGCTTTCGTGGCCGATTGCATACACAATTGCCGCGATAATCGCAACCCCGATGCTCTTGAAGTTTATAAAAGGTTTAAGTTTTAAGGTTTAAGGTTTAAGATTTAAAATTTAAGATTTAAGCTTTAAGGTTTTAGGTTTTAGCGTGGAAAGGAGAATTATATGTCTTGGACTAATTTTAAAGACCTTAAGGTTTGGCAGAAATCAATGACATTAGTAAACGAAGTTTATTCAATTGTTAAGTTCCTTCCCAAAGAGGAAACTTATGCTTTGTCAGACCAAATGCGAAGATCGGCAGTATCAATTCCTTCTAATATCGCCGAAGGCAGAGGAAGGCAGACTACAAGAGAATTTTCACAATTTTTATATATTGCAAGAGGTTCGCTTTATGAGCTCGAAACTCAGCTTCTAATTGCTGTGCAACAAAAATACGTTAGCGAAGAGCAAATCAAAAATGTTTTGGACATGATTAATGAAATAGAAAAAATGATTTCAAAACTCACCTTAAACCTTAAGCCTTAAACCTAAATAACTTCAACCGCCTCAATATCCTTGAGGCGCTTTTTTATTATCTCGTTGCGCTTGTCCGCGTCGTCGAGCGCGTCGCCCGCCGCCTCAAGCCTTTTTCTGACGAGCGCGAGCTGCTCGCCGAATTTATCGTACTGCGCCTTAGCTGCGCCGAGCACCTTGAACACCTCGTTCGCCTTTTTGTTAATCGCAATTGACTTGAAGCCCATTGAAAGCGAATTAAGCAGCGCGGTTATAGTACCCGGTCCCGCTATCATTATGCCCTGCGAGTGCAGCCATTCGGGGAGGGCGTTTTTGCTGCCCATAACCTCGGCGTAGAGTCCCTCGGTAGCAAGGTACATTATCGCAAACGGGGTGGTTTCGGGGACGGAGATGTACTGCTTTATCATCCTCGCCTCGTTTTTTACCGTCGCTTCAAGCGCTTTCCGCGCCTGCTCAAGCGCTGCCCAATCCCCCGCGTCAGCCGCTGAGGTTATGCGCACGTAATCCTCCATAGGAAACTTTGAATCTATAGGTAGATACGTAACGCTTCCGCCGTCGGCGCTCGGAATTTTCACGGCAAATTCCACCTGACCGTTATAAAGCGGGTTCGTCCTCACGTTAGCTTCATACATTGACGGAAGCGTTTCGTCAAGTATGTTTTTGAGCTGAACCTCAGCCCACGTGCCCCTGCTTTTTACGTTAGTAAGGACTCTGCTGAGCCCGCCGACGTTCTCCGTTAAATCGCCCGAAAGCTTCATCATTTCTCCGAGGGATTTGTACACCTCCTTGAGCTGCTCGGACACGGTATTAAACGACGCATTAATGCGCCTTTCAAGCGTCTGGGTAAGCTTCTCGTCGACCGTGTTTCTCATTTCCTCAAGCTTCTTTTCGTTGCTCGCCTGAAGCGCCGCTATTGACTCTGCAACCGCCCTTGACTGCCTGTCGGAATTACTGTTCAAAGTTTCCATAAGCTTAATCTGCTGCTCATAGTTCTTATCGGTCAGCGCATGCATCTCGCCCGAAAGCGCCTTGCCTTCCGCATTACTGCGCACAAGGTTCACAATAAGCAATACAATTAATACGATAAGCAGTACGACCGCTGCAATTAATAAATAAGTATTCATATTAATTACCTCCATAGTAATTTTATCATTATTATTCAGCTTTTCAACAAAAAGAAAACAACTGTCCAAATGCTTGGACAGTTGTCTGTGCTTTCTGTTCGTTATTCTGCTGAATTTTCGGCAATGGCTTCCACGGAATCGCCCGTTTCACCGTGCTTAACTCCTTTCATACATATCAGAGCGAGCGCAAAGCAAACCGGTGCGTAAACGAAGAGCGACCAATAGTTATAATCGTCGCCTTTCTTTGTAAGGTCGAAAATTGCTCCTACAAGTACCGGACCTACTACGGAAGCGGAGAAGGTCGCTGTATAATAATAGCCCGTATAGGTTCCGTTATTCTCAGGTCCTCCGATTTCAAGGACGAGCGGCAGAGTATTTATTGTAACGAAGGCTATAGCGATACCGCCGACGATAATCGCAATGTAAAGCATAACTATAAGCCTTGTGATAAAGAAGGCAAGGAAAAGGGTCAGTATAACTATCCAGCCAAGTGAAATGGTTTTTTTCCTTCCCCACTTCTCGCCGAGCTTACCTGCGGGAATGGCTCCGATTACTGTCGCAGCGGCAAATAGCGTTACGATTAAGGAAGCGTCCTGCTCCTTCCAGCCCATCTCGTACTTAAGGAACGTAGTGGCGTATGTATTGATTGAATCGGTTGCGTTTGAATTAAAGAAAAGCGCAACAAGCATAAGGATAAGGCTCGTCCTTTCGCTCTTTGTAAGCTGAAGCTTTTTCTTATTTTTACCCGTTGCTTTGTCGTTCTCTGCCTCAGCAGTAGCGGCGTCAATTTTTGTCAGCCTGTTGTCAGGCTCTCTTACGAGGAATAAAACAACAGCAAGACAAACAAACATTACAATAGCGCCGAGAAGGAATACATTATTCCTTATAAACTCCGTCCTGCCCGCTTCGTCAAGATTAGCGAGCTTTGATTTATACACAATTTCAACGAGCTTACCCGCAACAGTGCCAAGCACTACGCCGACGCCGCCCATAATATTTATAACAGCGTTTCCTTCGCCTCTGAGTTCCGACGGTACAAGGTCGGGCATAAGTGCAACAACCGGCGAGCGCCAGGTTGACATAATAAAGTTGAAAACGATAATATCTATCATAAGTGCCCAAAGGATTGTGAAGCGCGGAATGAATAAAAAGAGCAACGCGCAAGTCGGAATTCCGTAAAGCATAAACGGAGTTCTTTTACCGAAACGCGTATGAGTTCTGTCCGAAATTCTTCCGAAAAGCGGCTGGAACACAACGCCGAAAACATTATCGATAACCATTATAAGCCCAACCGCAGTGGACGCCCATGAAAGATTTTTAATCGCTGAGTTTTCTTTTAAAATAATTGGAACGTACGCGTTATAAATAATCCACGCAATCTGTACCGCCATAAATCCGAACCCGATAAGCATGGTCTTACCGTAATGGAGCTTATGGTTTTTTGTTACTGCACTGGTCATAAACACCCTCCGATTCAAATTGTTATAATCATTATAACAAAAAGCATAATAAAAAACAACAAAAATTAATTAAATTTAATCTTACTTAAAAGCGCTCGCCGAAGCGAGCGCTTAATCTGCTGATATTAGTCAAGCGCTGCCTTTACAGCCTCAAGCTCATCTGCAAGCTCCTTCGGGAGTCTGTCGCCGAACTTTGCATAAAGCTCTTCAACGCCTGCATATTCCTCTTTCCACGCTTCCTTGTCAACGTCAAGAATGTTGTCAAGCTGCTCAACGGTCATTTCAAGACCCTCGAGGTTGATGTCCTTAGCATAGGGAAGATAACCGATAGCGGTATCCTGAGCGTCAACCTTACCGTCGCAACGGTCGATAATCCAGTCAAGTACGCGGAGGTTATCGCCGAAGCCGGGCCATAAGAAGTTGCCCTCGTCGTCCTTACGGAACCAGTTGACGTTGAAAATCTTGGGAGCTTTTTCAGGATCAAGACCTGCGCCAATTTCAATCCAGTGCTTCCAGTAGTCGCCCATATTGTAGCCGCAGAACGGGAGCATAGCCATCGGGTCGCGCCTTACAACGCCTACCGCGCCTGTTGCAGCAGCGGTTGTTTCAGAGCCCATAATCGAGCCTACGAATACGCCGTTGTTCCAGCTCTTTGACTGGTAAACGAGTGGAGTGAGCTTAGCACGTCTGCCGCCGAATACGAAGGCTGAAATCGGAACGCCGTCCGGATTCTCAAATTCGGGTGATAAGCAGGGGCAGTTAACCGCGGGAGCGGTAAATCTTGAGTTCGGGTTAGCAAGCGGCTCGTCAGAGGTGCCGTTGATTTCTTCGCCCTTCCAGTTAATGCAGTGAGTCGGAGGATTCTTGTCAAGACCTTCCCACCAAACTGTGTTATTCTCAAGGTTGTGACATACGTTGGTGAAGATAGAGCCCTTCTTGGTTGCTGCAAGAGCGTTCGGGTTTGACTTTTCGTTAGTACCGGGAGCAACGCCGAAGAAGCCGTTTTCGGGGTTGATTGCATAGAGTCTGCCGTCAGCGCCCTTTCTTATCCAGGAGATATCGTCGCCTACGCACTCAACCTTATAGCCCTTGCGGAGATATCCCTCGGGAGGAATAAGCATTGCAAGGTTGGTCTTACCGCAAGCTGACGGGAATGCAGCGCAGATGTACTTTGTCTCCTCGCCGGGTCTTGTGAGGCCGAGGATAAGCATATGCTCAGCCTGCCAGCCCTCCTGCTTGCCAAGGTAGGAAGCGATACGGAGCGCGAAGCACTTTTTGCCGAGAAGCACGTTTCCGCCGTATGCGGAGTTAACCGATACTATGGAGTTCTCCTCAGGGAACTGAACAATCCATCTGTTTTCGGGGTCAACGTTGCACTTACAGTGCATACCGCGTACCCAGTCGTCAGAATCGCCGAGGCAGTCAAGCACAGCCTTGCCGACTCTCGTCATAATTTCCATATTGAGAACTACGTAGATTGAGTCAGTAATCTCAATACCGATTTTTGAGAACTTTGAACCGACGGGACCCATTGAATAAGGGATGATATACATTGTTCTTCCCTCATAGGAGCCTGCAGCGATTTTGTCGAGCATTTCGTGGCATTCCTTGGGATCCATCCAGTGATTAGTCGGACCTGCGTCCTCTTCCTTCGTTGTACAAATAAGAGTCCTCGCCTCAACACGCGCTACGTCGTTTACCGCAGTTCTGTGAAGATAACAGTCGGGGAGAAGCTCCTCATTGAGTTTTACCATTTCGCCCGTTGCGCAAGCCTCTTCTCTTAAAGCGTCAATCTGCTCCTGAGAGCCGTCAATCCATACAATCTTTGCGGGCTTTAAGAAAGCTATCTTCTCATCAAGCCAGGCAAGGAGGGTAGGATTCTTGGTGTAAGTAGTATCCATATCTCAGTCTCCTTTGTATAATACTAGATTTTCAAGAAATAAAAATTCTTGTTTATCAGTATAATTATACTAAAGTTGAGATAAAATTCAATACCTATCACTTTAATTCATTAAAAAGTTACATAATTGAGATTAATATTGTTAAATTTTTATCAATTTTGTCAATCTTGTAATTTGAAGTTATAATAGTTATAATTAAACCGTAAAGCGAGGTGCTTGTATGAAAGAGAAAAAGAGAAGAGAAAAAGTAAGCGTATTTTACTGGATACTGCTCGTTATTGTTTTTTTGGTATTTTTTGCCGTACTTGAGCTGTCGAAGAATACACTGCTTGGCTGGGGTATAGCTCTTGGCGCAGTAATACTGTTCGTTGTACTCGAGCTTACCGTGCTTAAAAAGCACGGAATAATTATCCGTATGCTCAGCTGGCTCGTGTTTTTTGCACTGCTCGGCGTAAGCTTTTTCGTATCACAGCCGCCGTATAAGAACGTACCCGCCGTTGACGTTAAAAGCCCCGAGGTAACGGAAATAGTAACCGTATCCCAGGGTGCGCTCACGGGCGTATATAATGAGGATAAAAGCGTTGAGGTTTTCGCGGGTATTCCCTACGCCAAGCCGCCTGTGGACGAGCTGAGGTGGAAGGAACCGCAGGAGCCCGAAAGCTGGGACGGTGTGCTCGCGTGCGATAAGTTCGCGCCGATGTCAATGCAGAGCAGGAACCCCGAAATAGTAAATTCGCTCACCTCGATAATTGGCTATAATAACTATAAAATCAGCCTTTACGACAACTACAAGGAGCCCGTAAGCGAGGATTCTCTCTATCTCAATATATGGAAGCCTGCGGGCGATATAAAGGACGCGCCCGTGCTCGTTTTCATACACGGCGGTTATCTTACAACGGGTCAGCCCTCGTTCAGCGAATATCGCGGCGAGAGCCTTGCAAAAAAAGGAATCATTGTAGTTAATTTTGCATACAGGCTCGGCGTATTCGGATATATGGCAAACGAGGAGCTTGCTGAGGAAAGCCCGAACGGCACCACGGGCAACTACGGTCTGCTTGACCAGATTGAAGCGCTTAAATGGGTTAATAAGAACATACGCTTTTTCGGCGGCGATGCTTCAAAGGTAACTATTGCGGGCGAATCCGCGGGCTCGTCGAGCGTAAACGCACTCTGCGTATCCCCTCTTGCTAAAGGGCTTTTCCGCTACGCGATTGGCGAAAGCAGCGGCATAACCCCCGTTAAGCCGTATCACACGTTCAGAAGCTTTGACGAGGCGCTTGAGAGCGGAAAAACGACGCTCTCAGACTTCGGCGCAAAGAGCGTTGAAGAATTAAGAGCACTCCCCGCAGAGCAGCTCGTAACGACAACGGCGGATAACAGCGCTATGACCGTCGACGGCTACGCAATAACCGAGCAGCCGTATCTCACCTACGAAAAGGGCAATAATAACGAGCAGGCGCTGCTCAACGGCTACAATTCTCACGAGGCAAACGTTTTCAGCCTGTTCAAAAAGGTTGATAAGGACGAATACGAAAAAACGCTTCTCAATATGTTCGGCGACTACGGCTACGAGGTTGAGGAAATATGGCCGTTTTACAGCAAGGAGCTCGATTATAAATACATAGTAGAGCAGGGCGGCGAGGCTAAAGGCACGTACGATTTCATACTCGGCAGTACCTGGTTCGGCTACAGCCACAAGAGGTGGTCGGACTACGTTGCCTCTCAGCAAAAGCCCGTATTCTTCTACTATTTCAATAAGGATAATAAGTCGCTGCGTGCAAACCACGGCGGCGAAATGCCCTATGCCTACGGCAACCTCGACGCACATAGGTGGCTCTACGACGAAAGCGATTATGCCCTCAGCGAAACTATGATGGATTACTGGGTTAACTTCGTTACAACGGGCGACCCGAACGGCGGCGAGCTCCCCGAGTGGACGCGCTATAACGAGGCAAATCAAATCCTCGAGCTGAATGACAGCCCGAGGATGATAGACGACCCGTATAATTCAATTTACCCCATCATTGATAAGGCGCAAAACGAGTACCGCAGTATTCAGTAAATTCAAAACTTAATATCGTCAATCGGCATTGTTGCATATGCGTTTAAGCTTTCATCTGCAACAGTGCCGTTTTTGTATTCATAGTAGCCCTGCGAGGCAATCATCGCCGCATTGTCGCCGCAGTATTTAAGCTCGGGTATAGTAAGGCTCCAGCCGTGTGATTTACACATTTTTTCAGCCTCGGCGCGAAGCCTTGAATTAGCCGAAACTCCGCCCGCGATAACTATTTTATCATATCCGAAGTCCTCGGCGGCAAGCTCCAGATTAGAAAGCAGACAGTCAACAACAGCCTTCTGGAACGAAGCCGCAAGGTCGGGAACATTTACGCTTTCGCCTTTCTGCTCGGCATTATGAACGTAGTTGATAACCTTGGTCTTAAGCCCGCTGAAAGAGTAATCGTAAACCGAGGTGCTGAGCTTCGGGTGAGGAAATTCAAAAGCTGAGTCGTCGCCCTGCGGAGATATTCTGTCAATGCTCACTCCTCCGGGATATTCAAGTTTCATTGTCCTGCCCGCCTTGTCGAGCGCCTCGCCCGCCGCATCGTCGCGCGTTCTTCCGATAACCTCAAAATCGGTATACGATTTTACCGCTACGATATGGGAATGTCCTCCGCTTACAACAAGGCACAAAAACGGCGGCTCGGTACCTGACGATAAATAGTTAGAGGCAACGTGGCCTCTTAAATGGTGCACGGGAACGAGCGGCTTCCCCGCAGAAAGCGAGAGCCCCTTGGCAAAATTCACTCCGACTAAAAGCGAGCCGATAAGCCCTGGTGCGTATGTAACCGCTATCGCGTCAATGTCCTCAATGTTGCACTCCGCTCTGTCAAGCGCCGCCTTAACCACGGAGCTTATACACTCCGCGTGGCGCCTCGACGCAATTTCGGGTACTACCCCGCCGTAGAGCTTATGCTCCTCAAGCGAGGTCGCTATTACGTTTGATAAAACCTTACGTCCGTCCTCGACCACCGCCGCTGCGGTCTCGTCGCAGGAGGACTCAATTCCTATAATTTTCATAAATTTTCCTTAAAATATTTTGTCATAATTATCGCGTCCTCCACGGGCTCACGGTAAAAGCGCGGGCGCTTCCCCATATTCTTAAAGCCGAGCGAGGAGTAAAGATTTATCGCGGGGAGATTGCTCTCCCTCACCTCAAGCGTGATAAACTCCATATCATTTTCCATAGCGCGTTTAATCAGCGCCGTTGCGATACCCTGCTGCCTGTATTCGGGGAGTACCGCGACGTTGGTAATATAGCCCTCGGAGCTGAAAATCTGCAGACCGATATAGCCCACCGTCTTTCCGTCGGCAAGCGCAATATAGAAGCGCGAGGCTGGGTTTTCAAGGGATTCTCTTAAACTTCCCTCGCTCCACGGCGTTGAAAAGCACTCGTTTTCAATTTTCACTATTTCCGCAACGTCGTTAACGGTTGCTTTTTTAATATCAATGGGCATCGAACCAAGTCTTTCCAATCTTACCGTCAGCTCTTAACTGAACCTTCATTTTGCAGGCGTTTTCCATTTCCTCGGTGACGATTTTAAGCGCTTTTTCCGCTTCCTCCTCGGGAGCCTCGACTATAAGTTCATCGTGTACCTGAAGGATTAAGCGCGACTTCATTTTTTCCTCGGTCAGTCTGCGGTCTACCTTAACCATGGCGATTTTGATAATATCAGCCGCCGTACCCTGAATGGGCATATTCCTTGCAACTCTTTCGCCGAAGGCACGCAGCATATGATTTGAGGAATTAAGCTCGGGAAGGTAACGCCGTCTGTTGAACAGGGTTTCGCTGTAGCCCCTCTCCTTTGCAATATCAATCATACGGTGCATATATCGGTCAACGCCGCTGTACGTTTTAAGGTAATTATCGATATAAGCCTTAGCCTCTTTCATTGAAACGCCGATATCCTTAGCAAGAGAGAACGCACCGATACCGTAAACTATACCGAAGTTTACCGCCTTAGCCCTCGACCTCATCTCTTTTGTGACAAATTCAACGGGAAGCCCGAATACCTGAGAAGCAGTAATAGTATGAATATCGTCGCCGTCATTAAAGGCGTTAATCATCGTTTCGTCGTTCGCAAGGTCAGAAAGCACGCGAAGCTCAATCTGGCTGTAATCCGCGTCAACGAGCAAGTAACCGTCCTTAGCGTTAAAGAATTTTCTCATTTCACGTCCGAGCTCGGTTCTTATCGGGATATTCTGTAAATTTGGCTCAAGCGAGCTGATACGCCCCGTCCTAGCCTCAACCTGATTGAACGAGGTGTGTATTCTTCCGTCCGCGCCTATAACCTTGATAAGCCCGTCGCAGTAGGTGGACTTAAGCTTGGTAAGCGTGCGGTATTCGAGGATATAATCTATAACTACGTGGTACTGCCTGAGCTCCTCAAGCACCTCCGCGTTGGTTGAATAACCCGTTTTCGTTTTCTTTTTGCACGGCAGGTTCAAATCCTCAAAAAGCGCGACTCCGAGCTGCTTCGGGGAATTGATATTAAACTCATATCCGACCTCGCCGTATATCAGCTTGGTAAGCTCGTCGATACGCACCGCGAGCTTTTTCCCGAATTCCTCTATGCCCTTTTTGTCTGCTGAAAAGCCGTAAATCTCCATTTTTGCAAGCACTCTTGCAAGCGGAAGCTCAATTTCATTAAGGAGCTTTATCTGATTTGCCTCCTCAAGCAGTATATCAGTCTTTTCAAAAAGCTGCTTAATTACCGAAGCGTAGGAAATATTTTTATCCTCACCGCCGAGCGCGTTTTTGTATTCGGGGATTGCAACGCCGTATTCAAGACATAAATGCTCAATATCGTACTTGCTGTCAGAAGGCTTGAGCAGGTAAGCGCTGAGCATTAAATCTCCGCAGACGTTTTTGCACTCAATACCCTTTTCGGCTGCGAGGCGATGGAGGTATTTTGAATGGTAGGTGTATTTTTTACATACGCTTTCAAAGAAACGTTCAATAAAACCTGAGTACTCAGAATTCTCCTGCGAGATTGTAACGACCTCGTCGCCGAAGGAGAACAGCAAATCCGTAATTCCACCGTCCGTAATCACGGGGTAAAAATATGCGCTGCTGCCCAATCTTTCAATAAGCTCGTCTGCATTTTTGCATACCGTAGCGGTAATGCTCCTCGGCTTTATTTCCTCAATAACTGCGTCGTTGGGGTTAAGATTAAATTTCGGCATGAGCGAATAGAGCTCAAGGCGTGAAAACTCCGATGCAGCCTTAATATCGGGAGCGCCGATTTTGTACGCTTCAATGTTCCTGTCAATCGGGGCGTCGGTTACGATTTCACCGAGCTTGAGCGAAAGGTACGCCCTGTCCTTGTCCCTTTCGAGCTTCTGCTTAACGCCCGCCTTTATATCGAGCGTATCGAGCTTTTCGTAAATCTCGTCAACGCTGTTAAAGCGCGCGATTAAATCAAGCGCCGTCTTAGGTCCTATGCCCTGAACGCCGGGTATATTGTCCGAGGAGTCGCCCTGGAGCGCCTTAACCTGAATAAGCTGCGCAGGGGTTACGCCGTATTCCTCGAATATCGCCTTTTCGTCGTAAACGTCAGTGACCGCCTGTCCCATCTTGGTCCTTGCAAGGAGTACCTTTACCCCGCCGTGAGCGAGCTGGAGGGAATCCCGATCACCCGTCGCGATAAAGCACTCGTCGCCGTTTTTGCGGCATTCCTCGGCAAGCGTACCGAGTATATCGTCAGCCTCCCAGCCCTCGCACTCAACGGTTTTATAACCGAGCAGGCGCAGCAGGTTTTTGAGCACGGGCATCTGTGAGCGAAGCTCGTCGGGCATCGCGTGACGTCCCGCCTTGTATTCGTCGTACATCTTATGGCGGAAGGTAGGCGCATGCACGTCAAAGGCTATTGCAACAGCGTCAGGAGTGCTCATATCCTGAAGCTTAAGCAAAATATTTAAAAAGCCGTAAATTGCGTTCGTGTATTCGCCGCTTTTGGTCGTAAGCAGCTTGATTCCGTAATATGCGCGGTTAACGATACTGTTACCGTCAAGCACAAGAAGTTTCATAGTTTCACCTCATATTCTTTAGTATTATATCATATAGAATAATGTTTTACAATGAATGACTTGAAATTTTGGCTTAAATCAATTAGAATGATTTTTGGTGATTAATATGTATTTCAGAACTCACGCGGCGATTGATTTGGACGCGCTTGAATACAACGTAAATAACGTTAGGAAAAAGCTGCCCGAGAGTGTAAAGCTCCTCGGCGTTATCAAGGCTAATGCCTACGGTCACGGCGCGGTTGAGGTAGGACGGTTTTTAGAGGATAAGTGCGACTTTTTCGGCGTTGCCTGCGTTGAGGAGGCGCTTGAGCTGATAGGCGCAGGGATTAAAGCTCCGCTTTTAATCCTCGGCTACGTTTCGCCCTCACAGTATAAAGAGGTAGTAGAAAACAATATCCGTATCCCGATTTTCAGAAGAAGCGACGCTGAGGCGCTCTCCACCGAAGCAATAAAGCAGGGCAAGGAAATACCGTTCCATTTCTGCGTTGATACGGGTATGAGCAGAATAGGCTTCCAGGTAAGCGACTCCGAGGCTGAAATCTGCAGGGAAATTGCAGCTCTCCCGAACCTTATTCCCGAGGGTATTTTCTCCCACTTTGCAACCGCGGACGAGAGCAATCTAAAAAAAGCCGAGGCTCAGCGCAAGCTCTTTGAAATCTTCGTTTCAATGCTTGAGGACAAGGGCGTTTATATCCCGATTAAGCACATCAACAACAGCGCGGGAATTATGAATTTCAACGAGTGCTTTGATATGTGCCGTATGGGTATAATTACCTACGGGCTCTATCCCTCTCACGAGGTTGACGCTTCGCTTCTTGATATTAAGCCCGCTATGAGCTGGAAGGCGGCAATTTCGCATATAAAAACGCTCCCGAAGGGGCGCGAAATCTCCTACGGCGGTACGTATAAAACGACGCGCGATACCGTAGTTGCAACCGTTCCCGCGGGCTATGCAGACGGGTATCCGCGTTGCCTCTCGAACATAGGCAGAGTTATTATTAACGGTCAGTACGCCAAGATACTCGGCAGGGTTTGTATGGACCAGTTTATGGTCGACATCACCGACATCCCCAACGTAAAAATTGAGGACGAGGTTATCCTCGTAGGAAAGCAGGGCGACCTTGAGCTTTCAATGGAGGAGGTCAGCGAGGAGGCTTATTCCTTCAACTACGAGCTTCCGTGCAGAATTGCAGAGCGCGTACCGAGAGTTTACTACAAAAACGGCGAAATATACAAGATTGTTAAAAGCATATAAAAGCGGTATTGATGCCGCTTTTTATATTGACAAACAAAATTTTATTGTGTACAATTAAATTGTTAACAATAAACAGGAGGACAAAAATATGTCCGAAGAATTTAATCCGCTTAAGCTGGAAAACCAGCTATGCTTTCCGCTCTATGCATGTGCGAAGGAGGTTGTAAAAAAGTATAAGCCTTTTCTTGATAAGCTTGATTTAACCTATACCCAGTATATAACTATGATGGTAATGTGGGAGAAAAAGAGTATTAACGTCAAGGAGCTCGGCGAGTGCCTGTATCTTGACTCGGGTACGCTGACTCCCCTGCTCAAAAAGCTTGAGGCAAAGGGCTACGTAAAGCGCGAACGCTCCCATACCGATGAGCGCAACCTGCTTGTAACAATCACAAAAAAAGGCGAGGAGCTCAGAGACGATGCCGTTGGAGTTCCCGCACAGATGGGCTCGTGCGTACATCTTACGTCAGATGAAACAAAAACGCTTTATCGACTGCTTTATAAGCTGCTCGGAGAACTGTAAAACTGATAAGAGGAGGATAAACTATGTCACAGGAAAACAAAACTTTTATTTACTTCGCTCCCCATCAGGACGATGAGCTTCTGACGTACGGAATTGATATCGCAATGGCGGTAAAAAACGGCTATGACGTACATATCGTGCTCTGTACCGACGGCGCAAGCTCAAACGTAAGGCTCAGGCTCGGCAACAGAGAATTCTGTACTCAGTGCGGCGAGCAGCATGTGTTTGATTTAACACGCGAGGACTTTACTGCGACGAGGGATCAGGAGTTTTTCGGCAGTACGGACGCGCTCGGCGTAAAGAGAGAAAACCTTCACCTTGCAGAAAAACGCATAGTTGACGGTCAGATTACGCTTGAAAACGCAAAGGCGCTTATGAGAGAATATATTGACCGCTACGGCGAGGACTGTACGGTTGGCACTATGTACCCGAACCCGCCCGAAATTCAGCATAAGGACCATAGAACTCTCGGTCTTGCTGCGCAGGAGCTTAAGGAGGAGGGCGTTATTAAGCATCTCAGACTTATGGAGGAGCCGTACGTTGCAATAATTGCGGAGCACTCCCCCGACGACGAGCCTATAAGAATAGTCGCAACCGACGATATTACCGAGCAAATCGCAAAAGCCGTTGAGTCCTACTTCCTCTGGGACCCGAAGAATAAGCGCTACGCCGTAGGCTTCCACAGCGTACCGAGGGAGATGGAACAGCTCAAGACCGAAAAGGCTCTCTATCTCCACATTTACGATTAATAAATAAAGTAACGAGGGAAACGGACAGGCTATACCGCCTGTCCGTCTTTATATTTTTCAGCCTGGAGATTAAACATTCTTGCGTATATTCCGTTCATTTCCATAAGCTCACTGTGCGTTCCCTCTTCAACGATTCTGCCCTGCTCCATTACTAATATGCGGTCGGCGTTAACCGTTGTCGAAAGCCTGTGAGATATGAAGATAACCGTTTTGTTTTCAGCGGCTTCAATCATCGCCTGATTGAGATTGTATTCGGCTATCGGGTCAAGATTTGCAGAGGGCTCGTCAAGTATTGCGTACGGGCATTTTTTATAAAACACCCTTGCAACCGCAGCCTTCTGCGCCTCGCCGCCAGAAAGCATTGTACCTTCCTTGTCAAACTCGCGCAGTATTTCGGTATCAATGCCGTTTTTAAGCTCTTTTTTAAAGCCTGTTTTATTCAGCGCAGACTCAACCTCATTAGCCTTTGGACTAACATTCATAGCAACGTTCTCCGCAAGTGAGCAGGCGTAGGTCTGATAATCCTGATAAGCCACCGCAAAGCGCTCACGGTGGGAGCTTACGGTGCTGTCCTTTATATCAGTACCGCCGATTGTTATTGAGCCTTCGTCAGCGTCATAAAGCCTTAAAAGAAGATTAGTCAGGGTCGTCTTTCCCGCGCCGTTATAACCTACGAGAGCAAGCTTTTCATAGGGCTTTACGGTAAGATTTATATTACTTAGTGTCGGCTCGTCATTGCCGGGATAAGTAAATGTTAAATTCTTAATCACTATTTCCTCAGGCTCGGTACATTCGCTTATCTTAGCTCCGTCGTTAATCTTGCTATCGGTATTCAGAAAGCCCCTGAATTTTTCAATCATCTTTGCACGTTCCGAAAATCTCGCAACAGCCCATACGGTTATAAAGTTAATTGACATCGCAATTGAATATGCTCCGTTAAATGCGGCTACAAAATCGCCTGCGGTAATCGTCTTTCTTACAAGGACGAGATACCCGAGGTAAAACGGCAGCAGCGCCATAAAGCCGAGTACCTGTACCCCGGCCTCCTGAAGGAAGTAGTAACGCGATATTTTACCCCAGTATTTGCTCTGGTTTTTAATTACATCGTCGGCGGATTCATCGTATCTGTCTATGAGCAGAGGCTTAATTCCGTTCATTCTTACCTCCTTAGAATATTCCTGAAGATAGAAGATACGCTGAAAATAGTCCGAACGTCTGTGATACTTTGCGTTGTCCTCCCGCCGCTCCATCTGAAGAGCTCCAACTTTTTTAGAGAGCGGAAGAAAAGCTAATACAACTGCAAATATTATTACAAGACAAACGGGGTCAATGGTAAGCATTATTGATGATATTGTTATAAGCGAAACAACGTCCGCAAAATAATTTCTCACAAGATTCATCAGGTTCTGAACGTTATCTGAGGAGGACTCAATCGTGAGAATGAAATCCGTATAGAATTCGGGATTATCGTATTTTTCAAGGTCGAGCGATTTAGCCTTTTCGTACATTTTTTCGCTTAAAGCGGCAAACACCTTCTCTTTTCCTATGTTCCAGTAAAATTCCCTGAAAAGCCATGAAAACAGCCTGCTTACAATAAAAACGACTGCGATTACTCCTACAGCATAGTATATTCTTTCAAGCCTTTCACCGCTCTGATAAACGTCAATTATGTACTTTATTCCGAGCACACTCACGAGCCTCGGCGGTAGGAACATCGAAATGCCCCACAGGAGCTCACCTATAACATAAAACGGCGAAATATCAAATATCAGCTTTATAAAATAGAAAATGCTGGATATCATTGAATGCTCGTTTTTTACTCTTTTACGCATATGCCTTACCCTCCTCTCCACTGTATGAGGAAGCCTGAAGGGTAAACATCCTGCTGTATTCTCCGCCGTTTTTCATAAGCTCGCTGTGGGTTCCCTCCTCAGCTATGCTTCCACCCTCAAGGACTATAATCCTATCGCTGAATACCGCGCTCGAAAGGCGGTGGGAAATGTAAATAACTGTTTTATCCTTTGTTGCTTCTATTAAGTTTTCATACATTTTATACTCTGCTATCGGGTCAAGCGCCGAGGAGGGCTCGTCCAGTACAGCGACCTGAAAATCGCCTGCAAAAAGTCTTGCAACGGATACCTTTTGGTTTTCGCCGCCCGATAGTCCGACTCCGTCCTTTTCAAATTCTTTAGTGAGCACTGTGTTGCCGCCCTTTTGCAAGGTCTTTATTTTATCCCACGCGCCGCTTTGCAAAAGAGCTTCACGAGCGAGTATTTTATCCTCGTCGCTGCACTCCCTGCACATTACGTTTTCATAGACAGAAAGCGCAAAGTTTTTATAATCCTGGAATACAGTTGCAAAAACTCTTCTTAAGCTTTCAATTTTATATTCGGAAAGGGGCTTTCCGTTATATAATATTTCACCCTTATCGGCATCGTAAAACCTGAGCAAAAGCTTTATGAGCGTCGACTTGCCCGCTCCGTTTACGCCAACAACCGCGAGGGTTTCTCCCTTGCTGAGCTTAAACGAAATATCTGACAGCGAATAGTCCTTCGCGTCGGGATACCTGAAATATACATTCTTGAATTCAAGGCTTTCAAAATCTCCAGCCTCAAGCTCGCCGTCGGTAATTTTCGGCTTGTAATCATAAAATTTTCTGAGGTTTTCAAAGTACAGCGCCATTTCCGAAACATCAGAAAAACAATCGGACAAATCATACATTGCCCAGCGAACAGAATTAATAGAACTCAGCACAACCGAAAAGCCCGAAACCGTAAGCTTATCCGTATTAATAAACTGCCAGCCAGCAAAGGCATAAGTTCCTATAATGGGAAGAAAATCGCTGAAAAGCGTGCTTATCATACTGTAAATAAATAGCCCGATTCCATACTTTTTAAGTATCATTATATTTGCGCTTACCGCACCTTTAAATCGGCTCATAAGCACAAGAAAAATATTCGACGTCCTTATATCCTTTGAATAGTCGCGTAAAAACATCGTACGCTGAACATACGCCTTTACCCTGTTATTTCTCGTCATTTCAAGATCCCGCTTGTAGCAGTATTTGCTTTTTAATAGCTCTATAGCAAATACAAGCATTATCGGAGCAAGAAATATAAGATAGGTCACGTCGATAGCCGCAACCGTAGCGATTACAAGAATAAGCGAAAGAACACTGCCCGCAATCATTGCAAAGCTATCTGAAAAGATTTCATAATAGCCCTTCGTTACTACCTCCGAGGCTCGTTGGTAAATATCATAAAACTCAGGACTCTCATAGCACGAAATATCAAGCGTTCCCGCCTTATCGAATATCTTATGATTAATGTTCTTTAACGCCTTCTTTGCGGCGATATGGCTGTAATATGCAAACAGCCAGCTTGCGCCTTTCGTTACGAGCGAAATCAAGACAAACAATCCAAGGTATTTTACATAATAATTAAAATCGCTTTCGCCCTCAATAATTCCGAGCAGAACCTTTAAAAATAAAATGTTCTGTATAAATAAATCAAAGAAGTAATCAAGCGTCATTTCAAGCGTATATCCGAGCGGAAGCCACTTGTCAGCGTTCCATACCGCTTTAAACGCATACATTATATTACGGAATACAGGAGCTTTTTCCTCCTGTACGTCTATATATCTCAAGGTTATCACCTCCGTTTTTGATTATTGTTTATTTTTCAAATAATTCGTTGATGTTAATACTAAATACCTTTGAAATCTCAGGCAGCAGAGAAATATCGGGAGCGCATATTCCCTGTTCCCATTTTGAAACAGCCTGCGTAGAAACGCCTACACGCTCAGCAAGCTGGGACTGTGTAAGCTTATTTTCCTTTCTGTATTTTACTATATTCATTGACAGTATTGATTTCGTGTCCATAATATCACTCCCAAAAAAACGCCGTCGGCTAAATTGCCGACGGCGTACAATCCTCATAAACGCATAAAAAGTCTATGCTGAAAAATCGGATAATTCTCCAAGGCGGCAAAATAGCAGTATTCTATTGCTTTCCAAATAATTAATTCTCATCTTAGTCATTCTGTTTTGCCTCCTTTCGATAAATTTTGTTTAATTTCTCGGTTATTATATCACCGCTGTAAAACGCTGTCAATAAACCGTTGGTTGATTTTATACATTAATTTCAACGTTAATTCTATCAGTATTTGTTTTATTCAACTTATAAGACTTGCTGCGCCTCTGTCGAGCATCAGGGTTACGTCCTTATGGAATTGCAAAATGCTTGCAGGACATTGGGGCGTTACGTTACCGTCAATAAGCTGTTTAATAGCCTTCGCCTTATGCTCAGTGAGCGCAATAATCAGTATCCTTTTTGCCTGCATTATAGAGCCTATACCCATTGTAACAGCATGAGTAGGTACGTCGTCTATTGAGTCAAAGAATCTGCTGTTGTCCTTAATAGTGCTTTCCTTAAGCGCAACAACGTGGCTCCACCTCTGGAAAGCCTCTGCGGGCTCATTAAACGCAATATGCCCGTTTGAGCCGATACCGAGCAGCTGAATATCAATACCGCCCGCAGCTCTGATTCTCTGCTCATATTCGCGGCATTCCTGCTCCAAATCCTCTGCGTTCCCGTTTAAAAAGTTTATATTATCATCGGGAATATTGATATGCTCAAAAAGATTTTTCTTCATAAAGTAATGGTATGAGCTTTCGTCGTTAACGTCAAGATTGCAGTATTCGTCAAGGTTAAAGGTGGTCACCCTTGAAAAATCCACCGCACCCTGGCGGTAAAGCTCAATCATATGCTTATACGCCCTGATAGGCGACGAGCCCGTTGCAAGCCCTAAAACCGAGTCGGGCTTCTGGAGCACCTGGCCGCACATATAATACCCTGCCGCTATACCGAGCTGCTCCTCTGTATCAAAAACCAAAACATTCATATATTTATCCCGTTATGGAAGTACTCTTTTCGTAGTCATTCTTCCGTAATTCATATCGGCTCTGAAGCCCTCAGCAAAGCTTACGCCGCACTGGTAACCTCTTACCGCCGAGCAATTGCTTACAAACTCTACAAAATCAACCTTATCATGCTCCTTCATCCATGTAATCTGCGATTCGTGGGCGGAAAGTGCCTTAAGCTTTAAATCGATAGTATCCGATATGTCAACATATTCGGTCGGCTCAAAGCCCGCGTTTGCAAGCGTGTCCATAAGATAAAGCGGACAAATCGGCGCAATTTTCTGACCATATTCGCTGTCATAATGCGAAAGGCTTGCGCAGCAGGTTGCCCTGAATACAAGACGGTAGGTCTCCATATGGTCGCGGTGATAGTCCCTATGGTAATGAGTAATTATCAAATCGGGCTGAACCTCTCTGATAACCCTTACAAGCTTTAGTACCTGTTCATCCTTCGAGGAATCTACATACTGGTCGTCAACATCAAGCGTGTAATGCTTTGCGCCTATCATTCGGGCTGCTTTTTCAGCCTCTTTCGTTCTGATTTTTGCAAGCTCGTCGGGCAGTATTTCAACATGTCCGAGATTGCCGTTTGAAACGTGGCACACGTTTACGCTGTGTCCCGCATGAATATATTTAATCAGCGTACCGTAGCAGGCAATTTCAAGATCGTCCGGATGAGCGCCTACAGCCAAAATGTTCATATTAGTCCTTCTTTCGTATTTGCTCAGTTACCTATACGTTTATCTCTACATCGATTCCGAGCAGGTCCCTGTTTTCGTCAAGAATGGGCTTTACTACCTCGTTTAAGAAGTCCGCCGTCTGCTCGGGCGCTCTGCCCACGAAGTTTTCGGGCTTGAGAATTGAGAGGATTTCCTCCTTCGTCGTCATAAACGCGGGGTCGGCGGCAATCCTGTCAACAAGGTCGTTTTGACCGCCCTCGACCTTAACCACCGCGCCCGCAGCCATAGAATGCTGACGGATTCTTTCGTGGAGCTCCTGACGGTCTCCGCCCTTCTTAACGGCGTCCATCATAATATTTTCCGTCGCCATGAACGGAAGCTCGCTCATAAGCCTTGCCTCGATTACCTTCGGGTAAACCACAAGTCCGCTCGTAACGTTGATAAGCAAGTCAAGTATTCCGTCGGTTGCGAGGAACGCCTCCGCTACGGAAACTCTCTTGTTCGCGGAATCATCAAGCGTTCTTTCAAACCACTGCGCCGACGCCGTCCACGCGGGGTTGAGCGCGTCAATCATTACATAACGTGAGAGCGAAGCAATCCTCTCACTTCTCATCGGGTTGCGCTTGTACGCCATAGCAGAAGAGCCTATCTGGTTTTTCTCAAACGGCTCCTCAATTTCCTTGAGGTTCTGGAGCAGTCTTAAATCGTTGGAGAACTTGCAGGCGCTCTGCGCAATCAGCGCAAGGGCGTTTACAACTATTGTATCAAGCTTTCTCGCATAGGTCTGTCCGCTTACGGGGAAGCACGCCTTAAAGCCCATTTTTTCTGCAATTTTACGGTCAAGCTCCTTACACTTTTCGTGGTCGCCGTCAAAGAGCTCAAGGAAGGACGCCTGAGTACCCGTAGTACCCTTTGAGCCGAGAAGCATAAGAGTATCGATAGCGTGGTTAACCTCGCCGTAATCGAGCACTAAATCCATAAGCCAGAGCGTCGCCCTCTTGCCAACGGTGGTCGGCTGAGCGGGCTGAAAATGCGTAAAGCCGAGGCAGGGCATAGCCTTGTATTCGTCCGCGAATTTTGCTATTGAAGCGATTGCGTTAACGAGCTTTTTCTTAATCAGGTAAAGCGCCTCGCGCATCGTGATTACGTCGGTGTTGTCGCCAACGTAGCAGGAGGTTGCGCCGAGGTGGATAATCCCCTTTGCGTTCGGGCACTGCTCGCCGTAAGCGTGCACGTGGCTCATTACGTCGTGGCGGAACTTCTTTTCATATTCCTGTGCCACCTCGTAATTAATGTCCTCAGCATGCGCCTTAAGCTCCTCAATCTGCTCCTTCGTGACATTTAATCCGAGCTCGTTTTCAGCCTCGGCAAGCGCAATCCAAAGCTTCCTCCACGTCTTGAATTTAAAGTCGGGAGAGTAAATATACTGCATTTCCCTGCTCGCATAGCGCGCGGCAAAGGGAGAAGAATATCTGTCGTTAGCCATAAAAACCTCCGAAAGTGAATTATAAGTTGATAATGAAGATACGAAAGTACGAAGCGCACGCAAGCGTGCAATGAAGTCAAGCTGCGCTTGAAGAAGGACGGACTCAGTCCGTACCTGATTAAAACGCCGTCTGCAAGACCCGACTGTTGACCAAAGGTCAACGCTTCGTTTTTTCGTCTTTTCGTCTTTCGTATTTCCGAATTAATCAAGTCCTACTCTTTTCATCATTTCGGTATACGCCTCTTCAACATTGCCGAGGTCTCTTCTGAAGCGGTCCTTGTCAAGCTTTTCGTGGGTTTTGATATCCCAGAAGCGGCAGGTGTCGGGGCTGATTTCGTCAGCGAGCACGATTGTACCGTCGGCGGTCTTGCCGAATTCGAGCTTGAAGTCGATAAGCTCAACGCCGATGGAGGCAAAGTATTCCTTAAGCACGTCGTTTACCTTAAACGCATACTCCTTTATATGCTCAACCTCTTCCCTTGTAGCAAAGCCGCAGGATACGGCGTGATAACCGTTAATAAGCGGGTCGCCGAGGTCGTCGTCCTTGTATGAAAATTCTATTGAGGGACATAAGAAGTCCATACCCTCTTCAAGTCCGAGGCGCTTACAGATTGAGCCTGCAGCGCGGTTACGGATAATTACCTCGAGAGGTACGATTGTTACCTTCTTTACCGCGGTTTCC
The DNA here is from genome assembly GCA_937907605.1 of uncultured Clostridia bacterium. Taxonomy (GTDB): domain Bacteria; phylum Bacillota; class Clostridia; order Oscillospirales; family Acutalibacteraceae; genus Eubacterium_R. Next base: position 9,329 of record CALCYI010000012.1, on the reverse strand, counting down.
CTGTCGGAAAGCTCCTCTATAAAATGAGTCGGAACTCCGCTCTTTTCAAGAAGCTGCATTAGGTAGTTGCTCATTTTGTTATTTACAACGCCCTTTCCCGCGATTGTGCCTCTCTTTACACCATTGAAGGCGGTAGCGTCGTCCTTATAGTCAACGATAACTATATTTTCGTCCTCGGTTGCCCATACCTTCTTAGCCTTGCCCTCATAAAGCTGAACTGTCTTTGTCATATTTTTATCCTCCCAAAAGTTTATTTATAAACTTATTTCTCCTGTAAATACCGTCGTAGCGGGACCAGTCATAAACACGCTGTCGTGCTCGTTCCCGCTCCAACTTATATTCAAATCTCCGCCGAGGAGATGCACGGCAACCTCGTTATCGGCATAGCCGTTGATTATCGCAGCAACCGCGCTTGCGCACGCACCCGTGCCACAGGCAAGAGTCTCACCGCTGCCGCGCTCCCACACGCGCATTTCAAGGTTCTTCCTGTCGATAACCCTGATAAATTCCGTATTGGTCCTGTCGGGGAAAGCGGCGTTGTTTTCAAACAGCCTGCCTACCCTTTCAAGCGGGAAATCCTTTGGGCTTTCGTCAATAAACACAACCGCGTGGGGATTACCCATTGAAACGCAGGTCATTTTGTATTCCCTGCCGTCGACGGTAATCGGTACGTTAATTGCCTTTACTTTATCGCAAATAACGGGTATTCTTTCGGCTTCAAGTATCGGAGCGCCCATATCAACCCTTGCGCTGATAACTTTCCCGTTTTCTACGTTAACGTCGATATACTTTACCGCGCCCATTGATTCTATTGAAATCGAGGTTTTGTCCGTAAGTCCGTTGTCAAAAACGTATTTTGCAACGCAGCGTATTCCGTTCCCGCACATCGCTCCGCGCGAGCCATCGGCGTTGTACATAACCATCTCAAAATCCGCATTTTTGCCTTTTTTGATGATTATTATACCGTCGCCGCCGATGCCGAAATGCCTGTCCGAGAGCCTTATTGCCACATTTCTTTCGTCGGCGATTTCCTCTTTGGTGCAGTCAAAATACACATAATCATTGCCGCATCCGTGCATTTTGGTAAACTTCATAGGCGTCCTCCCATTATTTTCTAAGTTATTATTATAACAAACTAAATACGCCCTATCAATAGAAAATATACACAAATTTCCTATTTTGAAAGCCGTATTATTTGAATACATCTTCGGTTTTGTAACAAATCGCACAAATTTTACAAAATATTTAAAAATTCTTGTAACAAAATAACCAAATTCCCCTTGATTTAATGCAACGTAGATGTTATTATTAAATTAATTATAAGGGGTAATATACTCACTATTAATCTAAGAGGAGAAAAAGTATGTCAAAGGTAAGGGAGGAATACCAGCTGCCCGTATACTTATTCCACGACGGCACCAACTACAAGGCATATGACTTCTTCGGCGTTCATAAGATTAAGGAGAATACCTATGCCTTCAGGGTGTGGGCTCCGAATGCCGAGGCAGTAAGCGTTGTGGGTGATTTCAATTCCTGGAATGCTGACGCTCACAGATGCTTACCCGTGTCCCCGGGCATATGGGAGGCAATAATTGAAAACGTAAACGTATTTGACTGCTACAAATACGCAATAACAACTAAAAAGGGCGAGGTCAGAATGAAGGCCGACCCCTATGCGGTCCACCAGGAAACCCGCCCCGCAACGGGCTCAAAGGTTTACGAGCTGTCCGATTATAAATGGAAGGACGGCAGGTGGATTAAGGAAAAGCAGAAGGGCTCAATACTCGAAAAGCCCGTAAATATCTATGAAATCCACTTCGGCTCCTGGAAGCGCCACGAGGACGGAAACTTCCTTACATATAGGGAAATGGCGGACGAGCTCGTACCGTATGTAAAAGAAATGGGGTATACTCATATTGAGATGCTTCCGATAATGGAATACCCCTTCGACGGCTCCTGGGGCTATCAGGTAACGGGATACTTTGCCGCAACCTCGCGCTACGGCGTACCCGAGGATTTAATGTACTTCATCGACAAGTGCCACCAAAGCAATATCGGCGTAATTCTCGACTGGGTACCTGCCCACTTCCCGAAGGACGCTCACGGACTGTATGAATTCGACGGCTCATGCTGCTACGAATACAAGGACCCGCGCAAGGGCGAGCACAAGGAATGGGGCACGAGAGTCTTTGACTATAACAAAAAGGAGGTTCGCTCCTTCTTGATTTCGTCCGCGATGTTCTGGATTGAAAAATACCACTTCGACGGAATAAGGGTTGACGCGGTTGCCTCAATGCTCTACCTCGATTACTGCAGAAAAGAGGGAGAGTGGATTCCTAATAAAAACGGCGGACGCGAAAACCTCGAAGCAGTTGAATTCCTGCAGCAGCTCAACGCCGCGATGTTTAAGGAGCACCCCGAAGTTATGATGATTGCCGAGGAATCAACGGCGTGGCCGATGATAACAATGCCTACCGATATAGGCGGTCTCGGCTTCAACTTCAAGTGGAATATGGGCTGGATGAACGATATGCTCCGCTATACCTCGATGGACCCGCTTTTCAGAAAGGGCAATCACAACTGTATTACGTTCAGCTTCTTCTACGCCTTTTCAGAGAATTTCATTCTCCCGATAAGTCACGACGAGGTAGTTCACGGCAAGGCTTCCCTGCTCAACAAAATGCCGGGCGACTACGATATGAAGTTCGACGGTATGCGCCTCTTCCTTGCTTATATGATGGCGCATCCGGGTAAAAAGCTGCTCTTTATGGGAAGCGAGTTCGGTCAGTTCATCGAATGGAATTACAAGCAGGGGCTTGACTGGCTGCTGCTCGGCTACGAAAAGCACGCGAAGCTTCACACCTTTACGAAGGAGCTCAATAAGTTCTACAAGGACCACAGCGAGCTCTGGGAAATCGACTATTCCTGGGACGGCTTTGAGTGGATTGCAGCCGACGATAACTCCAACAGCGTAATAGCCTTCAGGCGTAAGAATAAAAAGGGCGAGGAGCTTATAGCGGTGTTCAACTGGACTCCGAACAGCTTTGATTCATATAGAATAGGCGTACCCGAAAAGGGCACCTACAAGGTCGTAATGGACACCTCGCTTTCGCGCTTCGGCGGAGGCAAGCCCAGGCTTTCGGGAACGTATCACTCAAAGCCCGAGCCGATTCATTCACAGCAAAACAGCATTGACCTTAAGCTAAGCGGTCTTTCTGCGGTTTATCTTAAAAGGGTTGATGATAAGAATAAAAAATAATTCAGGAGGAATATGACATATGACGCATAAAACAGATGTTGTAGCAATGCTTCTTGCAGGCGGTCAGGGCAGCCGCCTCGGCGTACTGACAAAAAGCATTGCAAAGCCGGCAGTTCCCTACGGCGGTAATTACCGTATTATCGACTTTCCGCTTTCGAACTGCGTAAACAGCGGTATTTATACCGTAGGCGTTCTTACCCAGTACCAGCCCCTCGTTCTCAACGATTACCTCGGCAACGGACAGCCCTGGGACCTCGACAGAATCAACGGTGGCGTTCACGTGCTCTCGCCCTATGAGGCAATCGGCGGTGCGGAGTGGTATAAGGGTACTGCAAACGCAATCTACCAGAATATCACCTTCATCGAAAAGTATGATCCCGAATACGTAGTTATCCTTTCGGGCGACCATATTTACAAGATGAATTATGCAAAGATGATTGACTTCCACAAGAAGAACAACGCGGACTGCACGATTGCAGTGCTTGAGGTTCCGTGGGAGGAGGCAAGCCGCTTCGGTATCCTTGCAACCGATGAAAACGATAAGATTTACGAATTTGCGGAGAAGCCCGCAGAGCCTAAATCAAACAAGGCTTCAATGGGCGTATACGTATTCAGTTGGGATAAGCTGAGGAAGTATCTCACCGAGGACGAGGCTAATCCCGATTCCTCCAACGACTTTGGCAAAAACATTATCCCAGCTATGCTCGCAGACGGTCAGAGAATGTTCGCCTTCCCGTTTAAGGGCTATTGGAAGGACGTAGGAACTATCGACTCCCTCTGGGAAGCAAACCTTGATATTATAAATCCGAACGTTGACCTTGACCTTTCGGACAAGAGCTGGAAGATTTACTCCCGTAACCCGATGGCTCCCCCGAGCTATCTCGGCGAAAACGCAATTACCGAAAACTGCTCAATCGGCGAGGGCTGTGAAATCGACGGCACAGTTGATTATTCCGTGGTTTCACCGAACGTAATTATCGAGGACGGCGCAGAGGTTAAGTACTCGGTTATTATGCCGGGCGCAAAAATCGGCAAGGGCGCAAAGGTTTACTACTCCATTATCGCAGAGGACGCGGTTATTGAGGACGGCGCACAGGTAGGCGAAATCCCCGAATTTCTCGAAAACCCAGAGGACTGGGGCGTAGCAGTAGTCGGCGCACGCGCAACGATTAAAACGGGAACGAAGATTGCTCCCAAGGATATGATAGCGTCAGGAGAGGAGGTATAAGCATGAACGGAAAGAAAGTACTCGGCATGATTTTTGCCAATATTCATGAGGAAGCGCTTGAGTCGCTTACCGATATGAGAACGATGGGCTCCGTACCCTTCTGTTCGCGTTACCGCCTTATCGACTTCCCTCTTTCAAATATGGTAGAAAGCGGAATGACTAAAATCGGCGTTGTAACAAATTCAAACTTCAATTCCCTTATGGACCACGTAGGCACGGGTAAGCCTTGGGATTTATCGAGGAAAACCGACGGTCTGTATCTTCTTCCCCCGTATTCCCTTAACTCAACTACAATGTGGGGCAACAGGATTGACGCGATTTACGGCAACATGGGCTTCCTTGACCAGAGTAATCAGGAATACGTCCTTATGAGCGACTGCTATAACATTATGAACCTCGATTACACTAAGCTCTTTGAGGCTCACGAAAACAGCGGCGCTGCGGTTACTATCGTAGGCGTAAGGGGTAAAATGCCTAAGAATATGGGCTCGCTCCTCGTGTTCAACGAGGTTGACGAAAACGGTAAGATTACCGACGCGGCTATCGACCCTGCGGGCGATGACGAGGTATTCTACTCCTGCAACATTATTCTTATAAAGAAATACCTTCTTCAGACTCTTATCACGACCGCTCATTCAAAGAACGAGGTTTCCTTCCAGAGAAGTATACTGCTCAGCTGTATCAACAGCGGCAAGGCTTACGCATACGACGCTACCGATTCCTTCATCGGCACTATCGACAGCGTACAGAGCTATTACGATATTTCAATGTCGCTTCTTGATAAGGGTAATAAGAACAAGCTCTTCGTTCCCGAAAGGCCTATATATACTAAAGAGCGCGACGATATGCCCACTATTTACGGCACAGAGGCTAAGATTAAAAATTCCCTTATAGCAGACGGCTGTCAGATTAAGGGCGAGGTTGAAAACTGCATAATCTTCAAGGGCGTAAAGGTTGAAGCCGACACGGTAGTTAAAAATTCAATTCTCATGCAGGATACCGTTATAGGCGAGGGCACGAAGATTAACTACATCATCGCCGACAAAAACGTAAATATCAAATCGGGCGTTGAGCTTTCGGGCGCAGCAAATTACCCGGTAAGCCTTTCAAAAGACACGAGAATCTGATTCTGAATTAAGAAAACGAAAAACGAAAACACGAAAAACGAAGAGTTGACCGTCGGTCAACAGAAGGGTCTTGCCGACGGCATTTTAACCAGGTACGGACGGAGTCCGTCCTTCTTCAAGCGCAGCCTGACTTCGTTGCACGCTTGCGTGCGCTTCGTACTTTCGTACTTTCGTATCTTTGTCATAATCAACGTTTAACTTTAAACACAGGAGAAATTTATGAAAGTATTATATGTTGCTTCCGAAGCGCTTCCGTTCATGGCTTCGGGCGGACTCGGCGACGTTGCAGGCTCGCTCCCCGCAGCGCTTAGGAAACGCCTTATCGGCTGCCGCGTCGTAATGCCGCTCTATGATTCAATCAAGCAGGAATATAAGGACAAAATGAAGTTCATCACCTCTATTTCCGTGCCTGTTTCGTGGAGACGTCAGTACTGCGGAATATTCGAGGCAAAGCATAACGGAGTTATCTATTACTTCCTTGACAACCAGTATTATTTCAAGCGCGACGGCATTTACGGTCACTATGACGACGCGGAGAGATTTGCCTTTTTTGCAAGGGCTGTGCTTGAGATTATACCCCAGCTTGACTGGAAGCCGGATATCATTCACTGTAACGACTGGCAGAGCGCGCTCACCCCGCTTTACTACACCTGCTACTACGCTAATCAGCCGGGATATGAAAACATCAAAACAGTTTTCACTATCCACAATATTCAGTATCAGGGCAAGTACGGCAACGAGCTGCTTGGCGATGTGCTCGGTATAGGCGACGAAAACAAGAACCTCATCCAGTTCGATGGGCTTGTAAACTTTATGAAGGCGGGTATTGAGTGTGCTAATAAGGTTACGACGGTATCCCCGACCTACGCAAAGGAAATCCTTGACCCGTGGTTCAGCCACGGACTCTATCCGATTTTAAATCAGAGGAGCTGGAAGCTCTGCGGAATTTTAAACGGTATCGATACCGACAACTACAATCCCGAAACGGATAAATGTATTGCGAAGAACTACAATGCAGAGCATTTTGAAGCCGAGAAGGCTGAGAATAAAAAGGCGCTTCAGGAGCTTATGGGTATGGCGGTGCGTCCCGATGTTCCCCTGATTGGTATAGTATCCCGTCTTGCAGGCCACAAGGGCTTTGATCTTATGAAAGAGGTGCTCGAGAAGAGTCTTTGGGAGCGCGACGTTCAGTACGTAGTGCTCGGCTCTGGCGAATGGCAGTATGAGAGCTTCTTCCGCGAGCTTCACGACAAGTATCCCGACAAGGTCGGCATTACAATCGGCTTCGTTCCCGAGCTTTCGAGGAAGATTTACGCGGGCGCAGACCTCTTCTTAATGCCGAGTAAGAGCGAGCCGTGCGGACTTTCCCAGATGATTGCACTGCGGTACGGTACAGTCCCGATAGTACGCGAAACGGGCGGACTTAAGGACTCCATCACCGACAGCGGCGACGGCGAGGGCAACGGCTTCACCTTCCAGACCTACGACGCATACGATATGCTCGGCGCTATTTACAGAGGCATCGACGCATACAACGACAGGGACGGCTGGAAAAAGCTCGTTAAGCGTGCGCTTGAATGTGATATGTCCTGGGGCAAGAGCGCAAACGAATATATTAAAATGTATAAGGCTCTGCTTAAGGATTAAAATATAAAATACGGGAGGCACTTCGTATTGAAGCTGTCTCCTTTATTTTTTCTGGTTAATTCTCTCACGTATATAGAGAAAAATTCTCTATTTATGCGTTATTGTCATTCGCTTTGATAAGTGTTATATTGTAATCAGAAACAGGTGCCGGTTTCAATTCACTTAAAGGAGAAGAATTATGAAACTGAATATTGGAAACAGAATTAAAGAACTTCGCCGTTCAAAAGATATTACACAGGAGGAGTTTGCTGAATATCTCGGTGTATCCTATCAGTCCGTATCCCGTTGGGAGAACAGCGTTTGCTATCCCGATATGGAGTTACTGCCGATTATGGCTGATTTTTTCGGCGTGACCGTTGATTCGTTAATGGGAGTTGACGACGCTATTGAAAAAGAACACGTCAAGCGTTATCTCGATGAATTTCAGAACGCTATCAGTGTCGGAGACATTTCCGCCTGCATCGAAATTGCAAGGAAGGGCGCTAACGAATATCCGAATAATTACACACTGCTCAATAGACTGATGTTTGCGCTTTTTGTGGCAGGCGATGATGACGGCAACATTCCCGATTGGAAAGAAAACAGACAAAAATATGACGATGAGATTATTCGTATCGGTGAAAGGATAATGAAGTATTGTCCCGACCCTGATTTGCGACTTGAGGCAACGGCTCGTCTTGCCTTTCAGCATTGTGAAATGGGAAGAAAAAAGAAAGGCAGGGAGATTTATGAAACGCTGCCGACTATGGAGCGGTGCCGTGAGCATAATATCTGGTGGGCATTAGAGGATGATGAAAAACTGCCGTTCTTAAGAGAGAAAATCAGAAACGAATATAATAATCTTCGCAGTTCGATTTGGTTACTTGGAGAATCAGGTTGCCTGTCGGATAAAGAATCGCTTGCTGTAATGATGAAACTGTATGACTTTCAAAAGGTAATCGCTGATAATCAAAGCAGTTTGGACACCTGGGGAGAAGCAAGAATTCCGTTTGTAATTGCTGAAATCTATATGCGCTTAAACGATACAGCTTCTGCTTTTGATTATCTCAACAAGGCTGCTCAAGCGGCAAAGCAATTTGACGAACGACCCGAAGAACAGCAACAGAGTAGTATTATACTCGGTGATGTTATCGTTAATAGAACCGATTTTCAAACCAGCGACACCCGAACACTCTGCGAAATAATGAAGGAAACCTGGCTTTCCGATAAAGAGTTTGATTCTATTCGTGAATACGCAGAATTCAAAAAAATTGTTCTTTCATTAGAATAAAGCTAACAGCCTCGGGCGAAAACGCCGAGGCTGTTATGCTTAGAACCGATAAATCTCATTATTTATACATCAGTTTAATTATTAAGATTTGATAAAAAAGTACCCCTTTCCGTTGAATAAGAGCAGATATTACATTATAATACTAATGTAAAACAAACTTTGGAGAAAACTATGAGAAAACAACTTGCAAATATTATTACGTCAAGTCGAATTGCGGCGGGTATTGTACTGTTTTTCTTCAGCTCCGTTACGGGCTTATTCCTCGGGATATACGTATACTGCGGAGTCACCGATTTAATCGACGGACCTATCGCAAGAAAAATGAACACAAGCAGTAACACGGGCGCGCTGCTCGATACAGTAGGCGACGTGCTCACCTATCTCGCGCTGGTAAAAATCCTCCTCGTCGCGAGTCTTATTCCGATGTGGGCGATTATATGGTTCGTAATCGGCGTTCTCGGTATTCTCGCCTCGGGCTTCGTATCAAGAAAGCGCTTCGGTAAATTCAGCATAATCCACTCCCTTTTCGGAAAGCTTATGGGCTTTTTCGCCTTTACTCTTCCGTTCGCCGTTTTCAGCGGGATTGAAACCATATGCTATATTGCAATATGCACCTCTGCTACGATTTCCGCTTTTGAATCAAACTATATTCAGATGAAGCTGAAGGAGCCTGACGATAGCATAATCTCAATACCGCAGCTTAAAAATAAATAAAAAATAGGCTGATTCGTACGAATCAGCCTCAGTCTGTCGAAATACCCCTTGAGACTAAGCGCTCAAGGGGTAATTTTTGGTAGA
>CALCYI010000011.1 GCA_937907605.1 uncultured Clostridia bacterium | reverse complement strand
GTCGTGACCAAGTGCTGTAATAGTCTTAGCCTCTCTGCTGAGTTCAGCGCCGCATACTGAGCAGTATACAACCTCGTCATATGAACCGTCAGCTGTACATGTAGCAGCAACTACGTTCTCCTGTACAGCAGCAGCAGCGGTATGACCAAGAGCGTCTACGTAATTAGCAACATAGCTGTCGCCGCAGCGTGAGCAGGTGTAGGTTGTGTAACCCTGTTCTGTACATGTCGGAGCAGTTACAACACTTTCGTAGTTGTGGCCGAGAGCTGCAACAGTTTCGCCGCCTCTGGTCTCTGTATGAGTTGCGTCATTAGCACAAACTCTGGTTTCAACAGCAGTTGCACCGGCTGTCGTACAGGTTGCAGTAACAGCAGCAGTTGTTACTGCCCAGTCGCCATAGTTATGAGCTGTCGGGTCAATAGCTACAACTGTTTCAGCCTGAGTAATTTCGGTCGTGCCGTTTGCGTCAGAGAAGTACTTGCCGCAAGCGTCAGCGCCCTGATCGCATACCCAGTATTCAATGTTACCTGCAGCGGCGCAAGTAGCGGCAACAGCAGCAACATGAGTAAGAGTATGAGTATGCTCAGCAGGAGCAGTATTTACGTTAGTACCGAAGAAGGTCATCTTGTTGTTTCTGGTACAAGCATTTGTATACGTACCGTAGGAGTAGATAAGAGTTTCATCGGTATCTTCCGTATCGGCACAGAAGTACGTACCGTCGCCGGAAGGATTGTTGATCGACCATGCGCCGTAGTTGTCGCTGGTGATCTGGAAAGCAAAAGTAGCGATAATCGCTGTTTCTCCTGCGGCATAAGCTACCTGACCGTTTGCAACCACAGCACCCGTATTGGGATTTGTGTACTTCTTCTTTTTGGTAGCTTTGATATCAGTAATTTCGGCATAGTCTTCAGCACTTGTTGCTTCAAGAGTCATAACGCCGTCTTCAATAACAGACGTGGAAGCAGCCTCTAATTCATAGAAAGTGTCAGCACTACCGGCTTCAATCGCCTCACCGGCAGCAGCGTAGGGATCGAATTCTTGTTCTTCCGCAACATCAGCGTCAAAGGTAGCGTCGGTAAGATCGCCGTAAATAGCAACGGGCTGTATGCCTGCCGGTACCTTCAGCTGTGCACCAAACGCCTTAATAGAAGGAACGTCCTTCAGAATGACGGTCATAAGGAAGTAGTCGCCTGCGCCGTACTGATAGTCAGCATCAACAGCGTTTCCGAACGCCGTCGACTTAGCCACGGTAAGGGTTAATTTACCGGTTGACAGATTGTAGTCAAGCGGTACGTCGTAAAGAGGCGTTACTAACGGACCTGAACCTTCGTCGCCTTCATAGTTGAAGTAATCTTCCCCATCAAGATGCAGAGGATAGAACTGCAGTCTGATGTCGGGAGTCAAGTTATCCGATGCTGCAGCAAAAGCGCTGAACGGCATGGAGAACGCAACCATCAAAACGGCAAGCAGACAGGCTATCGCTCTTTTTAATGATTTTTTCATTCAAATTTCCTCCAAAATTGTATCAATTTTGTCTTAATATTCACATACATTAATGTTATTCCAATACCAACTCATCATAGCTGAGCGTCTTGTTGATGAATTGCCTGTACAGAGAAGTGTCAACACCGTTGCACTTGTTATCAATATTATAGTCACCGTAGTAATTATAATTCTTGAGATATGCTCTGTACAAGGAGTAGTCAACACCGTTACACTTACCGTCGTTGTTGTAATCCGCATAATGTACGGGGATCACAGCGCCTTCGTAAGAATCGTCTACGTTAACGGTTACCGTTCTTGCCATCTTCTCGGACAGTCCGGGAACTACCTGGAACGATGTCGTGCCTGCCGGCAGAGTGATGGTGAATTCACCGTAGTGACCTGCCTCTTCTGACGTTGCAATTCTGTTATCCTGATCATCAGTCAGGTATTCGCCGTCAACCTTGAAGTATACGCCGCGTGCACCGTAGCTGCTGCCGCCGCCGGTAACGGTGTTGGCAATGACCACTGTGCCGCTCACGGTGATATCCGGTTCCAGCTCATTTTCAGCCGGTGATTCGTCAGCAAACATTGGGTATGTGTTATACGTTGTTGTTTGGGCGGTATCAAGCACGTAAGCATCCTCGATACCGTCGTTGTAATCGGCTTCGATAAAGGTTAAATCCGGGTCGGTTACGAAACGGAAACAATTAATGAAGTCAATTACGTTTTCACCGCAGTCAACGGTTACCGTCATGCTCGCAACCGTTACCGCGCCACCTTGATCAAGGGCAGTGCAGGCATCATCGGTTGATGCAAGAGCAAGCACGAACCGGCTATTGCCGTTTCCTAAATCGGTGGTCTTAGTTCCGCCAAGGCTCAAATCAGGATAATCCTGAGTAATCTGAACCGTGGTAGAAAGTGCGGTAACAACGCTTGTATCATATTCCGCAGTATACTGGAAAACCGAAATACTGCTGATACCGTCAAGCATTACGTTAACCGTATATTCGCCCGAGGGAAGAGTATTACCGTCAACCTTCTCATCATCCTCATTAAAGAATTCACAGTAAAGGTACGGTTCCTCTAAGCCGAGCGTATTCTCCTCCGCATAGGCGTTCATAGTGAATGCCGAGAGAGAGAATAATAATGTAATAAATATAGCGGCAAAGAATTTTATTGGTTTTTTCATTAAGTTATCCTCCAAAATTCCTGCGTTTTCTTTATGGCGGCTCCTTATACTACCATGATAAAGGGAATTCCATATCAGAACCCGCCATAAATCCTTGCAAAGAACCGCATTGCAGGCGGGAACCTTCCCGCCGCGCAAATCCAGATTTCAGGATTTGCGTAATTAATTCCTTATTGCCTCCCTCCCTTTCGAGAGGGAGGACTTATATATAAAGGAATATTATATTAATACGTAATTTACGAATTAATACTAAAAAGTGAAGTGCAAAATCTTATTCAAGAACAATGTCAGTAGCGTAAGTTAATGTCTTACCAATGAACTGTCTGCAGAGAGAAGTGTCAACACCGTTGCACTTGTTATCAATATTATAGTCACCGTAGTAATTATAATTCTTGAGATATGCTCTGTACAAGGAGTAGTCAACACCGTTACACTTACCGTCGTTGTTGTAATCCGCATAATGTACGGGGATCACAGCGCCTTCGTAAGAATCGTCTACGTTAACGGTTACCGTTCTTGCCATCTTCTCGGACAGTCCGGGAACTACCTGGAACGATGTCGTGCCTGCCGGCAGAGTGATGGTGAATTCACCGTAGTGACCTGCCTCTTCTGACGTTGCAATTCTGTTATCCTGATCATCAGTCAGGTATTCGCCGTCAACCTTGAAGTAAACGCCGCGTGCACCGTAGCTGCTGCCACCGCCGGTGATAGTATTGGCAATTACTGCCTTACCGCTTATCGTAATTGTAGCGGGTAATGGCAATGTAGAAATTGCTTCACGCTCTTCAGTACCACAACGAGAACAGATTCTTCGTTGTTCGCCTTCCTCTGTATAAGTCGGTTCAGTTACAACTTCCCACTCGCCCCAGTCGTGACCGAGAGCTGCAGTCAGTTCAGCAGTATAGGTATCACCGCAGCGTGTACAGGTGTAGGTTGTGTAACCGCCTGTTGTACATGTGGGTTCAGTTACTACTGATGAGTAATCGTGTCCGAGAGCTGCTATTTCGCGAGTTTCAGTTGTATCACAAAGTGAACAACTTCTTGTTTCTACGCCGGTTGCCGTACAAGTTGCAGCTGTAGTTTCCGTCCATTCCCCAAAGCTATGACCAAGTGAGGCTGTCGCGTCAGCAGTGTATGTGTCGCCACAGCGTGTACAGGTGTAGGTTGTATATCCGCCTGTTGTACATGTAGGAGCAGTAACTACTGACTGATAGTTGTGACCTAATGCAGGAATTGAAGTTGTTGTGGTATAGCCGCATACAGAACAGGTTTGTGTCGTTGAACCTGCTGCGGTACAGGTTGCGGCAGTAGTTGAAGTTGTTGTAAGCGTGCAATTTACAGTAGTTCCTACCTGAGTAAAGGTTGTATCAGCAGTAATAGGAGCTGTTACGCTTGCATTCCACGCATAAGTTGTATGCGTACCGTTATTATTGTTCGCAGTTGCGGGAAGTGCGGGAACGTCAGCAGAAGGAACTGTATTTCCTTCTTCAACCGTAACGGTCTTTAATGTAGTACCGCTTGCATTTTTAAACGTTACAGTATAGGTCGTTACAACGTCCTCGCCTTTTATCCACTTATTCTGACGAGCGCTGTAAGTATAAAGGTCGCCTGAAACTGAGCCTGCAGTTGCAGTGAAAGTACCATCACCATTAAGTAACTGCGCAGAGGTAATCGGTATATCAACATATGTTACGGAAGAACCGCTTTGCGTTACCTGCTGAGTAGCAGTTGCTGTACCGGCAGCGGCGTTATATACAATGCGTCCTGTTTTGCCGCTGGAAGTAATATTAGCACCGCTTGACGTTGTGTAGAAGGTACCGCTAACGGTAATTGTGCCGTTAACGTCAAACTTAGCGTCAATTAAACTGTTATTATTTCTCTTTGCTGTAGTGCCGTTTACGGTAGAATAACCTACTACGACAAGATTTGCGCCTGCGGCTGCATACTGTCCCCATTCGCTTTGGTCATATACGTAAACGTCAGAACCGTTCGCTATATTAAAGGTCGCGCCGTTAGCAATATTAACAATTGAACCGGGCAGGAAAGCTAAATCCTGACCGTTTACTGTAGTAGTACCTGAATTAACGTTAATCGTTATATTACTGTTAATCGGGAGGACAAAATCAGCCGTATTAAGAGTTACAATGCTAAGGCTCATGCTCATAGAGCTCATGGTCAAATTACCGTCAACGTCAATTATCAATCGGTCAGTAGAGCCGTCATAGCGTTTCGTTACTGTACCTGAAGGAACAAACATACCACCAGTTCCGATAAAGGTACAAGATGTCGGATATGCGGAGCTGGAAGCATTAACAGAAGTATAAACCTTTTCCGTTGCACCCTGTTCAAGCTTTAAAGAAGCCTCAATATTCTGGCAATAATACTGGCTCATCGGGAATACGGTCTTGCTTCTCATATTAGACGTTGCAGTACCACCGCGCCAGCAACGGAACTGGAAGGCCTCCCAGACGGTGGCGCCGGACTTAGCGTCAACTAAGCCGGAGCCGCTGATATAACCGTAACAATAAAGTGCACCGCCGCTTTGTACTTCAATGGTACTGCCGGAGTTCATAGTAATCCTTCCGTGTGTACCGGTAGGAGTACCGTTCCATGAAGTAGTATTAGTTCCAGTAGCGGATAGCTTAGACGGAACGCATAGCTTAGCACCATTTGCAACAACAATCTTTGCGCCGTTAGCCATAGTAAGAGTCTTAAACGCAGACGGAGTAGTATGTGAGCCGTATACGACGTCAGGAGCAGTAGTATAAATAGTATTGTTCGTATCCATCGGAATTAGCAACGTCTTGCCGTTGGGAATCGTATATGTACCGCTTGGAAGAGTGCCGTTATCAACTAACACAATTGTATTTTTACTGTTATTTGTAGCATAAGTAATTGCCGCATTCAGATCGGTAAAAATTTTTCCGCTTACGTCAAACACAGGTGCTGTTGACGGAATGAAATACGGTTCAACAGTAATATTAGTATCAAAGTTTGCGGAAAAAGTTGCTGTATATCCGAAGAACGAATCGTCCGTCATATTATGCCAACCATAGAAACGGTACCCTGAAGCAGGAGTTGCAACAAGTGCAGTAGCATTAGCAGAGCTTTTGGTAATAGAGGTCTGAGAGGTAATAGCAGTACCGTCAACAGTATAAGAGCCGTTAGTTGGAGCGAGATATGTTACGGTAGCCTGTACGTCTGCGACTAAAGAAATATTAGTAATGCTGACAGTCGTAGTCGAACCAGAGGTCGCAGCAGAAGATATAGAAATTGTTATACTTCCTCCTGCAGCAAGTTCACTATCATACGTTCCTGCTGCAGTAATGCTTGTACCGGCTACAGAAACCGTACCGTTATTCAGCGTTACAGTATAGGAAAAGGAAAGCTGAGCTGCAATTGATTTAGTATTAGTAATGGTTAAAGTACCGCTTTGTGCACTATCGTTACAAGTACCGCTTTGACCTGTTGCAGAACCTGTAATTGTAGTCCCGCTGGCAGACCAAGAAGCGTCACCGCTGCTTTCAAGTCCGATACTGGTATCGTTAAGACCATTAACAGTTGCCGCATAACCGGTGAAGGTCATTGACGGAAGCAGGACAAGCAGCAGAAGCAAGGACAGGGATAGTGATAAAAACCTTTTCGATATGTTTTTTACACTACTCATTTTTTCATCTCCTTAATACGTTGTTTCTTTTGTTTATTTTTAATCTCTGCAAGGATACTGATACCCAGGAAGAGTGAAATTATCGCCCAGATATGAGCGCGGTGAATAAAGGAGGGCGCATCGTATACGCGCACCCATTCAATAATGAATCTGAAAGCGCCGTATGCAATCATATAAATCGGATAATTTTTACCGTTGCTCTTTCCTCTTTTAACGCTCAGCCCGAGAATAAGTATTAATACAATGTAAAATATAATCTCAAGCTCTCTTGTAGGCCATCTGAGAGTTGCTGAATGGAAGAGCGGTAAGCCCTTGCAACAGCCCGTTACAATACAGTTAAAGCGCGAGCACATAAGGGTAAACATCATACTTATTGTGCCTATGTCAAAAACGTCAGCCATATCACGCTTGCCAAGTTTTGCAAAGGCAAAAAACAGAATCGGCATAAAGAAGGTTGCGCCGAAAATGCTGAGATTGCCGAAGGCGCTTAGTCTTAAACTTTCAAGCATTGCAAAAGTGGTAACGCAGAGAACGCCGAATACAGTGTGAACTAAGGACGCAAGCAGAGCTTTCCACCAGTTCAGCCTGAGCCTGTCCTTAAACTTCATAAGCCAATAAAAAGTAAACGCCGTTCCTATACTTAATATAATAATAAGCATATTATGACCGCTTCTAAGCCATTCTAAAATCATCCCAATTTACATCACCGCCTATCGTTTTGATTAGTTACTCAAGATTTTCAACGATGTCGTTAACCATTTCCTGCATGGAGAATAACGTATTCTGTTGTTCATCGTTCAAATTCGAAACGTCAATTTCGCTCATAGATACGGTAACATAATGTTCGTTACCGTCTTTATCGTGGATTACGCCATCATTTCTTTCCGCGTCGTCAGTTATAACTACCGAGAAAAGTTCATAGGAAACGCCGTCAATTTCTGTGCTAAAGGTTAAATCCTCATTCCCGTCATCATTATTTTCGCTGATTTTTACAGTATCCTTATACTGTTCGGGATAAGAAATCACGCCGTAATCTGTTTTATACTCAGTCAGTTTTATCTGAGTTGTTTCCTCCTCAGAGGACTGCTCAGCCGAAGCTGAGACAGTCTTATCTGCGGAATTATCATCTGGAGTTGTACCGCCGTTCTGAGAACAAGAAACGAATGTAACGCTCATAATTAATGTAATTAATAATATTAAATATCTTTTCATATTTTAAAGAACCATTTTTCCGTCTTCGTCAAAGTTATAGTTTCCGTTAGGAACAATACCGTTAGTTTTACTTACAAAATAGCTGCGGCCGTGAATTACCTCAAACGAGCTGTTAACGTAGTAGTAATCTCCGTCAATTTCGATTAAGCCCGCATAGGTCTTTTTATCGTTCACGTAGTAATACCAGGTATCGCCTTCCTTAACGATACCGTTAAGAATAACAAGCTTACCGTCCTCGTCAAAGGTGTAAGTACCCTGCGGTAAAATATTATTGTTTTTGCTAATAAAGTAATCACGTCCGTGAATTACCTCAAAAGCACTGTTAACGTAGTAGTAATCTCCGTCGATTTCAATTAAGCCCGCATAGGTCTTTTTATCATTTACGTAGTAATACCAGGTATCTCCGTCCTTGACTATACCGTTAAGTACCTCGTGGGGAGGTTCCTCAACAAGCTTGCCATCCTCGTCAAAGGTGTACCAATCCTGCGGCTTAAGGTTATTGGTCTTGGTGATATAGTATCTCTGGCCGTGAACAACCTCTCCGTTGGTTCTTACGTAATAAGTATCATTTCCTATTTTGATAAGACCTGCATAAGTCTTAACGTCATTAATATAATAATACCAGGTTTCTTCACTCTCTTTTACGATACCGTTCTTCATATTCTCAGGTTCAACAACAATAAGCTTTCCGTCTTCATCGAAGTTGTACCAGCCCTGAGGAAGAATACCGTTAGTTTTAGAGATATAATAGCTCTGGTTATGAATAATGGTGCAGTTTGTCTTTGCATAGTAAAGGTCGCCGTCGATTTCGATAAGACCGGCATAGGTCTTCTTATCATTTACATAATAGTACCAAGTATCCTCAGTTTCCTTAACAATGCCATTGCGCAGTTCGTGCGGAGGCTCTTCTACAAGCTTGCCGTCCTCATCAAAGGTATAGGTATCCTGAGGCTTAAGCCCGTTTGTCTTAGTAATATAGTAGGACTGACCATGTACAACCTCGCAATTAGTCTTTACGTAGTAAATATCGCCGTCAATTTCAATAAGACCTGCATAAGTCTTTTTATTGTCAACGTAGTAATACCATACGTCGTCGGAAACCTTAACGATACCGTTGAGATACTCTAACTTACCATTCTCGTCGAAGGTGTACTTTCCGGCAGGGAGTAAACCGTTGGTCTTTGAAATATAATAATCCTGACCCTTGACCATGCTGTTATCGGTCTTGAAGTAGTAATAATCGTCGTCAATTTTTACAAGACCTGCATAGATCACGAGTATACCCTTATCGGCAAGATAGGATTTTCCGTTATAATCGAAAATACCTGAAAGTTCACTCTGCCATACGCCGTCCTCATCAAAGATGTGACGGATGGTATTGACGCGGTCATGAGTAAGAGTGCTTGCAATACCGGTTGCAATATACTTACCCTTTGAGCCGGGAAGCGCAAAGTATTCCTTACCGTCTTCCTCGAACCACTGATTATTCTTAAACGAGCCAGCCCACATATAGCGCTTGCCTTCGTCGGAAACAACCCAGCAGCCCTTTACAAGCTTATAGTCCTCAAAGAGATAGTCATAGCCGTTGATGTTCTGAGCGCCGTTAACTGCTTTATGAGTATTACGGTCAAAGTAGTAATAATGTATATCTCCGTTCTCGTCACTCTCAGGATACCAGCTTACCTGCAATACGCCGTTAAGCGCATAGTAAATATCGCCGTCAAGCTCAAATAAACCGTTTACCTTGCCTACATAAACACCGTCATCGCCCAAATCATAATAGTACTTCTTTTCGGGATCCTCCCTGCTCGGAAGCTCGTGGATATCCGTAAGAGGCTCGTTATCAACAAAGTAATAGAGATTTCCGTAAAATTCCTTCCAGCCCTGCTTAATTTCCTTATTAAGCTGATAGGTGTCATCAAAGTCGAGATAATCCATCTCGAAGCAGCCGCCCTTATCGTTTTTAAGATTAGCGGAGTTATCGTAATTATAGATTCCGTAATTAGTCTGGAATTCAGCTTCGCTTGACATATTGTAAAGAGTTGACGATCTTAAGCCTATCCAGTAATGGAGCTTACCCGTAATCGGTACGATAAGATCGGTATTATTCTCCCAATATGCATTATCACGAGGAGTAATCTTAATTCCGCTTACGATACATACGGGATTAGCAGTATCCTCTTCAATAGCGGCAGACTGCTTAATCCAGCTTGCAACAAGAGTTAGAGTGTTCTCCTCAGGATCATATTCAGCATTATTTAAGCTGAAATAATCGCTTACAATAGTTAAATCGGAAATATCAACGTCTACATCCTGATGGAAATTAATAGTAACTGAAACGTTAGTAAGCGGACTTACTCTTTCAGCAAGCTGAAGCAGGAACATCCAAGCTGTAACGCCTTCGATATCGCCGCCTGCAACCATATAAAGAAGATCCATTAGCTGCGACGGAATGGGAATTGAACGCATATCAATTCCGAAGGTATACTCAGCCGTCATCGGCTCGCCGTCTTTCTTAATATAATATACCTTATTATCTTTAGTTGTTGAATTTGTTACATATCTATTCCATGCAAGCATTCTGTCGCCCGCCATTGCGTTATCAAAATCAAATATAGCGGCGCCCTCATCATAAAGCGACATTGAAAGAATAGCCTTTATTGAAAAGTCGGTATTCAGCATTGCGGTAACGGTAATATTATTTAATCCGCTGTCCTCAGCAGCCGTAAAAGTGAATCCGTCAATTGTACCGGCTGCATTATTACTAAGCTGGAAAATAATATCGTTCGTATTAATCGTAACTGCATTGCTGTTATATGAAGCGCAAATAGGAAGCTCAAGGCTTCTGCCGTAGATTATATCCTGGCTTGTTTTTGAAAAGAAAAGACGATCAGGAACAACAACATATAAAGTCTTAGAGCCTACTATTGTTCCGTCGCTAATCGCATTAATAACAACCTCGCCGGTCTTATCAGCGTAGAATTTACCGTCCTGAAGATGACCGATAGTTGAATCGGAAAGCTCGCATACAATGTCCTCGGGAATATCAGCGGAGTTGCCGGTAGTACTTACGCCGTTAAGATTAACGTTAACAGAACTGTTAACAGTAAGGTAATCAGTATCGGTTTCAATTAAAACATGGTCAAATTTGTTTGAAGGTTCCGCGGTTGAAACAACTACAAGAGAAGAGCTTACAGAACGTTCATATCCGTCAGAGGGACGGTTTACAACTGAAACCTCATCAGAGCCCTCCTGCTTAGCGGCAAAGGTTGAGGAACCGCCACCGTCAAGGTTAATTGCTTCAACACAGCCTGCGTCAAGCATGATCTGAGCAATTTCTGCTATATTACCGCCTGCTGAGAACGGTTCCTGACGTCCGTCAAGTACCATCATTATAAGTTTTCCCTCAGAGGTTATACCTATACAGGTTCTTGGTGCCCTGTTTCCGTAATAATCGGAAATGGTTGTTTGGTTTACAAGTTCGCCATTTTTGATTATTACAACGCTGCCGCCGATTGCTTCCTGTACATTATCGGCAATCTCGTCCCAGTCAGTACCCGAGCCTATAACAGGAGTACCGTCCTTAAGAATTGCGAAGAAACCTCTGTCTGCACGGTAATTATGGTCAGCATACTGAACGCCGTTCATAACAAGCGCACCTGAAGGTTTACCGTTACCCATATTATAGAAGTCGCCGTTAGTACCGATAATAGTATTATAGTTTTCTACATAATTTTCTGCGTCATCAGGATTAGAATGCTTTGCCTGAATAGCAGCCATCTGGTCGGTAGTACGGGACATAGCCCAGGTTGTCGGGTCGTTATTATTATAGTTTGCATAGATATTAACGTCGTCTCTGTTAATATCAACGGTAGCTAAATAATAAACAATCTGCTTATTGTCCTTTGTAACCGCGTACTTAATATCCTGCTTTATACCGGGAGCGAGCGTTGAGGAGGTTGAAGAAAATACGGAATAGTATTCATTATCAGCAAGCTCCTCTTCCTCTTCACCGACAGTATCGGGAGCGTTGGGATCACCGGCAGTTTCAAAGAGGTAATCTGCAAAGGCATAGATACACGCAGTTCTTAAATCATGCTTATTCTGGAGCGACCTTGAGGTTTCAAGGGAATACAAAAGCTGGTTCTTTGTATAAGCTCTGTAAAGCAAAGTGCGAATATCGTTCTTGGAACGTACGCCTTCAAGTCTGTTATCAAGGAAGAATTCGACCCTGTCTTCATCAGCTAAATCAGCAGTAAAATACTGCTCCATAATAGTACTGATTCTTTCGCCGGTTTCCTCCTGCCTACGTAAAATGTAGAACGAATCAAGGTCGCCGTAAATATCGTCCTGACCGAAAGCATAATCGTAATTTTCGCCAAGGTAATTAGTTCTTATCTCGTCAGCCATTTCCTCAACAGTACCTGTTACGTTGTGCTTATCAGAAATAAGCATAAGGTCGCACACGTCGCCAGCCCAGCTACTTAAATCAAGTCTTGACTGCACAAGCTTCTGGCTTGCACCCTGAGCAGTTGAGTAATAAGCAACGTCCATACTACCGAACATATGGCGTAAATCGATAGTATTACCGTTGGCGATTTTGTACTCATCCTCAATGCTTTTTAAAGCAGAAGCGGTAGTACCGTTCTCAGCGTCTTTCTCAGCAACGTACTGAGTAAAGGCTGTGTTTTCCTCACCGGCAAGAATTGTCCACGAGCCCGTGGTGTACTTCGAAACGCCGGTACGCACATAGTTAATTACGTTGAGAGTTTCGTTTTCGTTCGTATGGCTCTGAACGTATTCGTGAGAATAGTTTTCAAGCACCTTGAGATTAGCAACGAACTCATCATATGCAGAGGTATCAACTTCACCCTCTGCAAAAGCGGGTACAGTGCTTCCTATAATTATGGACAGCGCCATAATCAGAGCAAGAACTGCGGAAAGGATTTTACTATTACTTTTCATAATTCTCTCCTTTGTATTTATTAATGAACGTGCAAAGCACAATTACATCCTTATTTATTAATTCCATTTATAGAATCAAATGCGCAAATATAGTGATGAGGTATTCTTTTATCCTCCGTAGGAGGTGTCATATAATCGCCGTAAACATGCTTTAGATAATTATCATATCCTGATGGCGCGTTAATCGAAATTCCCTCAAAATTGAGCTTAACGGTTGAAGCAATCCAAGACGCGTCAACTCTTTCTCTGTTTTTCCAGGGGCTTCCGTTATTAATAACTCGCTTAGTATTGCTAAAGCTTTTAATAAGCTTTTCCTGACGTTCAAGCGCGTCGTTAACGGATTTATACCGAACACGAGAAATAAGGGTTAATATCCGTCTCAGAATATTCGAAACTGAAAGAGTACTATCCTCAGGTACGTAAAACACTTCACGCACCCTGTACTTGATCAGAAGCTTTTCAAAATCGAAAATATATCCTTTAATTAAGCCGTCGGGATAATAATCAAACGGGAAAATATCAATATAGATGCCGTGATTCATATTGATGTTTTTACAGCTCGTTTCAAGAAAAACAGTATTTGTATTTCTAAGCTTAGCAAAACAGTGCGGATATTCTGAGTCAGTCTGTCTTGTCTGAAGGAAAAAGCCGTCGGGTAACAATTCGGTAGCGTTTTCGATAAAACTTTCATAGTCATCTCTGAGCATACCGACGTCAATATCATCGTCCCACGGGATAAAGCCCCTATGCCTTACTGCACCGAGCAAGGTTCCCTCAACTGCAAAATAATTCAAATCAAGCCTTTCACAAACCGAAATGAATATTTTGAGCAGTTCAAGCTCCCTTTCCCTAAGCGCTTCTATTTGTTTATCGTTTAGCTGTAAACTCTCATTCATATTACAGCAAGTCCTTTATGTAATCTGTCGTAAGAAGTTTACTTACAGTCTCATCTACGTTCAAAATTTTCGTATTATGGCTTGTATAAGCCTCGGGAGTTTCGTTAGTATCCCCTTCAACTACAAACCTGTCGTAATTAAGCTCTCTGTTATCGGGCGAAACTCTGAAATAATTACGCATATCCTCGCTTCTTGCCCTCTCCTCAGAGGTCATCAGCGTTTCATACAGCTTTTCGCCGTGACGGGTACCGATTATCCTTATACCCGTATCACCAAAAAGCTTTTGAACTGCTTTCGCAAGCGTATCGATAGTGGAAGCATCGGATTTCTGTATAAATAAATCGCCAGGTCTTGCATTTTCAAAGGCAAATTCAACAAGGCTTACCGCCTCATCAAGATTCATTAAAAAGCGCGTCATAGCAGGATTTGTAACGGTAATCGGATTACCCGAACGAATTTGCTCTATAAACAGAGGAATAACCGAGCCTCTGCTGCACATTACGTTACCGTATCTCGTACAGCAAATTACCGTATCTCCGATTCGCTCAGCCTTGCGCGCGTTTGCAGCGACAACGTGCTCCATCATAGCCTTGGATATACCCATAGCATTAATCGGATAAGCTGCCTTATCGGTAGAAAGGCATACGACCTTTTTAACATTACAGTCTATTGCTGCCTGTAAAAGATTGTTGGTACCCTCAATATTAGTTTTGACCGCTTCCATCGGGAAGAATTCGCAGGAAGGAACCTGTTTAAGAGCGGCTGCGTGGAATATATAATCACTGCCGTACACAGCTTCTTTAATTGAATTTGTATCGCGAACGTCGCCGATATAAAACTGTACCTTATCGGCATATTCGGGAAAATCCTTTTGAAGCTGGTGGCGCATATCGTCCTGCTTCTTTTCATCACGGGAGAAAATCCTAATCTGACCTATGTCGGACTTTAGATAATGCTTTAATACAGTGTTACCGAACGAACCCGTACCGCCCGTGATTAATAGAGTTTTATTTTTCAAATCTGTCATAATATGGACACTTCCGTTAAAGATTTATTTTGACCTTTTAATTTTTTTCATAACAATCGCCATGATTTCCTTAAGCATATCGTCCTTAGTTACAAGAAGGAAAGCGAGGTAAACGGCGCCTCCTATAGCAACCTGAACAGCGGTTGTAAGGGCTGTGGCGTTCATTTTATATGTTGACACGAATATTACCGCTGCCATAATGAAAGCGCCTATACCGTACTTTACGCCGTATTTTACAAGCCCTGTAAGCTTAACCTGCTTGTTGAGATAGTAATACTGAATAATTACTGAAATAAGCGAGGAGGCAACCGTTGCAATCGCAGCTCCTTTATATCCGTAATGAGGTATAAGAGCAGCGTTTACAATAACGTTTATAACAGCCGCAGGAACGTATGCTTTCATCAAAATACCAATCTGGTCTGTCGCGGTGAAATACTGCGCGCCTGATATTCCAGAAAGCGAATTAAAAAGTACAATCGGGCAAAGTATCATCATTCCGTATGCGGTTGGGAGGAAATCCTTTCCGAGATACCACGGAACGAACCTCTCAGCAACGCTGAACAGCCCAAGCATTAACGGAAACGACATAAACAGCGTAAACTGCCCCGATTTTAAGAGGAGCGACTGTATTTTATCTTTATTAGCCTTTTTGAATTCATTTGCAATTCTCGGCATCATTACCGTACTGAGTACGGTTATTAATGTCAGAGGAATATTTATTATTTTTTCAGCCTGATCGTAAAACGATACCTGGTCGGTTCCGCCCGAAAGCCATTTTAGCATCACCTTATCTACCTGAAGATAGAACAGCGACGCCACCTGAGGTAAGAAAAGTATGAACGAGCCCTTGATATGAATCCAGATATTTTTCTTATTAACCCTCGGTCTGCCGATATATTTTTTAAGTTGAAAGTAAATCGAAAGATTTGCAACAAGCAGAGTAACGGCGAGGAGCAGAATATAAATCCACACGTCGTCCCTTTTCCTAACAAAAACAAATATTCCTATGACATTAATAATACGCGCAAAAAAGTTTTTCATTACCGCAGGCTTCATATCCTCAAGACCAACGAATACCCACGATACGTCGAGGAACTGAGCAAGCACATACGGATAATAAAGCGTGAAGTACCATGAAAGCTTAGCGTTTATACTTATATTTGCATATACGAAATATGAAACGGTACCGATTGTACCTAAAATCAGGCGGGTTAGCATTATTTCCCAGAAGGTACCCGTAAGGTCGTCCTTATTATCCCTTACGTACGCAACCTGCCTGTTGCCGTATGCATAAATACCTAAAAGTGAAAGTGTGAAAACTATATTCCCCGAGGAATTAACGTAGCTATATATTCCGAGATTAGAGGGACCGAGCACCCTTGAAAGATACGGAGCGGTAATAATGGGAGTAATCAGCACAAGGAGCTGAAAAGCAAAATTATATATGTAGTTTTTTGCTATTTTACCCATATCTTACCTTTCCTTAAAACTTTGTGAATATAGTCTGTATACTTTCGGAATAATCCCCCCAGGAATACTTAGCGGCAAATTCAGCAGCACTCTTTCCCATTTTGCTTAAGCTCTCGGGATTGTCACAGAACCAAAGCGCTTTTTCCTTAATTGCGTCAACGCTTTGTATCGGTACTATAAAGCCCTCGTTTCCGCTGAGCATTCCTTCATCAACACCACAGTTTTCGGAAATAATGAACGGAAGTCCGCAGGAAGCAGCCTCAAGCACGGAGAGCGAAAGTCCCTCGCCGAGCGACGGAAGAATAAAAACGTCGGATTTTCTGAGTAGCCGGGGCATATCGGAGTGAAGTACCAAACCCGTAAAATTCACATAGTCGAGATAAGGCTTTATGTCCTCATCGTTCTTATTTACTTTACCTACTACTGTAAGTCTTGCCCTATCCTTAGGTATCGACTTAAACGCTTCAAGAAGATAATAGATACCCTTAAGCTCTTTTACCCCGCCTACGTAAATAAATTCAACAGGACGGTTCTTAACATCATCATATTCCTTAGGTGAGAAGGCTTTTAAATCAACGCCGTACGGACAGATATGCATCTTATCAGTGTTAAGCCCTGAGTATTCAAGCGTTTTTGCAACAAACAGAGAAGGAACTAAGAACTCCTGCGCAAGCTCATATTCGCGCTTTGTACGGCTTGTGATTTCTTCATCCCATACGAGCCGGCGCTCGCGGATTAACCTGTCCTTAAAAGCGGGTGCAAGCTCAAAATCCTTTTCATAAATACCGCGCATATAAAACGGATTTGCGGCAGATACGTCAAGAATTCTGAGTATATCGGGAGCTTTATCCTTAAGGATTTCAAACAGCAGCGGCGAGGTGTTATCATAGGTCACCACAGCGTCGACCTTATGCTTAATAGCATATTCGGCGGCTTTTTTTGCAAAGCTGTCTGCTGTACTATATTTCAGTGAGGAGTAATGCTTTTTAAGAAATCTTGTATTCAGCGCAAGAAGCTTTAAAAGCCCCTTTCCTTCCGAAAACTGAATAACCTCATTATCCTTAAGCTCTTCACACCGCCTGCCCTGAGCCTTTACTTTAAAATTTCCCTTAAGTATCTTCGAAACTAAATATGTAAGCGAACGTTTTTTATAGTATACAGTAGTAGCATATTTACTTAGCATATCTGCATTTTTTAAAGCGCAGGCAAGCCTGTATGAATGCTGCTGAGCAGGATGTGCTACTAAAACCTTCATCTTTTTCTCCTAACGGAATTAATGAAAATATACTGAACAATAAACGGAATGAACGCAAAAAGCGTATAATAAAAGTTACTGCTGAAATTACCTCTTGCAACCCATTGGAACATAAGAGGATAAAGAACCGAATAAATAATAAGTCTGTTTTCTGACGGGTCCTTATACAGATGCTTAAGCCTTGATACGATATAACCGAAAACGAACATTAATATAATTATTCCGATAATGCCGAAGTTAGCGTAGAACTCGCCGATATTAGCAACTGCCCTACCGTTAATTCTTGCAACCGAGCCGAGAGAATTTTCAACCATATCTCTTACGGGGTTATCGGGCTTAGACGGCCATAAAAACCTCGGTACGAAAAGCACGAACATATATAGGAAGGTTCTACCTAACATATAGGGATGAATATCCGGGAAATTCCCGACCATACCGTAAAAGGTAGTGTATGTCGTAAGGTCGCTGTCAAAAGGCGACATCAGAAACTGAAAGGTTAAGCCCTCCTCGCCAAGTCCCTGAACGGTTCTGCCCATCGCGATATTGTATCGGTTAAGCTGCATCCACGCAAAAAGCACGAGAGCAACAAAGCCCGCGGAAAGAAGATATGCAATCTTGGGCGACTTATTTCGCTTTGTGTAGAAATAAGTTATCGGAGCAAGTATGAGAATAAGCATAAGCCAGCGAGAATTACGCATTATAAGATAAACCACGGTTAATGCCGTTATAACTATTTTAACTGCGTCATTCTTTGACTTAACAATAATCATTATCCACACAACAAGCAGGCTTGTAGCGAAATTGGATAAGAAAAGTAAAAGCGAGTTGTTTGAATTTATTTCCCTTTCGCCCGAGGAACCGAGCGAGAAAATATACCTGAGCGAGAAGCCCTGTGAAAACTGACAAATAATGCAGCATATAAAGAAGAACGCCCACATTGTAACTAAAAGCCCCGTCATATCGGGATATTCCTTTTTTAGCAGCTTCTTTTCGGGCTCGGTATAATTCTTCTTCATAAAATAACCTATGTAGAAGAAAATATATCCGACGGTAAACAGAATAGTAGATTTTACGCCGGAATCCACAAGATTCCTTCCTGCATAAGAAACGCTGTGAGTATATAAATCCTGTATCGGACGAAGAATGAAAATTCCCACATACAACAGCGTAATGAAAGAAAACGGTTCAAAAATATAGATATTACGATTTAGAATTGCAGCAACTACAAAACCCATTATGATAAAGTAAGAAACCAAAAGGGTTATAAATAACTGCCTTTCGTTATCGTTATATCCCTCCTGCGGAAAGTTAAGGATTAAAAGCCCTCCGATGAGAAGATATACGGATAATGCAATTGTAAAAGAAACAGCGTTTTTCTTGTTTTGAATATTATCACTCATTAATAATTTCCTGTATTCTTCCCCATACTCCTTGAATATCTCCACATTCAAAGACGTTCTCTTCATCAGCGCTTTCGGGACTTCCGCCGACATTATATGTAATTACCGGCGTACCGCAGGCAGCCGCTTCTAAATTAGTAGTAGGATAATTATCCTCGTAAGTTGGATTGACAAATACATTAGCGGCGGTATAAATCTCCGCAAGCTCCTTTGCGCTATCGGTTTTTTCAATACCGATAATGCTTTTAGGAAGTTGCTCCGCCTGTGTTTTATTAACGCCTACAAGAACAATTCTGTAATCGTCTGAAATCATTTCGGACAGCCTTATAAAATCGTCAAGTCCCTTTCTCTCATCCCAGGGATACGCAACTCCTAAAATAATGTGTTTATTCTCAAGGTTGTATTTTTGTCTGAAATTACTTTCAGTAGGCTTAAAAATCTCCGTATCAATTTTATTATTGCAAACCTCAACTTTATATTCCCTGAGAAAACTTTGCTTTATAATATCCGCAAGCCAATTGCTTGGGGTTACGATTGTAAGATTGTTAACGCCGCAGAAGGCGTCTTTCTTTTTATCATAGTTATTACTGCTGTTATCAAAAAGCAGTCTTGCAGGATACTTTTTAGGCTGCGGACAGTTTTTACAATGAGTTTTCCAGTTCTCACAGCCCGCCATGGTAAAATATGAGCAATGCCCCGTAAACGCCCAGCAGTCGTGCATAGTCCACTTAACCTGCATATCGGGACGTGATTTAATCCACTTGAAAAGAAGCTCATAGTTTATATAATAGCCGTGGAGATTATGAAGCCAAAGTAAATCGGGATTATACTCGTCAGCCCATTTAAGAAACCTCTTTGTAGCGGTTTTCGAAGCCAGCCCGTGCGCGTCAAAAATCCGAGAATACAAAACGTGAAGCTTAAACGATAAATCGTCTCCGATTTTAACGGCGTACTTACGGTACGTCTCGGGAACGCTGTCTCTGCCATATGCAATTTTAACCTCATTACCCTGCCCTTCAAGCTCTTCGGCAAGGTCAGTGCATATACGTCCCGTACTTCTGACTCCGCACACGCTGTTAATCATCAATATTTTCATATCAGTTCAATACTCTTTTCATAAGTTCGTCATACTTAATCATTGCTTTTTCTATGCTGTAACGGTTTTTATAAAGCTCACTTGCGTTTGATTTCATCTCTGAGCATACTTCCCTGTTTTCACTGAGATTAAGTATTACCTCTGCAAGCTCATTACCGTCGCCAATTTTAAAAGCGTAACCAATGCCCTCAGCTTTAACCTCTTTTGCGATATAACTATTCTGCTCTACAACTGCAAAAACTGCACAGCCGCTTTGAAGATAGCTGTAATACTTGCTTGGCGCGCAGGTTCCCATAAGTCCGTTTTCAAGGCTTACAATACCGCAGTCGGAAATTGCAAGCGCGCTTTCAAATTCATCGCCCGTAAGAAAGTCGAGCACTTTAACGTTTTTATAGCCCCTCGTTCTCTGTTCAACGTATTCCTTTTTATTACCGTGACCGACGATAAGGAACTGTATTTCGTCATTGTCCTTAAGCTGAGTAATCGCGCCGAGCATGGTTTCCACGTCCTGGCAAACACCCATATTACCGAAATATGAAACGATGAATTGAGAGGGATTATAACCGAAACGTGAATAATCAGCTTCGTCAACTGCTTTAGAGCCTTCGTGAGCCCAGTTCGGTATAACGGCAATCTTATCTGCGTCAATACCGCTTCTGTTATTTAGGATAAACTCCTTCATCTCGTCGGAAAGCGCTACAACGCCGGAAGCGGCGGAATACATACGGGAATTAATATATTTCATTACCCTGTCGATAATGCTCCCCCTCTTTACCGAGTTGGAAGCATAAGCGACCTCGGGATACAAATCGTAGGCTACAAAAACGATTTTTGTTTTATAAAGCTTATTTGCAAGCACTGCTATTAACGGAAGCACTGGAGGATTAGAATATACAATCACACTTTTATATTTTTTGATTTCAAAGATATGAAGCAAAGCGCTCAGCGTAAAGGAAAAATAATTAATCAGCCTGCCTATCCTTCCGCTTCTCTTAAGTTGGAGATATTTTAGCCTTTTAATTTTTACGCCGTCCTTGTACTCGTTGACGGGTACATTATCAGCATTACTGTATTCCTTGGGATAGCCGCACAGCGCCCCTACCCTAAAGCCGCTACTTGCAAGGTGCTTTGCGGTATCGAAAGGAAGCGTTGCTGAGGAATTATATTCAGGATAAAAGAACTGGCATAAAAATAAAATATCTCTTTTCATACGGTTAGAAAATTATATCCGTTTCTCTGTTATTTTGTACTTCTTCGTTTTCAAGCGCAGTAATGCCCTCGTTTATTCCGTCAGTGCTTTCCGGCATAAAGAGTATTTTTACGGTTGCAAGGAAAATCCTTAAATCTTCAAATATGCTCGGGTTAGCTATGTACTGTAAATCCATCTGGAGCTTATTATACGGCGTAGTATTGTACTTGCCGTAAACCTGTGCGTAGCCGGTAAGCCCTGCCTTAGCCTGTAGTCTTAAGGAGAATTCAGGAATGACCTTTTCATACATTTCTGCAATTTCAGGTCTTTCAGGTCTCGGACCTATGAACGTCATTTCGCCCCTGAGCACGTTTACAAGCTGCGGTAGCTCGTCCAGTCTGAGCTTCCTAATAACTCGTCCGACCTTAGTAATCCTGTCATCATTCTCGCCAAGCGACAGCCTTGCAACCCCGTCGTCCTCGGCGTCAACAATCATGCTCCTGAACTTAATTAGCTCAAAGCGTTTTCCGTCCTTGGTAAGACGAACCTGTTTGTAAAATACTTCGCCCTTATCGTTCAGCTTTATCGCAAGAGCTATTATGAGCATAAGCGGAGAAGATATAATCAGACCTAACAGACTGAATATCACATCAAGAGTTCGCTTAACAATCATATATTCAATTCCGGGCGTGTAGCCGCTTACACGAAGAAGCGGCATATGGAAAATATGCATGCTCTTTGCGCCGCTCATAATTACGTCGCCGAGACGAGGAATAACGTAAACTGTTTTATTATTCATAATACAGCGCTTAAGAATAAAGTTTCTTTCGTGAGAATGAATGTCGGAAAGGAATACCGCCTCAGCCTCATTAAGCAAATCTAAATCCGAAAGACATTCGTCAACGGTAATGATGTTTTTTACATTGAATTTTTTATCATATCCGTAATCGTAGATAAGCTGTTCAAAATCCTTAAACTCGTCATATACGATTACGCAGTCAGTCGGCTTGTGTGTTTTAAAAAACCAAGTTGTTGAGGCAAAGGACCATATCAGCGTAATTACTGTTTGAATGAGGGCGGTGATTAATAGAGGTAAAACGTTCGGGAAAAGCTTATTAACAAGCCATGTGATTATAAACATGAAGCCGTCGGCAATAAGAAAGGAAAGCGTAAGCGATAATATGGTTTCGGGTATTCTGTTAAGTGAAATCATATATGCTTCATATATCCTCGTAAGGAAAACGTAAACAACCGCAAATATTGCAATGATTACCCAGTTTCCCTTGCGGTAATACGGGTGAAGCAGATTATCGGCATAATACGCATACCAGCACACCGCATATGAAGCAATTATAAGCGCTAAATGTATTAACTTTACAATTCTTATTACAAAGTCACGTTTATTTATTCTCAAAGCTTTTCACCAAATTTATTTCTTTTTCTTGTAATAGTCGTAATAGTAGTAATACTTATTAGACTTTCTGTAATGATTTTCAAGATTTTTGCCGTTATATACAAAGCCTAAAACCTTTGCACCTGAAAACTCAAGCTGATGCAGAGTTTCCTGAATCTTGGCAAATTCGGATTTCTCATGTCTTACCACGATAATAAAGCCGTCAATATACTTTGAAAGTATTGCCGCATCTGATACCGGCATAAGCGGAGGTAAGTCAACAATTATGTATTCATAATGATTCTTAAGGACTTCGATTAATTCCGCCATACTCGGTGACTCAAGCAAAGTGGTAGGGTCGGGTGGAATGTTACCCGCAGGAAATACGTCTATGCCCTTATCGTCAATCCGTCTGATTAACATATCGTTAAGCGTATTAGAACCTACGAGGAAATTACTGAGTCCCGGCTTTGAATCAATACCGAGCTTTGCCGCAACCGTTGGAAGTCTCATATCGCAATCGAGAATAATTACCTTCTTATTAATCTGCGCATATGAAATTGCAAGGTTAACAGCAACCGAGCTTTTACCGTCTCCGCGGTTCGCGCTCGTAACGCCTATGCACTTGCAGCCCGTTCCGGGAAGAGAGAAGGATAAATTAGTTCTCAGAGTTTTATATGCCTCCTGAACAGAGAAGGAGGACTTGTCCGACAAAAGCATTTTGCTTGAGTCAAATTCAAACATAATTTTATTTTTCTTTGCCATCGCTTCCCTTGCTCCTTTTCATATTTGAGTATCTGTAAGCATATTCATAGTCATAATAATTATGACCGCCCTTGCCCGTTGCAAGCATATCGGGTATTACGCCGACAACAGGAAGCGAAAATCTCGCTTCAAGCTCGCTTTCATTTTTAACCTTATCGTCAAGTAAAAATCTTATAATAATAAACGCAGCAGAAATAATACCGCCGAGAAGTATTCCGACCAAGGTATTCTTAATATAGCTCGGTTTATAAACCTTTTTAGGCATCTGGGGCATATCGATTACCCTCATTGAGCTGCCTTCGATAATATTAGAAATCTGGTCGGGAGCAACGCTCGCGATAGAGGTAGCAAGGTTATATGCACCATCAGGACTTGTATCAACTACATATACTGTAATAATCTGAGTATCATTTTCCTGAGTTGATACCATATCCTTTAATTCTTCATATGAAAGGTCGAGCTTTATATACTGAGCAGAAGCGGAAAGCACGTTCCTGCTCATAATAGTTTCCGAATAAGCTCTTACAAGCTGCTGCGCTGCGGTAAGATCGGAGTTGCTTAACGTCTCCTGACCGTTGCTGAGCTGGCTCCTGTTATTGATATAAGCGCTGAAGCTTGCGCGATATGTAGGTACTACGAGAAACTTGCTTCCCGCAAAGAATATACCTCCGACAATAACAGCAGATAAAATAATTATCCATAGCTTTTTTAACAGCTCGGTTAATATCGGAAATATATTTATTTCATCCGAATTGTCTAAAGTTTGTTTACCCTTAGAATTAACATCCATAGATTCTTTCCACCTTATAAAATAGTTCATCTTATATAATAACAGATAAAAGTACATTAATCAATATATTATTAATTATTTATTAAAAAATTTTTATAAATAGACATTACAAATTAAAAATGATGTCAAACGACATCCTTTTCTTGTAATGATTTCTCAATTCAGTTTAATTATGCAAAAAAAGCGAACAGCCCAAACGGGCTGTTCGTTTTGTGGTGATCTACCGAAAATTCTCTTCTCAGCTATCGAACAGTCCACTGGACTGTTCTCCCAATCAGTCTGCCTACGGCAGCCTTCTTGGAGTTCGTTTCTCATCTCCGGGCAAAACAAATGGGAGACCTCACGGTCTCCCTTGTTTTGGTGATCCACCGGAGATTCGAACTCCGGACACCTTGATTAAAAGTCAAGTGCTCTGCCACCTGAGCTAGTGGATCAAATAATTATTAAGTGCGCATTCCCAGACGTGGCTGGGGAGGCGGGATTCTCTTCTCAACTATCGAACAGTCCACCGGACTGTTCTCCCAATCGGTCTGACTTTGTCAGCCCTCTTGGAGTTCGTTTCTCATCCCTTCCCCAAGCATGGCTGGGGAGGCGGGATTCGAACCCACGCGTGACGGAGTCAAAGTCCGTTGCCTTACCGCTTGGCTACTCCCCACCAATAAAAATGGGGTGGGATATCAGATTCGAACTGATGACCTCCAGTGCCACAAACTGGCGCCCTAACCAACTAGGCCAATCCCACCGTCATACTGGCGCGCTGTGGGGGACTCGAACCTCCGGCCTACTGCTTAGAAGGCAGTTGCTCTATCCAACTGAGCTAACAGCGCATATTTGGAGCGGGTGATGGGAATCGAACCCACGCGGCCAGCTTGGAAGGCTGGAATTCTACCATTGAACTACACCCGCATATCGCGACGGACATTATTATATCTAATGTCCGTCTAAAAGTCAAGAGGTTTTTTAATTAATTTTGAGTTCAATTCCGTCCTTTACAGAGACTGAAATTGACTTAATTTCAACGTCCTGATTGAATACTATTGCGTTAGCAAGCTTCTCCTCGACCTCGCGCCTTACGGCGTCTCTGAGCGCCCTTGCGTTCTTCTTTGAACCGAATACTGACTTAGCAAGATACTCGGGTACGGTATCATCATAAGTCATTTCAATTCCCTTATCCTTGAGACTCGGTATGAGTTCGTCAAGCATAAGCTTTGCAATATCAACAAAGTTATCGTAGGTGAGATTATTAAATACAACAATCTCGTCGACTCTGCCGATAAATTCAGGTCTGAGGAAGCGTTCAAGCGCTTTCATAGTAACCTCTTCGGTAATATCGTCGGCAGTCTTGCCGAAGCCCATTGATTTCTGGTCCGTTGAGCCTGCATTAGAGGTCATAATTATTACCGTATTTTCAAAGTTTACGGTTCTTCCCTGCGCGTCGGTAATCCTTCCCTCGTCAAGAATCTGAAGAAGAATATTTAAAACGTCCTTATGCGCCTTTTCAATCTCGTCAAAGAGTACTACGCTATAAGGCTTTCTTCTTACCTTTTCGGTAAGCTGTCCTGCTTCGTCATAGCCAACATAACCGGGAGGCGAGCCGATAAGCCTTGATACGCTGAACTTCTCCATAAATTCGCTCATATCAAGCCTTATAAGATTATCGGGTGAATCGAAGAGCGCGTCGGCAAGGCGCTTTACAAGCTCGGTTTTACCAACGCCGGTAGGACCTACAAAGATAAAGGACTGAGGCCTTTTCTTAGGTGAAATCTGAATTCTTCCCCTTCTGACCGCGTCGGAAATCTTTTTAATCGCCTGTTCCTGACCTATAACGTGGGATTTAAGCTCGTCGTCAAGACCGGCAAGCTTTTTAACGTCGCCCTGTTCAATTTTTGCGGCAGGTATACCCGTCCATAAGGAAATAACCTTTGCTAAATCCTCTTCAAGTACCTGATTATCCTCAGCCTTTTCCTTAAGTGAAGGAAGCTTTTCCTCAATCTGAATAAGCTCGGTTTTAAGCTTTGAGATTAACTCGTAATCAATTTCCTCGCCCTCCTCGGCTTCGGAAAGATTCTCAATATTTTCCCTGAGGATATCGCATTTTTCGCTGAGAAGCTGATACTCGCTTATTGCGGGATTACGGAGATTTGCACTCGTGCAAGCCTCGTCAAGAAGGTCAATCGCCTTATCGGGAAGGTATCTGTCAGTAACGTAGCGTTCCGACATATTAACGGCTTTATAGAGAAGCGTATCGTTAATCTGTACCTTGTGGTAATCCTCGTAATATTTTTTGATACCTACAAGCATCTTAAAAGTGTCGTCAATAGAAGGCTCTTCAACCTTAATCGGCTGGAACCTTCTTTCAAGCGCTGCGTCCTTCTCAATATACTTTCTGTATTCATTGAAGGTAGTTGCGCCTATAACCTGAATTTCACCTCTTGAGAGGGCGGGCTTAAGAATATTAGCGGCGTTCATAGTGCCTTCGCTGTCGCCAGTACCGACAAGATTATGCACCTCGTCGATAAAGAGAATAATATTCCCCTCCTGTTTAACCTCGTCAACAAGCCCCTTAATTCTGCCCTCAAACTGACCTCTGAACTGAGTGCCCGCAACGAGCGCAGTTAAGTCAAGAAGGTAGATTTCCTTGTCTGCAAGGCGTGCGGGAACCTCCCCCTTTGCAATCTTTATTGCAAGCCCCTCGGCGATAGCGGTTTTACCTACGCCTGGTTCGCCGATTAAGCAGGGGTTATTCTTTGTCCTGCGGCATAAAATCTGTATTGCTCTGCCGATTTCGCTCTCTCTGCCAATGATATTATCAATCTTTCCATGGGCTGCACGGTCAGTCAAATTATTACAGTAAGTATTAAGATACTTCCTGTTATCCTCCTGACCTTTCTTAGAACGCTTACGCCCCTTGCCCTTGGGTTTGCTGTTTTTAGTATCGGGCGAGGTCTCCCCTTCACCGCCGAAAAGGTTTTCGAAGGGCATGGTCTGAGCGCCGTCTGCATTGTCGGGATTAAACATTTCGCCGAGGTCTCCGAAGTTGAAATCCTCCATATTTTCCATAAACTGAGCCATCTGCTCGCTCGCAGCTTCAATCTCCTCGTCGCTGATACCGAGCTTCTCAATCATCTGGTTAATAGGACCTACGTTCAGCTCACGCGCGCACTGAATACAAAGCCCCTCAGGATGAGCTTCGCCGTCTTCCATTTTTTGAATAAATACTATCGCGGGTCTTTTACCGCAGCGTGAACACATCTGTTGTTTCATTAATTAGTCTGTACTCCTATTTTGATTTTTATAATATTCATCCTCATCAAGATACTTTTTATTCTCCTTAATCTGCTTAATGAAGCCTGGAACATAGCTGAATAATGCCGCAAAGGTGAGTATGAGAGAAATCACTACCATAATTATCATAAGCCAGTTGGGAAGAATAAAGGGCTTGAAAAACTCTACGTTTGCGAGCGCGCAGTTCTCTCCGCCGAGCGCGATAATTAAAATCATAAAAATATAAAATACTGTTGTTGACACCTTTCCTATCATTTCCGCAGCCGCAGGTCTTAAGCCCTTTAGTAAAAGCAGTCCGCCGCCGATAAGCATAAGAAGCTCTTTAGCTATAAAGAGGAAAAGAAGCACCTTAAAGTATGTAACGTCCCAGAATTTATATAGAAGAATGACTACAATCGCCATCTGTGATAGCTTGTCGGCAATCGGGTCAAGCGCCTTACCGAGATTAGACACCTGATTGTACTTTCTTGCAATTTTTCCGTCAAACAAATCGGTAAGCGCCGCAATAATCATAACTATAAAAGCAATAATATAATGCTCCTTAACGAAAAGCACGGAGAAAACGGGAATAAGCGCAATCCTTAAAAAGCACAGCCAGTTGGGAATAGTATTCCAGTTATAAAACAGTCCCTCCTCAGGTCTTTCTTCTTTGACTTCGTTTGTCTTGTTAATTTCTTCGTTCATATCAATCCCTCCGTAATTGCATTAAATGGGTTAATTTCGTTTATATAATGTAGCAGCGTGCTCTTGGACGCTTCCTGTAAAAACGCGCCTGACGCCAGCTTTTCATTATCAATGTTAAACAGATAGAAAACTATTGATGAAAAGGCAAAAACGATAATTACAGCCTTTAAAACGCCGAATACAGCACCGAAAGCCTTATCGGTTTTCTTAAGCTTTGACTTTTTTCCTTCACGCTTCTCCTTACGCTTTGAAGCACCTCTAACAATAGCAATAATAATTCCCGTAGCACCGAAGAAAAGAATAAATACGGCAAGGAAAATTGCAGCCTTTGTAAGAACAATAAGCACGGGCTCAAATACAGTATTAAGTATTGACTCTGCAAGGTCGGTTGAGGTAATGCTGAGCTGCTTAAAATTCATATACTGTGAAATAAACTTAGGCAGAGTGCTTCCAAAGCTTGAAAGATTCTCGAGTACCTCGTCAAGATTACCGCTTGTAACGATTTTATCGTTAATAAACCTAAGCGCCTCGCCTCTTACATAGCCGTTATAAACGGTCATTGTATAGTTAGTAGAGAAAAAGAAGCAAAGAAAAATACCAATAGAAAACCTTATGAAATTAATAACGCTCATAAGAATTCCCCTGACGTATCCGATTACGGCAAGCAAAATAACCGCTCCCACAATCGCAACGTCAACGTAATTTACCGTATAATTAAATATAGTCATAACGCACCTATTCTATAACATCAATAAGCTGTGAGCGAGCAACGAAAACCTTAGTTGAAAGCTTATATGCATAGTTTACCGAATTGTCACAGGTAAAGCTTTCCTTTTCGTCTCCGCTGGTCAGCGAATATATTTTTATCTTATCCGAATACAACACGCATATTTCATTGGATATACAGGTAATTGATTTCGGTTTTTGTTTAAGCTCAAGCTTTTTCCTTACTCTTCCTCCTACGGTAACGTTTACAAGATGATTTTCGCTTGCAGAGGAATAGTCGGAATAAACGTATAGCAGCTCGCCGTCCTTAGTATATGTAAAGCAGACAGTATTCGCGCTTCCTTTCTTAAAGGCTTCATGCTTTCTTTTCTGTGACGTAACGGTATTTACAAAGTCATCGCCGACAATATAAAGATCGTTATTACAGTACCTCATATCAAGGATATTACTTCCCTCATACTCAAAGGAAGCACGCTCCTTTTTATCACCGACGTTGATGGTATATACCGTAGTTACAAGCTTTGCATTTTTGGTATTAACCGCTGCATATGCGCATTTCTGTCCGCTTGAATCAATAGCGACGGAAACTATATAGCCACTGTTGATATCAAGATTTATAAGCTTTTTAAGCGACTTATTAACCACGTATAAAGAGCATTTACTCTTATCAGACCGCGTTGCATATATAACAGTTCCGCTTTCGCTGACGTCGGCGGTAAGCAAGGTATTATCAATAGGCTGCTCATAAACCTTTGATTTAAGATTGTCAAGCCTCAGCCTCAGTCCGCCCTGGTCAAAGGTGCAAACATAATTACCTGCGTTCTTCATAATAGGATTTGAATAGCCGTGATTAAAATGATTAAGCGGCTTTGCGTCCTTCGGATTAAGCACGTTGCAGGAATTGCTTGTAAGCACTACGAGCTTATCATTTTGATAAACCATTCTAATATTGCTCGAGGAGTCAAGCTGGAAGGGATAGGCATTAACGTCGGTTTCAAGGTCAATACTAACCTTTCCGTTATCGTCTACGAAGCGTCTTTTAACGGAATTAAAATCTACCTCTACGACCTTCATAATAATTAATATAATTGCAACAACTGCGATAACTATCCAGATAATGCGCTTTATATATTCGCTGTTGTGCTTTTTCTTTTTTCGTTTATAATCCTTTTGATTACTCGGCATTTTATACTCCAGTTATCATCAATATACTACCTTATTCAAATAAAGTCCGTGCGGCGGCGCAGTCTTGCCCGCGCGCGTTCTGTCAAGAGATTCAATAATTTCGGGTAGCTCGCCAGCCTTTATTTTACCCTCGTTTATAAAGAGAAGCGTACCGACCATTATCCTCACCATATTATAGAGAAAGCCGTCGGCTTCAACCTCAAAATACACCATATCGTTTTCACGGTAAACACGCGCAGCTTTAACACATCTTACGGTATCCTCGACGTCGCATTTAACGGACGAAAAGCCGCTGAAATCATGAGAGCCTACAAACGCCTGTGCTTCCCTGTTTAAAAGCTCCTCATCAAGCCTCCATTTATAATGCAGTGCATAGCTTTTTAAAAAAGGATTTCGGATTTCGCCGTTATATATTTTATAAACGTACTGCTTATATTTACAGCTGTAACGCGGGTGAAAATCGAGGCTTACTTCCCTGCAAGCAATTACGGAGATATCGTCGGGAAGATATGTATTAAGCGCTAATACAGCGTTTTTTTCTGCAATATCCATATCTGTATCAAGGCTTACGTAATACTCGTTTGCGTGCACTCCGCTATCAGTCCTTGAGCAGCCCTTAACGTCAAGTCTTTCGCCGAACACCTTTTCAACCGCGTTTTGAAAGACCTCCTGAACGGTTACGGCGTTTTGCTGTACCTGCCAGCCGTGATATGCGGTACCGTCGTATTGAATTTTGAAAAGCAGTCTTCTCATATCAAATTACATTATTCAAAAATATCTTTACACAAATTATAGCCGCAAAGTAGAGCAAGGTAACGGTAAGGGAGATATAATCCCTTGCTACAAGGTGCATCCGGTTCATCCTCGTTCTGCCCTCACCGCCCTGATAGCAGCGGCAGTCCATTGCATACGAAAGCTCGTTAGCTCGCCTGAAGGCAGATACAAAGAGCGGAATTAAAACAGGTATAATTGCCTTAACTCTTTTTATAAGTCCGCCTGTTTCCATATCGGCGCCCCTTGACTTCTGAGCAGACATAATTTTATCAACCTCTTCTACGAGAGTAGGTATAAATCTTAGCGCTATAGTCATAGTCATTGCAAGGGAGTGCACATCCATATTAAATACCGTATGTAACGGTTTTAAAAGCGATTCAATTGCGTCGGTAAGCTTTGTAGGCGTTGTTGTATACGTAAGCATAAGCCCCGAAATAACAAGCAGGAACACCCTGAAAGCCATAAATACGGCATTCATTATTCCGTTTTTGGTTATACTGAACACCCAGAGCTTAACCAGAGGCTCGCCCGTTCCGTACAGGAGGTTTAAAAGCGCAGTAATAATAACAACTACTATTATCGGCTTTATGCCCTTAATAATCACTTTTAAATTGATTTTGGCGATAATCAGTACGGCTATTATAAAAGTAAGCGAAAGAGATAACGCTATTATCTTTTTACAGATAAAAACCGAAACCATATATAAGAGTACAAGTATTATCTTCATCCTCGGATCGATTTTATGAATCAGAGAATTACCCGGATAATACTGACCTATCGTAACACCGGAGAGCATTTACTGCACCTCCTTTTTTTCGGTAAGGCGCCTGATTTCCTCAACGGCACCCTCAACTGTAAAAATGTCCTGACGGCAATCTATTCCCTTTTCGCGTAGCTTTATGAATACGTCGGTAACCTCGGGTACGCTGAGCCCCATTTCCTTAAGCTCAGCGCCCCTTGAATAAACCTCATTTACCGAACCGTACATAACAAGCTCGCCTTTTTTAAGCACCATAACCTTGGATGCAATCTTTGCAACGTCCTCCATTGAATGAGAAACGAAAATAATCGTATTTCCTTTTTCGCGCTGGTATTCTTTAATAAGATTAAGAATAGTATCCCTGCCCTTTGGGTCAAGACCTGCGCAGGGCTCGTCAAGAATAAGCACCTCGGGCTGCATTGCGATTATCGAAGCAATAGCGATACGGCGCTTCTGTCCACCCGAATGGTCAAAGGGAGAGGTGCTCGCCATTTCCTTATTAAGCCCGAGGAACTGCATACTCTCATATACGCGCTTTTCAATTTCCTCATCGGAGAGTCCCATCTGCTTAGGTCCGTAAGCAATTTCATTAAATACGGTATCCTCAAATATCTGGTACTCGGGATACTGGAAGCAAAGCCCTACTGCAAAGCGAACGCTTCTGATTTTCTTACGGTTTTCCTTGCTCCATATATCCTCATCAAGTACGAACATCTTGCCCTTCGAGGGTTCAAGAAGCCCGTTAAAATGCTGAATAAGCGTGGATTTACCCGAGCCCGTATGACCGATAACGCCGATAATTTCACCCTTTTCGGCAGAGAAGGTTATATTCCTTACCGCTGCGTTTTCAAAAGGCGTACCCTCGTTATACAGAAATGTTAAATTTTCAGTTGCAAGTATCGGCATATTCGGTAATTCTTTCGTATAATAAATCTGCACAGTCGCGTGCATTAAGTACTGTTTTATCGGTTTTATAACCAAGACGGTCGATAAGCTCGGTTGACTGAGGTACGTCGAGCTGAAGCGACTTTATCTTTTCGACATTGGAAAAGACTTCCTCGGGTGTACCGTCAAGCTTAATAACGCCGTTATCAATAACAACAACCCTGTCAGCCTTCACAGCCTCGTCCATATTGTGAGTTATCAGAACTATTGTAATTCCTTCCTCGCGGTTAAGCTTAAGGACGGTATTAATAACCTCGCGACGTCCGCTCGGGTCAAGCATAGCTGTAGGCTCGTCCAATACGATACATTCGGGCTTCATTGCGATAATACCCGCAACGGCAACCCTCTGCTTCTGTCCGCCCGAAAGCTTACTCGGAGCGCTGTCCTTCATTTCATACATACCAACGGTCTTAAGCGCTTCGTCAACGCGCTTTCTGCATTCCTCGCTCGGTATTCCGAGATTTTCAACGCCGAACGCCACGTCCTCCTCAACGATAGAGGCGACTATCTGATTATCGGGATTCTGGAAAACCATCCCGACCTTACGGCGCACGTCATATATGCTCTTATCATCCTTGGTCTGTATGGAGTCAACGTATACTTCTCCCTTAGTTGGGAACTGTATACCGTTAGTGAGCTTCGCGATAGTTGACTTGCCCGAGCCGTTATGCCCGAGAATAGCAACGAAGGAGCCTTTTTCAATTTTAAGATTAAAATCCTTTAGTACGGGTACCTCATGTTCAACGGAATTATCGTCAGTCACGAAGTACGAAAAGGATACGTTATTAAAATCAATCAGCGTCATATTTTTTAGAAAGCCAAACGGCAGTTGCTCCGCAGGGCAGAACTCCGCCTGTTTGAGTTACGGGAAGTCCTATTTCATCGGCAAGGGTGCTGCCGCCCCTCTTTTTAGTTACAGTATCGTCAAGTATGTATTTCATTACCGAGGCGGAAAGCCCCGTTGTATAAGAATTAAGCAGAATTGAAATAGGCTCGTCGGAAAGTACCTTTTCAACGGTTACCATAAAATCGTAAAGGCTGTCCTCCAGGTGCCATATTTCACCCCTCGGACCTCTGCCGTATGATGGCGGATCCAGAATAATAATATCGTATTTATTCTCACGCCTGATTTCGCGCTGTACAAACTTAATACAGTCGTCAACAATCCACCTGACGTTACCCTCTTCAACTCCGCTTGCCTTAGCGTTTTCCTTAGCCCAATCGGTCATACCCTTTGAGGCGTCAACGTGTACAACGCTTGCGCCCTCCTTAAGACAGGCTACGGTAGCTGCGCCCGTATAGGCAAAAAGGTTTAAAACCTTCACCTCTTCCCTGCTGCTGCACTTAATAAGCTCACGCACGAAGTCCCAGTTAACCGCCTGCTCGGGAAACAGACCCGTATGCTTAAAGCCCATTGTCTTGATATTAAAGGTTAAGTCCTTATATCTGACCTGCCATGCGGGCGGCATACGCTTAAAAAACGCCCACTTTCCGCCGCCCGACTTTGAGCGGTTATATTTAGCGGAGGGCTGAGCCCATAGCCTGTGCTCCCTATTGCTTTTCCATATAACCTGCGGGTCGGGGCGGATTAATATTTCACGCGTCCAGCGCTCAAGCTTTTCGCCGTAGGTACAGTCAAGGAGCTCATAATCCTTCCAGTCTTTTGCAACTCTCATATTACGATAATCTTTCTCTAAC
This sequence comes from uncultured Clostridia bacterium, assembly GCA_937907605.1. Classification (GTDB taxonomy): domain Bacteria; phylum Bacillota; class Clostridia; order Oscillospirales; family Acutalibacteraceae; genus Eubacterium_R. The sequence continues at coordinate 3,670 of CALCYI010000011.1, read as the reverse complement.
TACCTCGGCAATATCCTCGCCGAGACTTCTGATATGCTCAATATCCTTACCCTCAAGCATTACTCTAACAAGAGGTTCCGTGCCGCTGACTCTTACGAGAACTCTGCCGTCGCCCATAAGCTCCATTTCAGCCTTCTGAGTAGCGGCTATAATGTATTCGTCGTTATTATATTTTAACTTGCCCTCGGGTGAAACCTTAACGTTGATAAGTACCTGAGGATAAACGGACATTACGGAAGCAAGCTCGGAAAGCTTCTTTTTCGTTTTAACGACTGTTTCAATAAGCTGAACGCCCGAAAGCTCGCCGTCACCCGTGGTTGCGTAATCGAGGAAAATAACGTGTCCCGACTGCTCGCCGCCAATATTGTAGCCGTCCTTTAACATTTTTTCAAGCACATATCTGTCGCCGACCGCAGTCCTTGCACAATTAATGCCTTCCTCGTCGCAGAACTTAAAGAAGCCGAGGTTACTCATTACGGTAACAACCGCCGTATCCTTATTGAGTCTGCCCTCCTCCTTCATACGCTTAGCGCAGATTGCAATAACCTTATCGCCGTCGACAAGCTCGCCGTTTTCATCAACCGCAAGCATTCTGTCAGCGTCGCCGTCAAAAGCAAGACCGAGGTCAAGCTGAGCGGACTTAACGAAGCGCATAAGCTCCTCGGGATGAGTAGAGCCGCAACCGTCGTTAATATTTACGCCGTCGGGCGTATCGGAAAGCATAATGCACTTGGCGCCGAGAGCAGTGAAAATTTCCTTAGCGCATACCGAAGCGGAGCCGTTAGCGCAGTCAAGCGCAATAGTCATACCGTCGAAGCGCGTATCGGTAGTAGAAACAACGTGATTAATATAGTCCTTAACGGCAGTCTTTGAAAAAAGTCTGTTACCTACCTCACCGCCGAGTTTAGACGGAATAGGCTCGGCGCCGTCGAGAATAATCGCTTCAATTTCCTCCTCAATCGCGTCGTCAAGCTTATAGCCCGTTTTCTGAAAAATTTTGATACCGTTATATTCGCAGGGATTATGAGAGGCGGAAATCATAATTCCAGCTTCGCACTCATAAGCGCCTACAAGGTATGCAACGGCAGGGGTCGGCACTACGCCAACGGACAGAACGTTACAGCCAACGGAGCAGAGTCCTGCGGTTAATGCAGCCTCAAGCATATCGCCAGAAGCTCTCGTATCCTTACCGATAAGAACAGTAGGTTTAGCGCTCTTTGCTTCCTTAAGAAGCACAGTAGCGGCCGCAGCGCCGATTTTCATAGCAAGCTCGTTCGTTAAATCCTTATTTGCAATTCCTCTGACACCGTCAGTTCCGAAAAGTCTTCCCATTATATTACCTCATTACTCAAAAGTTATCTGTGTACCGCCGCTGTTACCGAGCGGATTGAACGGTATTCCGAGATGCTCATAGCCCGCGGGAGTTACGGTTCTTCCTCTCGGAGTCCTTGCAAGAAAACCTATCTGCATAAGATAAGGCTCATAAACGTCCTCAATCGTTATGCTCTCCTCGCCGATTGCGGCGGCGATAGTTTCAAGTCCTACGGGACCGCCGTTATAATTCCTTATCATAGCTGTAAGCAGGCGCCTGTCGATTGAGTCAAGACCGAGACGGTCAATCTCCATTGATGCAAGCGCTTCCTCAGCAGCCTCTTTAGTAATAATACCGTCGTACTTAACCTCAGCGAAATCGCGTGAGCGCTTAAGAAGTCTGTTGGCAATACGCGGAGTGCCTCTCGACCTTCCTGCAATCTGGAGCGCGCCTTCGTCATCAAGCGGAATATTAAGTATAGAAGCCGAGCGCTTGACAATCTTCGCAAGCTCCTCAGGAGTATACATTTCAAGACGGAGCACAACGCCAAATCTGTCTCTTAGCGGTGCTGAAATCTGTCCCGCTCTCGTAGTAGCGCCAACGAGCGTAAACTTCGGAAGGCTGAGCTGATAGCTTCTTGCGGACGGACCTTTGCCGATAATAATATCAATCTTTCCGTCCTCCATAGCGGGATAGAGTATTTCCTCAACCGTTCTGTTAAGACGGTGAATTTCGTCAATGAAAAGCACGTCGCCGCTTTCAAGGTTGGAAAGTATGGCAACAAGGTCGCCCTGCTTTTCAATAGCGGGTCCCGAGGTTATTCTCAGATTAACGCCAAGCTCATTTGCGATAATACCTGCAAGAGTGGTTTTACCGAGTCCCGGAGGTCCGTATAAAAGCACGTGGTCAAGCGACTCGCCCCTGAGCTTAGCAGCCTGAATATAGATACTCAGGTTTTCTTTAGCCTTTTCCTGACCGATATAATCGGTTAGCTTTTTAGGGCGAAGGGATAACTCTATTTCATTATCCTCGGGCGTGTATTCGGGAGCAGTAATCCTGCTTTCAAAATCCATTTCTGTTTCTATCATAGTAAATCACCTTTAAAGCTGTGATGAAAGCTGTTTTAAGCCTTTCCTAATCATATCGTCAACCGAGAGCGATTTATCCATTGCGCCTACAACGGTTGCGGCGTCGCTCCTGTCAAAGCCAAGGGATACGAGAACCTCGACCGCTTCGCTCGCGTTACTGCTTGAAGCAACGGACTGTATTCCCTCAACGACCGCGCTTGACGCACCGCCGATACCAGCCATTTTATCCTTGAGCTCAAGTACGACTCTTTCGGCGGTTTTCTTACCTACGCCGTTAGCCTGTTGGATTGACCGTACGTCACCGCTTGAAACGGCAATTGAAAGCCTATCGGGAGACAGAGCGCTCAGTATAGCCATAGCCGCTTTTGGTCCTACGCCGCTCACAGTAATTAGCAGCTTAAACGCTTCCAGCTCTTCAATATCATAGAAGCCGTATAAATCCATTGCGTCCTCTCTTACCGAGAGATACGTATATAAATTAACCTCTTGATTAGGTGAAGGAAGCTGCCTTAAGGTCGTCATACTGATAAAGCATTTAAATCCGACGCCGCCGCAGTCAACTACCGCAAAGGTAGGTTCTGCATAGGTTAATTTGCCTCTGACATTATAAATCATTTTATATCTCCAAACTGTTCTTTAATCATAATATTTAACCTGCCGATGGCTGAGCCGCTTGCATGCGCGTGACATATTGCCATTGCAAGCGCGTCTGCAGTATCGTCGGGCTTTGGTATCGCAGGAAGCTTAAGAATATTCTTAGTCATTTCCTGTACCTGCTTTTTTTCAGCTCTGCCGTATCCCGTTACGGACTGTTTTACCTGGAGCGGCGTATACTCAAAGATATCCTTACCGTACATCTGCGCCGCAAGAGTAATAACTCCCCTTGCCTGTGCAACGTCAATAACCGTTTTCTGATTTGAATTATAAAACAGCTTTTCCATACTCATTGCTTCGGGCTTATACTTTTCAAAAAGATAGCACATATCGTTATATATCGTTTGAAGCCTTTGAGGAAAAGGAGTATCCGCCTCGGTGGTAATCGCGCCGTATCCGAGCACACTGAACGAGGAGTGAGCATATTCAATTACTCCCCAGCCTACGATAGCATAACCTGGGTCAATACCTAAAATTATCATACGGCATACCACCCTATAATATATTCTCTTAATTATACCATACCTAAAATAATAATGCAATATTTTAATATACTAAATTAAATCATAACCACCAGTTGAACTGGTGGTTTGCACAGGCCCTAAAAGGGCCGCCT
>CALCYI010000010.1 GCA_937907605.1 uncultured Clostridia bacterium | reverse complement strand
CCCTACCTCATGTACTGCGATCAGGACGACGTGTGGAAGCCGGACAAGATCGCCAAAACCCTGGCGAAAATGCGGGAGATCGAGCAGGGAGAGCCCGATGTGCCCTGCCTGGTGCACACCGATCTGGCGGTGACGGATGGGGAGCTGCGCGTTCAGCACGAGAGCATGTTCTATTCCGCCTGGATGGACGCCGGGCGGGATGCGCTCAACTATCTGTTGGTGCAGAACGTGGTCACGGGCTGCACCATGATGATCAATGCCGCCCTGCGCCGGCTGGCCATGTTGCCCATGGATGAAAAGGGCGTGCTGATGCACGATTGGTGGTGTGCCCTGTGGGCGGCCATGCAGGGACGCATGGGCTTTCTGCCGGAGAGCACCATTTTTTATCGCCAGCATGGCGGAAATGTGGTGGGAGCCAAAGAGGTGCGCAACCTGCGCTATCTCACCAGTGCCTTTTCCCGCTTGCCCGAGCATCGGCAGGACCTAGGCGTCCTCGGCGCGAAGAGCGGGCGCGACGGGGACAAGGTCGCGCTCACCTCGCTCACGCCGGTCGCGCTGGAGCAGGGCATGACCTTCGGACTTTGGTTCGAGCCGGAAATGGTAAACCCCGACAGCGACCTTTACCGCAAACATCCCGACTGGGCATATCATTACGACACGAGAACTGCTCACGAGCTCAGAAATCAGCTCGTGCTCAATATGACAAAGCCCGAGGTTCAGAAATATATTTATGACGCTCTTGATAAGCTGCTTACTGACCATAATATTAAGTATATTAAATGGGATATGAACCGTCCGATTTCAGAGGGCGGAGCAGAAAACCTTGAGTACCCGAAGGAGCATTGGTACCGCTTCGCTCTTGCATTCTATTCAATAGTTGACAAGCTTAGAGCTAAGCATCCTGACGTACAGTTTGAAAGCTGCTCCTCAGGTGGAGGAAGATGTGACTGGGGCGCGCTTAAGCACTTTGATATGGTATGGACGAGCGATAACACGGACGCTATTGACAGGATTACAATACAGAAGGGTTATCAGCTTACCCGTCCGACTAAGACTATGAGAGCATGGGTAACCGACGTTAACTGGTACAACAGGGATACACCGCTTGATTTCAGGTTCAATATTGCTATGCGTGGCGCGCTTTCTCTCGGCGGAAATCTAAATAACTATTCTGATGATGAAATAGCAGTTTGCAAAAAGTATACAGATTTGTATAAAGAAGTGCGCAATATTATTCAGTTCGGCGATTTATACAGACTCCTTGATTATGACAGAGATGAGATTAACGCCGACCTGTACTTAACGCAGGATAAAAATGAGGGTGTGCTCTTTATTGCAGCGGTCAATACAAGGTGCGTAAAAAAGCCCGTCAGACTCCACTTTGACGGACTTAATGAAAACAAGGTTTATGTTTTTGACTTTGGTTCAGAGCATTATGAAAAAAGCGGCGCGTATCTGATGAATGTCGGAATACAGCTCGACGTAAAGAAACAGTATTACAATAAAATATTAAAAATTAAGGCTCTCGACTGAGAGCCTTACACTTTTGCAAATTCCGAATTTAAGTATTTAAATGAATACTTACCGTTGCTGATATCAATCAGCTTTGTATTAAGCTCCTCCTGCTTATCTTTTTTAACGGAAAGCTTAACCTTTACATTATCGGCAAACTGAGTATCTATTACGTTTGCACCGAAGGAGCTTAAAAGGCTATTCAGCCTCTCATAAAAGCTGTAATCAACCTCCGCTTCAAGTATACTGCACTTTGCCATTGTGATTATTCCTGCGGCTTCTACGGCAATTTTAGAGGTATGCGAATATGCCCTTACGAGTCCGCCTGCGCCGAGCAGCGTTCCGCCGAAGTACCTGGTTGCGACTACGCACACGTCGACGAGGTTTTCCTTAAGCAGAACGTCAAGTACAGGAACTCCCGCAGTTCCGCTCGGCTCCCCGTCGTCGCTGTAACGCTGTATATTGTTTTCCCTGAGTACATACGCGTAGACGTTATGCGTAGCGTCCCAGTGCTTCGATTTAATCTTATTAATAAACTGTATTGCTTCGTCCTGCGTATTAACGGGCTTTGCATAACCGATGAAACGTGACTTCTTTTCAATAAAGAAATCATTTGCTTCCCTTTCGACAGTTTTGTATTTTTCCATACTATCACCAAGGCTATTATACAAAAAAATGAGGACAGTTGCAATAACTGTCCTTATCTTTTTAAACTTATCCCTTTTTTGCAAATCTTCTGTTGAACCTGTCAACACGTCCGCCTGTATCAACAAGCTTCTGACGTCCGGTATAGAAGGGGTGACACTTTGAGCAAATATCAACCTTCATATCGCCCTTTGTGCTCTTAGTTTCATAAGTAGCGCCGCAGGCACATCTAACCGTACAAGTTACATAATTAGGATGAATTCCTTCCTTCATTAACTTTCACCTCACTTAGTCTGTCAGAACGGTGACAGCCGTTCTTTACTTAGCGGATGTATTATAGCACAGCGATATATAAAATGCAAGCATTTTTTACAAAATTATTACAGTGTTATATTATCGTTCCTCCGCCGAGGACGTAGTCGCCGTCATACAGCACAACAGCCTGTCCTTTTGTAATCGCTCTTACGGGACTATCAAACTTAACGCAAACCCTATCCTCTTTAACATATACTCTGCAAGGCTGCTCTTTCATATTGTAGCGCGTTCTTGCCTTACAATAAATCTCTACGTTTGGTTCATCAATAATCCAGTTGAAGTCGACAGCCTCAAGATAATCCGAACATAAATCCTCGTTAGTGCCAAGCGTTACCGTATTATCCTCTAAGCTTTTTGAGATTACGTATGCGGGATGTCCGAGCGCAATACCGAGGCCTTTACGCTGACCTACGGTGTAATGGATAATGCCCTGATGCTCGCCGAGAACGTTACCCTCTGTATCTATAAAGCTGCCCTTACTGTATTCCCTGCCCGTATACGATTTAATAAAGGACGCATAATCGCCGTCAGGAACAAAGCATATATCCTGGCTTTCCTTTTTACGTGAGTTAATAAAGCCTTGACTTTCGGCTATTGCACGTATTTCGTCTTTAGAATAACTGCCGAGCGGGAATTTTGTATGGGATAGCTGCTCCTGAGTCAGCGAATAAAGGACGTAGCTCTGATCCTTGCTTAAATCTATGCCTTTTTTAAGGTAATAACGCCCGTCCTTTTCCTCAATTTCAGCATAATGTCCCGTAACTACGTAGTCGTAGCCGAGCTCATACATTTTCTGCATAAGCTTATCAAACTTGAGGTATCTGTTACACACTATGCAAGGATTAGGCGTTCCGCCCTGTTCGTAAACACTTATAAAATCATCAATAACCTTTTCCTTAAACTCGTCTCTAAAATTAAAAACATAGTAAGGAATATTTATTCTTTCAGCTACGCTGCGCGCGTCCTCTATATCGTCAAGCGAGCAACAGGTTTTCTCGTTACTTATCCGAATATCACCGTTATCGTAAAGCTTCATTGTTGCGCCGATACAGTCATATCCGTCCTTTTTCATCAAATAAGCGGCAACGCTTGAGTCTACGCCGCCGCTCATGGCAATAATAGCTTTTTTCATTTATCCCAGCTCAATCATTTTATCAATACATTTTTTAGCGGCAAGACGGGTTTCCTCGTCCATTTCGATAATCTCGCCGCCCGTACCTTTACAGCAGTTGAGTACGTCAACCAAAGTAGTGGCCTGCATATTATGACAGATACAGTCCTTTGAAAGCGGATAAAAGCTTTTATCGGGACACTCAAGTTGGAGATGAGTTACAATACTGTTTTCAGTACCGATAATGAATTCCATTTTATCGCTCTTTTTAGCATATTCCATAATGCCCGTTGTAGAACCTACGTAATCGGCGAGTTCAACTACTTCGCTTTTACACTCGGGATGAACGAGCAGCAGCGCCTCGGGATGAGCTTCTTTCGCCTTTTTAACGTCGTCCGCCGACATAGCAGCATGAGTAGGACAGCAGCCGTTAAGAAGCTTAAATTCCTTTTCGGGAAGCTGTTTTTTAATCCACGAACCGAGATTATAATCGGGAATGAAAAGGATTTTATCATTCTTAAGCTTACGGCAGATATTAAGCGCTGACGAGGACGTAACGCATACGTCGCAAACAGTTTTGAGCTCGCTCGTTGTGTTAACATAAGCTACTACCGTATAATCGGGATACATCTCCTTAACCTGAGAGATAAGCTCCTTATCCATCTGCTCCGCCATAGGACAGCCCGCAGAGGCGTTTGAGAGTATTACAGTTTTTTCGGGCGAAAGGATTTTGCAGGTTTCAGCCATAAAACGAACGCCGCACATTATAACGGTTTTATTCTCTACCTTTGAGGCTTTTACCGAAAGCGCAAAGCTGTCGCCTGTAAAGTCAGCAACCTCTAAAATTTCAGGCGACTGATAACAATGCGCAAGGATACAAATATCCTTTTCCTTTTTAAGCCTTAATATCTCCTGTTGAACATCACTAATTCTCATAATAATCTCCGTTATTTCTTAATTAACGATATTATACTATAATTATCTTCCTCTGTCAAAGGAACGGACAATAAACTTTGCGCCGATACCTTCGCAAATCACCCTTGCCTTCTCTATTTCTTCATCACCTATTACGTCAACGACGGTCATATGCACCTCATTGCCCTCATTTACGCAGTCCTTTGTAAATTTTAGCATAGCGTCAAATGCAATTTTCGGAAATCTGTTTCTTGTAATTTTATCATATTTATCGCTGTCGGTTTCATTGAGCGAAACAGAGATAATATCAATTACAGAACAGATTTCTTTTGCGGTCGGTCTGCCGTTAATAAGGTCGGATAAGCCGTTTGTATTTACCCTTAGCTTTATTTCGGGATTCACGCTTTTAATATACTCAGCGGTTTTTATTAAGTTTTCAAGCGCGTTGGTAGGCTCACCGTAGCCGCAGAATACTGCGGAGCTTACTCTTGTAAAGTCATATTCGTCAAATGCCTTTTTAATTTTCTCAAAGGTTGGCTCTCTGTCAAACCAAAGGCGCTTTGCGTCGCCGACTGCTTCGCCCTTTGAGCGTATACAAAAAGCGCAGTTACACGGACATTTATTAGTAATATTCAAATAAGTTCCGCCCTCAAGGGTATATACAATATCGGTCATAATTTCCTCACAAACTCATTTTATTCTTAATCTTAACTCTGTCAAGTGCAGCAGCTACAATAATAAAGATTATTCCTGATGCAACAGCCTGGACTATATTGCCCGGAATATCAACAACCGCATAGGTTTTATCAATCAGAAGGTCGGCTATATAATAACCCCCTACTGTAATTATAAAAGCGGGTAGAGTCATCAGAGCTGATTTAACAGTAAGAAGCTTTTCACTTTTTTTACTCGCAATTACAAACGGAAGTGCAACAAATATCTTAATAATAACAGTAGCCGGTACGTACTGTGGGTAGCTGATTAAATCGGCTATTCCCTCTCCGATAGCTCCAGCAATTAAAGCCCAAGGACCTATCAGTGTAGACGCAATATAAATTATTGCGTCGCCGAAATGTACGTATCCGCTCGGTACGGGAAATCTGATAAATGCTGTTAAAACAAATATCATAGCCGCAAACATACCCGTATAAGCGAGCGATTTTACTTTACTTTTCATATCCTGTCCTCCTTTTCCGTAAAGTATAACATATATTATAGATAGGTAATTCAACAAAATCAATAAATAATTTAATTAAAATATGAATTTTTCATCGTTTTATGTCCTAACTTTTGGACTATGCCCTTCAGCTATATTGAATTACCGAATAGTATGCTTTAAAATATAGCTGTAAACAAAAGTTCCAAAGAAAAGGAGATTCGTTATGAAAAAGTTTTTCAAAGGTTTATTAATGTCAGTATTAGCACTCGCGGTTGGCTTTTTAGCTCTTGCCTTTCCCTTTCATCTCTTCGACGAGCTGAGCTCAACGGGTATTCAGGTATTATTTATAAGCGAAATTGTTATATACCTTACACTCGGCATGCTCTTTCTGGTAGCAAAGCAGAAGAAAGCAGACCGAAAAGCGAAGGAAAAAGAAAGAATTATCAGCCGCAGAGAAAAGTTTAAAAAAGCACAGGAGAAATATTACAGCCTCGCAGCATAAATTAAAGCCTTGCAATGCAAGGCTTTAATTTATTCAATGAGAATATTTCTAATGCTTTCAATCTCGTCCTTTGTTACACCGATTGATAGGAGATAGTTTTCAGCTTTTTTCCGTGGATTATTACCCTCAATACTGTTAAAGTTTTCAATAAAAGCAGTTACCTTTGCGTCCTCAGCCCTTGCGTTGTTTTCAGTAAAACAGAGAGTTGAAAGCTCATATTCACGAAGCAGCTTTTCCTCAGGCATACCGAGCAGCGCTTCAAGAATATAGCACGCAGTTCCCGTACGGTCAATTCCGTACGTACAGTGCATATATATAGGATAATTATTTCTGTTTGCAAGGCTTGAAAACAGCTTTTTCATTGGATCGTTTTCGTTACCCGTAATATAAAGCCTGTAAGCCTTTATACCGTAAACTGTATGCTTTATATCCTCGCCGGCGTAAGAAGCGCTCGTTTTAACCTCGTTAGTATGTCTTAAATCAGCGTCAAGCTTGATATTGAAGTAATCTCGGAATTGGCTGATACCCTTTTCGGTAAGCTTATATTCGGGAACGATAAGCCCGTCTATTTCGGCTCCGCGAAGAATCATTCCCTGCTTTATTGTTTTACCGTCTGAGGTTTTCCAGCCGCCTATATCCCTTACGTTAACCGTTCCGTCAAGGCTTAAAATACGCGGCGTCATTGCAGTATAAAAGCTTCCGCTGCTGCTTACCTCAGACGAATCCGTAAAGCTTACAGTAATCTTATAATAGTACTGTGAAGCAATCTTGAGGTTATAGATATCTATACTTGAGCTTCCTGCGTCAAAGTTATAGGTCTGTGCAGGATTAAGACTCTTTTTTTCAGATATAATAACACGCGCAGCATTCACGGTTAAATCAGACGAGGGATTTACAATATCATATTTTATGTTTACAGGCTGTGATACATCAAGTCGCTCGGAAGGCTTGTTTTTGCTAATAAATTCAAAAACAGGCGTTACCGCGAAATTTGACATATAGTCCTGTACGCAGGAGGCGGAAAGAACCTGAGGCTCTGAAAAATGCGGAAAAAATACGTTTAAGCGTGAAACAGTGTCAACAGAAGTAACCGAAGCTACCGCGGTGGTATCTTCATTTTTTGAATATCTTCTGTTATGGCTTACAGCATATCCGACAGACAAAGAAACACAAGCAATTATAAGAACAATGAGCGGTAAAAGGAGTTTGTTATTCTTAAAGGCTTTTTTTATTTTATGCTTTGTCTTTCTGTATTTATAGTATGCCTTGCTGTGTTTTCTCCCGTGAGAATGTTCAGACATCGGTATTCTCCACTTCTTCAAAGTATGTATCAGGTGAATCAGAATTAAAGTTCTCATTCGCCCACATCAGCGTTACAAGATTTTCTGTATCGCTGAGGTTAATAATATTATGAGTATATCCGGGAAGCATATAAACAGCTTTAAGGTTATCAGAGCTTACCTCAAAATCAATAACCTCATCACTTCCTATTTTCCTCTGCTGAATGAGCGCTCTGCCGCTAACAACTATGAACAGCTCCCACTTGGAATTATGCCAGTGCTGTCCCTTGGTGATACCCGGTTTTGAAACGTTAACGCTGAACTGTCCGCTCTTTAAGGTATGCATAATTTCCGTAAAAGAGCCGCGTTCGTCAACGTTGGACTTTAAATCAATCACCGTTTTTTCATACGGAAGATAGGATAAGAAGGTTGAATAAAGCTTTTTATCAAAGCTGCCCTCAGGAAGCTCAGGCATCATAAGAGTATCGTTATAAGCATTGAATTTATAAAGCTTATCAGCGATTTCTCCGAGAGTTACAGTGTGTTTAATACAAACCTCACAGTAATCATTAACTCGTGTTTCCTGCTCACACAGCGCATTTATAAGCTCATCAACAACGTCGTCAATGTAAACGAGTGTTAGGACAGTATCACGATTATTAATAACAATAGGCAGACCATTAGCAATATTATAACAGAAGGTCGCAACAACGCTGTTATAATTAGGCTTGCACCACTTACCGAAAACGTTTGGAAATCTGTAAATTAGAGCCTTTGAGCCTGTTTCCTTTGAATACTCAAACAGTAGCTTTTCCGCTTCCCTTTTACTTCTTCCGTAGTCATTATCAAGCTCAGCCTGAATTGAGGAAGAAAGCATAACGGGACAGGTATTATTATGCTTTTTAAGCATAGATAATAAATCACCCAGGAAACCGCAGTTGCCAGTGTAAAACTCATCGGAATTAATCGGTCTGTTTACTCCCGCAAGATTAAATACGAAATCAGCATTTTTGCAGTATTCATCAAGAACTTCAGGAGAAGAATCAGTATTATATTCATAAATAATATCAATCATCAAGTTAACGCTACGGTTTTTACCGTCGCGTATATTCTTTAGATTTTCAATTAGGTTTCGACCAATAAAGCCGTTTGAACCTGTAATAAGAATATTCATAATATTAGTTTAATAAAAATAAAATCTTATTCAAGAACAATGTCAGTAGCGTAAGTTAATGTCTTACCAATGAAC
>CALCYI010000009.1 GCA_937907605.1 uncultured Clostridia bacterium | reverse complement strand
TTGCCTTGACCTAAACCAAATCAGCTCATTTTAAACTGCCTTGCATCTAAAACGCTTGGAGTTAAGATGAAATTTGGCTTTTGAGGTCGCAGCTTGGCTGACGCCAAGCAAGAACGAAAACGTCGAAGTTCGCTTAAATACAGCGTTTTAGACAGTTTGGATTCTTCTTGCTATGCTTTTAGAACGGAAGGTCGTCGTCATCATCGACGATTTCTTCAAAGTCGCTTGCGCCCGCGCTTGCATAGCTCGGAGCGGGCTCGTCAAAAGCCTGCTGAGGAGCGGCGGTACCCGTTTCATTTCTTGAACCGCAGAAGGATACGTTGTTTGCAACAACCTCAACGCTCTTTCTCTGGTTTCCGTTCTTGTCGGTATAATTCTGTGTCTGGATTGAGCCCTCAACTGCTATCATTGAGCCCTTGTGGAAGAAACGGCTAATAAATTCAGCGGTCTGTCTCCATGCAACGCAGTCAATGAAGTCAGCCTGTCTTTCGCTTCCCGCCCTCTGATAATTTCTGTCAACGGCAATCTGGAAGCGGAGCACGGACACGCCCTGCGGAGTCGTCCTGAGCTCAGGCTCATAGGTAAGTCTTCCCATTAAAGCAACAGTATTAATCATACTAATTATTCTCCCTTCGCAACGATGAGTGAACGAAGAACGCCGTCCGTGATGTTGATTACACGGTCAAGCTCTGCCGGGAAAGTTTCGTCACTCTGGAACTGGGCAACTACATAGTAGCCTTCAGCTTCGTAGTTAATGGGATATGCAAGCTTTCTCTTCCCCCATTCGTCTACTTCGCCGAGAGTGCCATTCTTGGAAATAAGGTCGAAGAACTTAGTCTTAAGCTTTTCAACAGCCTCATCGCCCTTTGAAAGTGAGAAAACCATAACGATTTCGTAATTTCTTAATGCCATCTTTCAGCACCTCCTTCTGGTCTTTTGGCGCGATTTCTCCTCGCGCAAGGATATTTCGCCTTTTAACAGGCTTATGTATTATAACAATATAAATTATAAATGTCAAGAATAAAATACGAAAATACGAAAAGCGAAGCGCTCCCTTCGGTCGCTACGAAGCGTTGACCTTTGGTCAACAGAAAGGTCTTGCAGACGGCATTATAATAAGGTACGGACGGAGTCCGTCCTTCTTCAAGCGTAGCTTGACTTCATTGCACGCCTGCGTGCGCTTCGTACCTTCGTATCTTCGTCTTTCTAACTCAGCCCCGGGATAACCGCGCTTGAAATTCCGAAGAACACGAGCAGCGAAACCGCGTCGACTATCGTCGTGATAAACGGCGAGCTCATAACCGCGGGGTCAAATCCGATTTTCTTTGCGAGCATAGGCAGTGAGCAGCCTATAAACTTTGCAAATATAATCTCAACGAGCAGCGTAAGGCAGATTGCAAAGTCAACAATGAGCGTAATCTCGTTGTTTTTAAATAACATTCTGTCAACTACCCAGATTTTTACGAAGTTGACTGCCGCAAGGCTTAATCCGCAAACGAATCCTACCCTGATTTCCTTCCAGATAACCTGGAAATAATCCCTGAATTCAACCTCGCCGAGCGACATCGCGCGTATAATCGTAACGCTCGCCTGTCCGCCCGAGTTACCGCCCGTATCCATAAGCATCGGGATAAACGCCGTAAGGATTGTGAGCGCCTTGAGCTTTTCCTCAAAGCCCGTAATAATCGAGCCCGTAAAGGTCGCCGATACCATAAGGAGCAGTAGCCACGGAAAGCGGCTCTTCCACGTTTCAAGAATCGTCGTTTTGAGGTACGTTTTCTCCGTCGGGAGCATAGCGTTCATCTTCTGGATATCCTCGGTGTTTTCCTCCTGGATAACGTCGAGAGCGTCGTCTACAGTGATAATACCTACGAGTCGTTCCTCCATATCTACTACGGGGAGCGCAAGGAAGTCGTACTTAGATAACTGCTGAGCTGCAATTTCCTGGTCGTCGAGGGTGTTTACGTAGATAATATTCGTCTCCATAAACTCCTCGATTATATCGTCGTAATCGTGGAGCAAAAGCTCCTTTACCGTAGTAACGCCGAGCAGGTGGCGCGAATCGTCAGTAACGTAACAGGTATAGATAGTTTCCTTGTCAACGCCCGTACGCCTTATACGCTTAAAAGCGTCCTCAACCGTCATACCCTTTTTGAGGTCGACGAACTCGGGCGTCATAATCGAACCCGCGGAGTCGTCGGGATACTTTAAAAGCGCGTTAATCGAGCGCCTTGTTTCGCTGTCCGTATTCTTTAAAATACGCTTTACGAGCGTCGCTGGCATTTCCTCAATAATGTCAACGGCGTCGTCGATGTAAAGCTCATCAAGCACCTCGCGCAGCTCGGTATCCGAAATTCCGTGAATCAGCGCCTCCTGGGTATCGGGCTCAAGCTCAACGAAGGTTTCAGCCGCGTTCTCCTTAGAGAGCAGACGGAAGAATAAAAGCTTCTGGTTATCGGGGAATTCCTCGAGTATTTCGGCAATATCCGCGGGATTAAGCTCGCTGAACACCGTTTTTATCTGCGAGAGCTCTCGCTTTTTATAATGCTCCTCAATGGTTTCGACAAGCTCGTCTCTGAGTTCAGTTAATTCCATCGAATATCACCTCCGTATAAATTATACCTCGAAAAATTCGGGTTCTTCTACGTCCTCGGCTTTTACCGCTACGCGCTTTATGAAGTACAGCAGGAGAAATACTAATATTAATCCCGCAGCGGCACTTATTACGCCGATAAGAAACGCAGGTCTCCTGTAAAACAGAAGCTCGTCGGCGTAGGAGAAATCGCCCTTAGCCATACGCTCGGCTACCTCGTTTACGGTAAGCTCGCTGCGTTTTATATTAAAGGTATATACCCTGTCCGTACCGTCGGATGCAGTTACCGTAACGAGTATGCTCGGCTCCTGGTCGGTATTAATTGTGATTTCCTTCGGTATATCGCAGTACGCGCCGATATCCTGCGTGACCGCGGTAAGCCTCAGCACCGTCATATCCTTTGGAATATATACCCTGTAATGAGTCTGATTTTTATTAAGCTCGGGATAGACCTGTACGTACTCTCCGCCGAGCTCCTTTAAAAGATTATTTGAATTTTTTTCGTATACCTTAGCGTTTGAGTATTTAAAATTGTAAATCACGCTTCCGTTTTCGTACTCAACGGTTGCCGAAACGCCCGTCTGGTGATTAGCCTTGTCAAGAATATAGTTGATGAAGAGATGTCCCCTGCCCTCAATTTCATAATTTTTAAGTGTGGGCGGAGTAGACGGGTCGTCAAGTGTAAGCGTATACTCGTTCACGCTCGGCGAAAACTCGCCGTTTATTTTTGCATTATTAAAGGAAATCTGAGTCAGTATCGGATTTTGCGTTTTGTTTTCGCTCTGCTCCGCAAGCGCGCAAAACGGAAAGATAAGCACGATTATTAATGCAATTATTCCTCTAAGCTTCATATAAATATCCTCACTCGTCGGTAATTACGTACCTTTTGATTCCCGCTTTTTTGAGCGCGGCGTTAACCTCGCCCTTATCACGTCTTGTTGTTATTATATAAACCTGATTATCCTTTAGCTTCGGGAGCTTTTTAATATCGTTTTTTATGCCCTTGGCGTTGTACTCCCCGTCCTCTGCGTTCCAGCCCTTTATTTGAGCGTCAACGCCCTCAAGGAACGTAACGTCGCCGCCGATATCCGCGTAAAGCCTTTTCGAAAGCTTATCAAAGCCGTCGCTGTGTCCCTTCCTTACGTCGTCGGGGAGAGTACAGCGGCTGAGTATCATTACGTTAAGCCCGAGGTTCCTGCTTTCCGTAATAATGTCAAGCAGGTAGCCGTACGCCTCCTCGCTGTCGGGATTGAGGTAGGTATTCCCGTCGCCATCGTAATATACCTTACCGTTTTTGGTAACTGCAAGCTTGCTGTTCTTCCTCGGCGCAAGGTTGTCCATAAGGCAGCACACCCTGCCCACGCTGTCAATATTACTGCTCCTGAGCGAATTCATGGACTCGTGCAGCTTTGCGGCGGGCGAGCTCACCGCGCCGAAGGTGTTTACCATAACGAGCTGCGAGGCATAGCTGATTGTGCCGTTATCCCTTTTAATATCAAAGGTAACGCTCGTAAATCCGCCCTGCTGCGCGTCCTTAATAACCGAGGACAGCATTACCGAATTGTCAAGCGCTATGCTCGGTATGTATTCCGATACGAAGGAAGTGAGCGCACCCTGCGAAGCTACTTCGGAGGCGTTAAAGTCAACGCTTACCTCCTCCTTTTCGGGAATTCTGTGCCTGATAATCTTCGTATCCGCAATAATAAAGCCCGTTATCACAAGGCAGATGCTTAGAAACACGGTAAGTATTCTTTTGTTCCTTGCTCTCGTTCTTTCAATTTTTATACGGGAGCTGCTCCTGTTTTTATTCATAATCAGTAAGTGAAGCTTTCTTTAGCATTTTCTCTGAGAAGGGCTATCGTATCGGACGGGTTTTCGCTCTTAAATACAGCCGAGCCCGCAACGAATACGTTAGCGCCCGCCTTTGCTGCAATCTTGATTGTCTCGGGGTTAACTCCGCCGTCAACCTCAATATCGCCCTTGTAGCCCATTTCGCGAAGCTTCGTGATTTTTTGCATAACCTCTTCCATAAAGCTCTGACCTCCGAAGCCTGGCTCAACCGTCATAACGAGCACCATCGAGAGCCTGTCAAGATACGGGAATACTGTGTCAATCTCGGTTTTCGGTTTTACTGCGAGCGCCGCCTTCTTGCCGAGCGAAAGTATCTTTTCTATCGTCTTTTTTGTGTCGCTGTCGCTTTCAACATGGAAGCAGATTATATCCGCGCCCGCCTTTGCAAAATCCTCTGCGTAAAAGAGCGGGTCACTTATCATAAGATGAACGTCAAACGGAATATCGCAGACCTTTTTAATCGCCGCCGTAACGGGCGCGCCGATTGAAATATTCGGTACAAAATGACCGTCCATAACGTCAACGTGGATTAAATCCGAAGCGCTTATTTTCTTAAGCTCGCTCTCAAGATTTGCATAATCGCTTGCTAAAATTGACGGTGAAATTTTCATATCCATAGTATACAGTACTCCATATTAAATATATAGTATTTAATTATTATACTATTATAGTTTGAATAAATCAAGCAGTGTATATTTTTACACCGTGTTTGTATATTTATTTGTAAAATTATACATATAATTTGTTGCTTTTAACGTACAATTTGCATAATAATACAAAATTTAGCCAATTTTGTTGCATTTTTATTCATTTGTGATAGAATACAACTACAATGTTTTGGGTAGCATTAACTACACTCGGAGGTAAAGACAATGGCTGAAAAGAAAAAAGAGATTAAAAAGGTAGTGCTCGCGTACTCGGGAGGGCTTGACACCTCGATAATTATCCCGTGGCTAAAGGAAAACTATAACGGCTGCGAGGTTATCGCCGTAAGCGGTAACGTAGGTCAGGGCACAGAGCTTGAGGGGCTTGAGGAAAAGGCGATTAAAACAGGCGCGTCAAAGCTCTATATTGAGGATTTGAACGAGGTATTCGTAAACGATTATATCTTCACCACTCTTAAGGCGGGTGCCGTATATGAAAACCAGTATCTTTTAGGTACCGCGTTTGCGCGTCCGATTATTGCAAAGAGGATTGTTGAGATAGCTAAGGCTGAGGGTGCAGACGCAATCTGTCACGGCTGCACGGGTAAGGGCAACGACCAGGTACGCTTTGAGCTCGCTATAAAAGCCTTTGCTCCCGATATGGAGATAATTGCTCCGTGGCGTATATGGAATATCAGGAGCCGCGAGGAAGAAATTGAATACGCTGAGGCGCATAATATCCCTCTTAAAATAAGCAGGGAAACGAATTATTCAAAGGATAAAAACCTCTGGCACCTTTCACACGAGGGACTCGACCTTGAAAACCCTGAAAACGAGCCAAAGTACGATGAAATACTCGAAATGGGCGTATCGCCCGAAAAGGCTCCCGACAAGGCGACTTATATTACGCTTCATTTTGAAAAGGGCATTCCGACCGCGCTTGACGGCGTTAAAATGGGCGGAGTTGAGCTTATAAAGAAGCTAAATCAGCTCGGCGGTGAAAACGGCTGCGGCATAATCGATATGGTGGAAAACCGCCTCGTAGGTATGAAGAGCCGCGGAGTTTATGAAAATCCGGGCGGCGCAATCCTTTACAAAGCGCACGAAACCCTTGAGCAGCTTTGCCTTGACCGCGAAACTCAGCACTATAAATTCTTAATAGCAAATAAGTTTGCGGAGGTCGTTTATTACGGTCAGTGGTATACTCCACTGCGCGAGGCGCTCTCTGCCTTCGTGGACGAAACGCAGAAAACCGTAACGGGCGACGTTAAGCTTAAGCTTTATAAAGGCAATATAATTAACGTCGGCGTAAGCTCGCCGTATTCGCTTTACAGCGAGGACTTCGCGACCTTTGACGAGGACGAGGTATATAACCACTCCGACGCCGCGGGCTTTATTAACCTTTTCGGTCTGCCGCTTAAGGTAAAGGCAATGCTGGAGGGTAAGTAGGATGCTCTGGACAGGACGCTTTACTAAAGAGCTTGCGAAGGAAACGAACGACTTTAATTCCTCAATCTCCTTTGACTCACGAATGTACGAGGAGGATATAAAAGGTTCGATTGCCCACGCTACGATGCTCGGCGCTACGGGTATTATTGAGCAAAGCGAGGCGGACAAAATCACCGCAGAGCTTGAATCTATTCTTGAGGATATAAAATGCGGCAAGCTTGATATTGATACGAATGCCGAGGACATACACACCTTCGTTGAGGGCGAGCTCACAAAACGCCTCGGCGATACGGGTAAGCGCCTGCATACTGCGCGCTCCCGTAACGACCAGGTAGCGCTTGATATACGCCTTTACCTAAAAAAAGAAATCGACGATATAAGCGGTAAAATAAAAGCGCTTATTACCGTCTTATGCGATAAGGCTGAGGAGAACAAATATACCGTTATGCCCGGCTACACGCATCTTCAGCGCGCACAGCCGATAACCTTTGCTCATCACCTTATGGCATATACTGCCATGCTGCTTCGCGACCTCGAAAGGCTTGAGGGGGCGAAGGGGCGTATGAATTATCTCCCGCTTGGCTCAGGCGCTCTTGCAGGAACCACCTATTCCGTCGACCGTCAGCTCACTGCCTCTTTACTCGGCTTTGACGGCGTTACCCAAAACTCCCTTGACGGCGTGTCGGACAGGGATTTCTGCATAGAGCTTGCCTCAGCCCTCTCGATAATTATGGTTCACCTCTCGCGCTTTTGCGAGGAGATAATTATGTGGTGCTCGTGGGAGTTCAAATTCGTTGAGCTTGACGACGCATTTTCAACGGGCTCGTCTATTATGCCTCAGAAGAAAAACCCCGATATTGCGGAGCTTGTTCGCGGAAAAAGCGGCAGGGTTTTCGGGGATTTAACAACACTGCTTACGGTTATGAAGGGTATTCCCCTCGCCTATAACAAGGATATGCAGGAGGACAAGGAGGCTATCTTCGACGCATTCGATACAGTTAAAATATGCCTCAACGCGTTTACTCCGATGATTGAAACCATGACAGTATTAAAGAACAATATGCGCTTAGCGGCGGCTAAGGGCTTTATCAACGCCACCGACTGCGCGGACTATCTTGTCGGCAAGGGAGTTCCCTTCCGCGACGCTTATAAGGCTACGGGCGAGCTCGTAAAGCTCTGTATTGATAAGGGCTTAACGCTCGAAACGCTCCCTCTTGATGAATACAAAAAGGTCTGCGCGCTTTTTGACGAGGGCGTTTATACTGCGATTAATCTTGATAACTGTACCTTTAACCGCACCTCAGAAGGCGGTTCCTCTCCCGAAAGCGTAAATAAGCAGATTGCATTTGCCAAAGAAAAAATAAACAATTAATTAACGGACGGATTTTCCGTCCGTTTTTCTTTGACAAATCCGCGCAATAGGTATATATTTATTTTATGCGAACGATTAATTTTAACATTGACCGAGACGGTATCAGAATACGCGACTATTTACGCGCCTTCGGTTTCTCCTCCTCGCTTATAAAATCACTTAAGCAGAGCGAAACGGGTATACTCAAAAACGGAGAGCCCGCAAGAACAATTGACCTTATCAATAATGGCGATATTCTTACCGTTAACATTGAAAACAGCGGCAAAATGCCCGTTCCCGTTAAAATGGACGTTGATATTGTTTATGAGGACGAGGATTTTGTAGTTTTTAACAAGCCCCCTAACCTTCCCGTTCACGAAAGTCATACGCACATAGGCGATACGCTCTCTAATTTTGCCGCCTACCACCTTAAAGACGTCGGTGCATTTCGTGCGGTATACAGGCTTGATAACGGAACAAGCGGGCTCGTGCTGGTTGCAAAAAACAAGCTCGTTGCGGCAAAGCTTGCAAGAAAGATAAATAAGGATTATTACGCGGTAGTTAGCGGAATAATGAGCGGCGACGGTACGGTTGATTTACCCATTGCAAGATGCGGCGACAGCATAATTAAGCGAAAGGTCGACGAAAACGGAGAAAGGGCTGTTACTCACTACGAAGTGATTAAGACAATGGAGAATACAACGCTGCTTAAGCTTAATCTTGAAACGGGACGGACTCATCAGATACGCGTTCATATGGCGCATATAGGTCATCCCCTTATCGGCGACACCCTCTACGGCGACTTTTCCGCGCTTATTTCACATCAGGCGCTGCACTGTAAGGATATCTATTTCACCCACCCGGTAACTAATGAGGAAATGCACATAAGCTGTGATTTCCCTGACGATATTAAGAAATTACTATAAGGAGGCGGTTATTTATGCCCGCATTTGCAAGTCACTATCTTTTCCTTGACGAAATGAAGGAAAGAATTGAAAACGAATTCGATTTTAAGCTAAACGAAAAGGTAGCCGGCGTAGGAACGCAGGGTCCCGACATTTTCCTGTTTCACAGGCTCTGGCCGCCCGTGACGATATACAAGGCGCTCTTTTCCGTCGCTTCCCTTATTCATTCGGGCAAGCCCGACGCGCTCTTTGAAGCGTTCGCAAAATACCTTGAAAAAAG
The DNA here is from genome assembly GCA_937907605.1 of uncultured Clostridia bacterium. Taxonomy (GTDB): domain Bacteria; phylum Bacillota; class Clostridia; order Oscillospirales; family Acutalibacteraceae; genus Eubacterium_R. The sequence goes on along the minus strand of CALCYI010000009.1, from coordinate 79,331 downwards.
CGAAAACAAGGAAGTGGCGAAGTCCTATATCTACGGCTTTATTCTTCACTACGCGCTTGACCGCAACTGCCACCCCTACGTTTACGCTTTTCAGAATCAGATAACCGCAGAAAACGAGCATATTCACTCGCTTGCCGCGCATAATGTAGTTGAACATTCTGTTGATACATATCTTTTATATCACAGAAAGGATATCTATCCCCCGTCGCTTTTCAACCCCGACGAAACCTTTACGAGCGATAAGCAGGAGATTGACGAAATCGCAAGGCTTATGCACTTCGTATTAAAGGAGGCATTCGGCAAGGAGGTTGAGGAGAGCGAAATCGCAAAGGCTGTGACCGATACGGCGAAGCTCCAGGCAACCCTTTCTGACAAGAAGGGTAACGCAACGCGTATTGCGCATACTATTGAAAAACCGCTCGGTCCCGTTATCGGTTATTTTAAGCTTTCAGCCTCAATTAAACCGAGGGACTTGGATTTGGCGGACAAATATGCTAATATAAGGAATAAGGAATGGACCTCACCCTACGATAATATCACCCGCACGGATTCCTTTGAGGAGCTTTTCGAGGCTGCAAAGGACGATGCCGAGGCGCTTATCAGGGGCTTTAACGAAATCTGCGAGGGCAAAAAGACGGGCTACGAGGTCACGGGCAATATTTCTTTCTTAACTGGCATGGAGGTAAAAGACTGATGAAAACTATCCCGAGCTTTCAGATTGACCACGATATTTTAAAAAAAGGTATTTATATCAGCAGGATTGACGACGATATCACCACCTACGATATAAGAATGAAGGAGCCGAACAGGGGCGACTACCTCACAAATTCCGCGCTTCATACTATCGAGCATATCTTTGCGACTTACGTAAGGAATACCGAGTTCGGCGACAATATTATTTATTTCGGCCCTATGGGCTGCCGCACGGGCTTTTACTTCCTCACTCGAAATCTTTCCGACGCGTATTCAATAAACCTTATCAAAGACGGCTTTAAGTACGTCGCTGAATTCTGGGGAAGAATACCCGGCGCTTCGCATAAGGAATGCGGAAACTGCCTTGAGCACAATCTCCCTCAGGCTAAGGAGGAGGCAAAGGAATTCCTCAAGGTTATCGAAAACTGGACTAAGGACGACTTAAAATATCCCGTATCAGAAGAATAAAAATGCGGCATCAACTGTTAGTTGGTGCCTTTTTAACTAAACTCAACCGACGGTGTGTTTACCTTTCTCCCACACCGCGCTATTATGAAACCAGGAGGTGACGGAATGGACCAGGTCAAAATCGGAAAATTCATCGCTGAATGCAGAAAAGAGAATTCGCTCACTCAGGCGCAGCTTGCCGAAATGCTCCGGATTACCGACCGTGCGGTTTCAAAATGGGAAACGGGAAAGTCAATGCCCGACTCCTCGATTATGCTTGAGCTTTGCGAAATACTTAAAATCAACGTAAACGAGCTTTTAAGCGGAGAAAGGATTACTATGGAAAACTATGATAAAAAAGCGGAAGAAAATCTGCTCGAAATGAAAAGGCAGAAGGAGGAGAGCGACAAAAGGCTTTTGAAAACGGAATACGTAATCGGCTATATTGCCTCAATAAGCTTTTTCATTCTGATATTTACGGCGTCGTTTATTGAAATGCCGACGTTTGTAAGAATAATTCTTATCGCTCTCGGTTTCGTATTATTCATTGTCGGAGTATCGTACTGCCTAAGCATAGAGCAGAAGACAGGCTACTATGAATGTCAGAAATGCGGTCATCGTTACGTACCGAAATACAGCAGCGTATTCTTAGCGATGCACGTAAACAGAACGCGCTATATGAAATGCCCGAAATGCCATCAGAAAAGCTGGCAGAAAAAGGTTATCGGCAAAGAGTAAAAAAGGCTCCCCTGTGTAAGGGGAGCTGTCGCATTTATGCGGCTGAGGGGTTATATATCAGATTGCGTTTTATCTGCTAACGCAGGGTTTTTACCGTTCTTTCGAGTTGCAAAAGAACGGTAAAGCCAAGAAAGCAACCAAAGGGGAAGGTCGCTGCGCTTAAATCTCCTTTGGAAACCCCGTTTACGAACGCCGATTGTAAGCACTGCGCCATCGCGTCAAAACGCGCGCACGCACCGCGTTTTGAGGGTGAACATTTACTGCTTTTATTTTTCGTTTATAATCGAATAAACCCTGTTTAAATCCTGTGTATAGTGCCGCTGAGAGATACTCATCACTATCACGTCGCCCTCTTTAAGCTCCGTATCTCCCTTGGGCGTAATCGGGATTTCGTCGCGGTCAATGGACACGATAAGGCAGTGCTTACCCCATTCAATATCCTTAATTCTCATGCCGTCGATTTTGCTCCCGACGGGTATTACGAAGGTCTGAAGCACCTTTTCAACGTCCTTGACGTTAGTCGGAACGTCAGCCTTTTCAACCGCTCTTTCAAAAAGTATTGCATAAAACGGCGCGGTGCCGATAAGATTTGCAACCGCGTAAGAGGTAAGGCTCACCGTCGCAAGCGGAAGCAGGGTTTCCATATTCCCCGTAAGCTCGAATACGAGAATAATGCCCGTGAGCGGTGCCCTTACTATCGACGCGAAAAGTCCTGCCATTCCGAGAATGACGAACTCCTGCCTCAGCTCCGCGTCAAGCCCAAGCACGTCTATTGACACGTCGCCGCAGATTGCGCCGAGGTACGCGCCAAGTATACAAAGCGGATACAGCGTACCGCCGGGCGCTCCGCTTGAAAACGAAAACGCGCCGAAGATAAACTTTGCAACGAGCAGCAGCACGAGCACCTTAAGCTGCGGATTATCGTTCATTAAAAGGCTCGTCATTCTGTGACCGCCGCAGAGCACCTGCGGAAGAAGCAGTCCGACGATACCGCTTATTACGAATACCCCTGCCATTTTTACGGGCTCGGGTATTTTATTTATTTTCTTATAGAGCTTCTGCGCCTTTACCATTACGACGTTGTAGAACACGCCGCAAAGCCCGAGAAGGACGCCGACGATGATTAAAACGGGATAGAACCTAAGCGGAAACGCCTCAGCCTCGTAGTAAAAAATCGGGTCCTGCCCGAAAAATATTTTTGAAATGAAGTCCGCAACGACCGTCGCAACTATACCCATACCGAGTATGGACTTATCAAGCCCGTGATGTATCTCCTCAAAGATAAACATCATGCCTGCAATCGGGGCGTTGAACGCCGCGCTCATTCCCGCGCCTGCGCCGCAGCTCGTCATTCTTATTTCAGACGTGCGGTCGGATTTCGTAAGCCTTGCGGCTCCCTTGCCCGCCATACCTCCAAGCTGTACCGACGGGCCCTCGCGCCCGAGCGAAAGCCCTGCGAATACCGTAACCGTACCGCCTATAAGCTTAGCGAGCGTAACTCTCCACCAGTTCAGCGAAAAGTAGCCCCTGACGTCGCCCGTGGTCTGCGGAATACCAGAGCCCGCTGCGTCCGGCTCCCATTTATTTATATACGATACAAAAACGCCCAGGGCTGCAAGAGCTGCGAGCCAGAGCGTAATTTTAAGCGGACTGCCCTTTATGTACTCAAGTACTCTGTCGAGTCCGCTCTCGGCAAGCGAAAGCAAAAACCTGTAAAGAACGCAAATAAGGCCAGCTGCAACGCCGACCTCGACTCCGCGGATTAAGAGGTAAATGCTTTCAATCCTCTTGTATTCAATTTTCCTGAGAGTCGTCTTTTCCTTGTTTTTCATTTAACGCTCTTATAATTCCCCAACCTTTTTCTTAATTGCCTTTAAAGTCTCGTCCGAGATTACGTGCTCCATTCTGCACGCGTCCTCGCTTGCTGTATCCTTACTTACGCCGAGCTTTAATAGCAGCTCTGTTAATACCGTATGCCTTTCATATATCTTCTTTGCAAGCTCAAGCCCGAAGCTCGTGAGCATTAAATGACCGTTTTCATCAACCGTAAGGTAGCCGTCTCTTTTAAGAAGGCTTACTCCGCGGCTCACGCTCGGCTTTGAAAAGCCCATTTCCTCCGCAACGTCGATTGAGCGTACGTTCTGCTTTTTTTTGCTTAAAAGATATATAGTTTCAAGATACATTTCGCCTGATTCCTGCATAAATCCTACTCCTTGTTTTTTAATCTCGCCTCGAGCCTGTAAATCGGAAAGCCCTTTGACGAAAACTTTTCCTCGTATTCTGTCATTATATTCCCCTCAAAGCCGCTGTTGTGTAAATCAAGGGAAACGTTTGATATTTCAAAGCCGTTTTTTGAAAAGCTCTCTATGGAGTATTCAAAAAAGTGCATATTGTCCGTTTTCTGACAAATCGGCGCGCCCTCCTTTAAAAAGGGCTTGTAGGTATTTAAAAACCGCGCGTTTGTCAGCCTGTGATTTTCATACGTATTCTTCGGGAACGGACAGGAAAAATTAAGGAATATTGCCTCAACGCTGTTTTCGGGAATGTAGCTTTGAAGATATTCCGCGGCGCTGCATAAAAACTTTACGTTTTTCAGTCCCTTATCCATCGCCTTTTCACAGCCCGCAACTATTACGTCGCTAACCTTTTCAACGCAGAGAATATTCTTATCGGGGTTCTCTTTGGCAAAGGTTACCGCAAACTGTCCCTTCCCGCCGCCTACCTCAAGGTACACGGGCTTTGAGTTACCGAAAAGCGCTTCAAAATCTATAAGGTGCCTTTCGTTTTTCGCGTCCTCGAAGTTCTTGCTTTCGTTTCTGAGTATCAAGAGATAATCCTTTACCGCCTCAAGCCTTGACTCAAGGTTCTTTTTATGTCTCATTCTCATTTTATATATACTCCAAAACCTGAATAATATCGGTTATTACGGGAACATTAGGTCTTAAGTCAACGCCCTCGAACCAGCCGAAATTCATTCTTATTGCCTTCATGCCCGCGCTGAGCGCGCCCTGAATATCGTTAATCGGGTGGTCGCCGACGTATACGCACTCCTCGGGCTTTAAGCCGAGCCTTTCAGCCGCGATTTCGTATATACGCGGATCGGGCTTATGTATTCCTATATCGCCGCTTACAAGAAGCATATCAATATACGGCATAAGCCCGCTCTGCTGCATTTTATGATTCTGAAGATACGCGGGACCGTTCGTGATAACGCCCGTAATATATTCCCTCTTTTTCAGCTCCTTAAGAAGCGGCTCTGAGTTCGGGAATACGACGTTGTGATTGCCGAAGGTGTAGTCGTAGTGGTGCGCAAGCTCCTCGGCGGGCGGAGCGTCCTTCCATTCCCACGAGTCAATTAAGCCTTGATACCACTTAACCCTGTCGACGTAGCCTCCGTTACCCGTAACGCGCATTTCCTCGCGCATTTTTTCAAGCCTTTCGCCCTTTATTTCGGGAAGATAAAGCTCAAAAAAGGCGTCCATATAATGCTCAAACGCCTCAGTTCTGTCCTGTAAGGTTTCGTCAAAGTCAAATAATACTGCTTTTATCATTCTCAATCTGCCTTTTAAGCTCCTCAACGGATTTAAAAAGCCTTTCCTCTCTAATATATCTTAAAAGCTCAATCCTTACGGTTTTCCCGTAAAGGTCGTTTTCGTAGTCAATTATATGCGTTTCGGCAATCGGCGTATCAAGACGGAAGCTCGGACGTATTCCGATATTAGTAACCGAACGGTACATTTTTCCGTCAAGCTCCGTATTACTCTCGTAAACGCCGTATTTCGGTACGCAAAGTCCTTCGGGCAGCTTCTGATTAATAGTTGCAAAGCCGAGCTTTTTTCCCCTGCCGTCGCCCCTGATAACCTCGTTTTCAAAGGTGAAATTATAGCCGAGCATGGCGTTAGCCTTTTCTGCCTCGCCGTCCCTTATACACTGTCTTATTCTCGTGGAGCTTATAGGCTCGCCCTCAAAGTCAAGGTGCTCAAGTATTCTTACCCATATGCCCTTGCTTTCAAGGTATTCCCTGAGGTTGAGCGCAGACCACATCGCGTCCTTACCGAAACGAAAATTAAACCCGCAAAGCAGTATGCCCGCGTTAAATTCTCCGATAAGCACGTCCTCGATAAAATCGACAGCCGTCATATTTTTAATTTTTTCAAAGTCCGCGAAAACGGTATTCGGATATCTCTTTTCAAAAATACTTTTCTGAAGCAGAGAAAACTGATTGTTTACGCAGAATATTGTCGCATTTTCAGCGCCCGTAACAACGGTTTTATGCGCAAGGTGCATACCGTCAAAATCGCCGAGCGCTACTGCATTCCTTTTATTTTCCATACGTTTATCACACGGGAAGTATTTTTATAACTCTAAGCTCCGTCCCGTCGTTTTCACCAAGCCCGAGGAAAGCACCGCTTTCGGAATAAACGGTCGCCTCAGTGCTCGGCTTCGGAGCATTTTTAATTCGTTCAATATAAAGATTACCGCCGTTTGAAAAGCGCTTTGCCTGCGCAGCGCTTACATAAACCCTCGGGTAATCCTTATATATTTCTTCAAGGCTTATAACTAAGTCGTCAAAGCCCTCGCCGCAGTCCCTGCGCCTTTGCAGCTCGTCAAGAGTTACGCAATTTTCAAGGGTAAAGCCCGTAGCCTCGGTTCGCCTGAGTTTAGTCATAACCGCGCCGCAGCCGAGCCTTTTGCCTATATCGTCAATAAGCGAGCGGATATAAGTACCCTTAGAGCAGAGCACGTCTATCTCGTATTCGCCGTTTTTGCTGCCGAGGTACTCAAGCCTTTTAATTTCAACCTCGCAGAGCTCTCGCTCAATTTCAACGCCCTGCCTTGCAAGCTCGTAAAGCCTCGTACCGTCAACGCTCTTTGCGCTGTACATCGGCGGAAGCTGGCTTATTTTTCCTTTAAATTCTTCAAGAACGCTTTTTAGCTCCTCCTCGGTTACGTCAGCCTTGCACTCGCTGAGGGTTTTACCCGTAATATCGAGCGTGTCGGTAGTTTTTCCGAATATAAAGGAAGCCCTGTATCCCTTGTCGCTTTCGGGCAGGAAATTTAAAAATTTTGTTGCGCTCCCGAGCATAATCGGAAGAACGCCCGTAGCCATGGGGTCAAGCGTACCCGTGTGGCCGAGCTTTTTGATTTTCGTAATTCCTCTGACCTTAGCGACAACGCAGAAGGAGGTTACCCCCTCGGGCTTGTCAATACAAATTATTCCGTTCATTTCAGAAATTCTTCACATTTTTCAAGGAGCATTGCCTTCGCTTCTTCCACGCCGCAGTCGAATTTGCACGCCGCCGCCTGCTTGTGACCGCCGCCGCCGAAGAGCGCCGCAAGCTTGGACGCGTCAACGCTCTCGTAGGTTCTCAGCGAGCACTTGCATTTACCGTCAGCCTTTTCTCGTATGGTGAGTCCTATTTCAACGCCCTCTTGCTGACGCGACAGCGGAGCTATCGCCTCGGTTTCCTGCTCGCTCGAGCCTGACTTACGGTACATATCCTGGGTTATCGTGATTACGCAGATTCTGTCCCTGCTGTAAAACTCCATACCCTCAATAGCCATTCTCTCAAGCGCTGCGTAGGTCTTGGTCTTTGTCTCGAACATAACACGGTTTATAATACCGTTATTCGCGCCGAGGTCGATAAGCTCAGCAGCCGCGCGGTAGGTGTTCGAGGTCGTGCTTGCATATCTGAAGCAGCCCGTATCCGTAGTAAGCCCTGTATAAAGACAGTCGGCTATATGCCTGTCAATCTTCACTCTGAGCGCCTTTATAACCTTGAATACGGTCTCCGCCGCAGCCGCAGCGTCCGCGTTAAGCAGAAGGTAGGTTGCATACTCGGAGTTGCTCGGATGATGGTCAATACAAAGGTCGATTTTGCCGCTGTAAACGTCCGCTAAATCGCCGAGGAGATTTTCCGTCGCAACGTCAACCGCAACGATATAATCCTCGTCAAATTCGGGAATATCCATACCCTCGTAGAGATACGCATACTTCGCGGGGATTTCGTCGGCGCAGATTGCCCTCGCCTTTTTACCCATTTTGAGCAGCGCGCGGCAAAGCCCGAACCCGCAGCCGAGCGTATCGCCGTCGGGGTGAGCGTGCATAAGGATAAGAATATTGTCCTTATCCCTCAGTATTTTCGCGCATTTTTCAACATTAATCTTCGTCATTTTCTTCCTCTGAAAGCTGAATGTTTTTCAGCTTGTTAAAAAGCTCGAAGCCCTTTTCAATCGAGTCGTCGGCAATGAATTTAAGCTCAGGTACCTTCCTTAAGTGGAGCGAGGAGCCGAGGCGCTTTCTGATAAAGCCGCTTGCGGACTTAAGTCCCTTGACGCTCTCCTTCGCCGCCTCGATACCCTCTACCGCGCTTACGTAAACCTTGCAGTAGCTTAAATCGTTGCTTACGTCAACCTTGACAACGGTGAGCATTTCGTTCACTCTCGGGTCCTTGACCTCGCGCAGTATGTGAACGAGCTCGCGCTTAATGTCCTCGGTAATTCTGTCTATTCTGTATCCTGCCATTTTATCAGTCCCTATACTCTTCTACAATATAGCATTCGAATACGTCGCCCTTCTGGATATCGTCGAAATCCTTGAGCGAGATACCGCATTCGTAACCTGAGGATACCTCTTTTACCTCGTCCTTGAAGCGCTTGAGGTTAGCCATCTCAACGTCCGCAATCTGCTTACCGTCTCTGATAACCCTTACCTTGCCGTTTCTCTTGATATTACCCGAGGTAACGATGGAGCCCGCGATAGTACCCGCCGAGGAAATCTTATAAACCTCGCGTACTTCGGCAGTACCCGTATCAACGTCGCGGTATTTCGGCGCTCTCATTCCGCGCATAGCGTTTTCAATATCCTCGATTGCGTCGTAAATAATGTCGTAGGTTTTGATTTCGATTCCGTCGCGCTTAGCGCTTTCCTCAGCAACGGGGTCAACGCTCGTGGCAAAGCCAACGATAATCGCGTTGGAAGCGTTAGCGAGCATAACGTCGCTCTCGTTTACGATACCTACGCCGCCGTGGATAATCTTAACCCTTACCTCGTCGTTTTCAATCTTGAGAAGCGACTGCTTAACCGCCTCAACGGAGCCCTGAACGTCAGCCTTAACGATTATGTTAAGCTCCTTCATTTCGCCCTCCTGAAGCGTGTCGAAGAGAGTATCGAGCGTAACCTTCTGGAACGCCTTGAATTCCTCCTCCTTAGCCTGTTCCTTACGCTGCTCAACGAGCTGGCGCGCAAGCTTTTCGTCGGATACGGCATTGAATAAGTCGCCGCTCATCGGCGCCGCGTCAAGTCCCATTATCTCAACAGGAACGGACGGTCCCGCCTCGTTGAGCTTTCTGCCTCTGTAATCGGTCATTGCCCTTACCCTGCCGACTGCGGTACCAGCGATAATGACGTCGCCTGATTTAAGAGTACCGTTCTGTACGAGAAGGGTTGCGATAGGTCCTCTGCCCTTGTCAAGCTTAGCCTCGATTACGACGCCCTTAGCGCTCCTGTCCGGGTTAGCCTTAAGCTCGCACATCTCAGCAACGAGGTTAATCGTTTCAAGGAGCTTGTCGATACCCATTTTTGTCTTTGCGGAAACGGGAATGCAGATTACGCTGCCGCCCCATTCCTCAGGCACGAGCTCGTGCTCGGTGAGCTGCTGCATAATTCTGTCGGGGTTTGCGCCCTCTTTATCCATCTTGTTGATTGCAACTATAATTTCAACGCCCGCAGCCTTTGCGTGGTTTATAGCTTCGATAGTCTGCGGCATAATACCGTCGTCGGCTGCAACAACGAGCACGGCAATATCGGTTGCCATTGCTCCCCTTGCACGCATTGCGGTAAACGCAGCGTGACCGGGAGTATCAAGGAAGGTTATCATAGAGCCGTCGTCGGTCTTAACCTGGTATGCACCGATAGCCTGTGTGATACCGCCCGCCTCGGTAGAGGTTACGTCGGTATTCCTGATTGCGTCGAGGATTGAGGTCTTACCGTGGTCAACGTGACCCATAACGCATACAACGGGACAGCGTGTTACCGCGTTCTCGTCGTTCTCGTCGTCCTCTTCGATAATTCTTTCCTCAATGGAAACTACAACCTCTTTTTCAACCTTTGCGCCAAGCTCGGTTCCAACGATTTCAGCGGTATCGTAGTCGATAACCTCGTTAACGCCCACCATCATACCGAGCTTCATTAATTCCTTGATAACCTCGGTTGCGGTCATACGGAGAAGGGAGGCAAGCTCGCCGACCGTAATTTCCTCGGGTACGGAAATCTTAATCTGCTGCTTCTTTCTCTGCTCTGCAATTCTTGCAAGACGCTGAGCCTCGGTCTCTTTCTTACGGGAGATAGGCTTCTTCTTTCTGTACTGCTTGCTCTTCTGGTTGAGCTTCTGCTTTTTCTGGTTGTCGTTGTAATTGCTTGCGGGCGCAATATCCTCGTACTTCTGGTTGTACTTTTCAAGGTCAACCGTATTTACGCGGGTATCAATTCTTCTCGCCTCGCCCTTTGTCCTTGCCTGCGGAGCCTGGGTAGCCTTCTTCTTAGCCTTTTCCTCAGCCCTCTTTGCAGCCTGCTCAGCCATCTGAAGAATCGCCGCCTGTGACTGATGCTTCTTGCTCTTTGAGTCGGTTGCCTTCGGCTTAGCCTCTTTCTTAACTGCCTCCTTCTTCTCCTTCGCCTCCTCGGGCTTTCTGGAATTGAAGTACGGCTCAAGCGAGTCCATATTATTCTCTTTGGTAACGACATCAAAGATTATATTGAGTTCGTCCTCGGTGAGAACGGTATTAGCCTTTTTAGCAGGTCCGCCGATATGCTGTGAAAGCAATTCAATCAGTGCTTTATTCTGTTTTCCGAAATCTTTAGCAAGGTCGGAAACCTTTATTTTAATCACCATACGCGTTTTCCTCCTGTTGTGTAAGTTCAAGTATTCTGAGTACAAAATTAATATCGTTTACCGAAATAACCCCCGCCCTGTAACCGAGCATAAAGTGAATTTCGTCCATCGTTTCTCCTATGACTCTGATTTTTACGTCTTTGCAGTATCTTTCAGCCTCGTTTTCAATCTCCTTGCGTAAGCGTTCGGAGGTATCGGAGGTGAAAAGTATAAGCTTCGACTTTTTCTTTTTCACGGCTTCAAGCACCGTATCGTGCCCCATCGAGAGTCTGCCCGCCCTTCTTGCGAGCCCGAGAAGCGAAATATATTTACTCTGCATTCCTGATTTCTTCTTCCATTCTTTCGTAAATCGTATCGTCAATACTGAGCGAGAAGACACGTTCAAAGGCTTTCTTTTTTCTTGCCTTTTTTAAACATTCGGGGTTTTTACAAACGTATGCTCCCCTGCCTGCAGCCTTGCCCGTTAAGTCAAGGCTTATCTCTCCCTCAGGTGATTTAACAACACGAACAAGAGTTCTTTTATCAAACATCTCTCCGCAGCCCGTGCACATACGAAGAGGTACCTTCTTCGTTTTCATTCATTAACCCTCGTAGAATCCCGATTCGGGCTTTATATCTATCTTCCAGCCTGTGAGCTTGGCGGCAAGGCGTACATTCTGTCCCTTGTTGCCGATAGCCAGCGAAAGCTGTCCGTCGGGAACCGTAGCCCTACAGGACTTGGCGCCCTCGTCGAGTATTTCAACCTCGCATACGTCGGACGGAGCAAGCGCCGCCGCAACGAATTCAGCGGGGTCGTCGCTGTATTTAACGATATCGATTTTCTCGCCGCCGAGAGCGTCAACTATGTTTGAAACCCTCTGTCCTCTCGGACCTATGCAGGCGCCTACGGGGTCAACGTCCTCGTCCTTTGAAAGCACGGCGATCTTCGTTCTCGAGCCTGCCTCACGGGATACGGACTTAATCTCGATAGTACCGTCGAAAATCTCGGGAACCTCGGTTTCAAATAAACGCCTTACGAGCCCAGGGTGAGTCCTTGAAATCATAATCTTCGGACCCTTCGTGCCCTCCTTTACGTCAACGACGAAAATCTTAATGCTGTCGCCCGCTCTGAGCACCTCTCCGGGTACCTGCTCAGCCTTCGGAAGCATAGCCTCGTTCTTGCCGATTTCAAGGGTTGCGTTGCCCGTTACGGGGTCAACGTTCGATACCTTAGCAGAAAGGAGCTCCTGGTTCTTGCTCTGGAATTCACGGAGCATCTTTCCTCTTTCAGCCTCGCGTATACCCTGACGGATAACGTGCTTTGCGGTCTGAGCGACGATTCTGCCTAAATTCTTGGTCTTAATCGGGATATCTATGGTCTTGCCGACCTTCGCGCTCTTGCGGATAAGCTGAGCCTGCTCGAGCGTTAAGTCAGTATCGGGGTCTTCGATTTCCTCAACCACGTTTTTACGCGCGTAAACCTTTATTTTCTGCTTTTCGGGGTCGATATCGCAGTGTACGATGTCCTTGCCGTTGTAATCGTGCTTAGCCGCAACTACGATAGCGCCCGAGATTTTTTCATAGAGGTATTCAGCGGGAATACCCTTTTCCTCTTCAAGAAGCTTTACTGCCTCAAAAAATTCCTTACTCATTTTTCCGGTTTCCTCCAATCGTATTTATATGAAATCGTTAATATCAAAATCGTCGAGCCTGACGGAGCTTGTATCCCTCTTATCAAAGGTAGCCTCTTTTCCGTCCTTAAGCCTGAGCGTTATTGTCTTGTTTTCATACGCCGTAAGCGTTCCGTTAAAATCGCGAACGCCGTCAACGGGGCGTATCGTCCTGAGCATTACGGGAGAGCCGATATATTTTAAGAAATGCTCCTCCCTCGTAAGCTCGCGTTCAACGCCGGGCGAGCTAATTTCAAGCATATAGTTCTGTTTAATCGGGTCAGCCTCGTCAAGCGGCTTTGAAACCGCGTGGGTTAAATCAACGCAGTCGTCGATATTAACTCCGCCCTCCTTGTCGATAAAAACTCTGAGGTACCAGTCCGCGCCCTCCTTTTTAAAGGTCACGTCCCAGATTTCGAGCCCGAGCTCGTCGGCATAGGGCTTTATGATTTCCTCAACCCTCTGCACAGTCGTCTGCTTTGCCAAGTTATCACCTCTTATTACAACAAAAGAAGCGGACCGCCTTGGTCCACCTCACTAAGTTTGTATTCGTACGCTCTATATATTATATAATTAATTTTAATTTGTCAAGCATTTTTTAAAATAATTTTCTTGTAATTGCATACGCTTTATGTTAGAATACACGGAGTATGGGAGGGATTATATATGATTTCTGCTAATAATATATCGGTTCAGTTCGGCGGACGTACTCTTTTTGAGCACGTAAACGTAGTGTTTTCACACGGTAACTGCTACGGCATTATCGGCGCTAACGGCGCGGGAAAATCCACCTTTTTAAAGGTGCTTTCGGGCGACCTTGAGCCAAGCAGGGGCGAGATAAGCATTACCCCGGGCGAGAGGCTTTCCGTGCTTAAGCAGGACCATTTCGCATATGACGAATACGACGTCGTAAGGACCGTCCTTATGGGTAATCCGCGCCTTATTGAGATAATGGAGGAGAAGGACGCGCTTTATATGAAGCCCGATTTTTCCGAGGAGGACGGCGTAAAGGCGGGCGAGCTTGAGGCTGAATTCGCAGACCTTGACGGCTGGACTGCCGAGAGCGACGCGGAGTTTATGCTCAACAAGCTCGGCGTTACCGATGAGTACCATTATATGAAAATGGCGGAGCTCCCCTCCGATTTAAAGGTTAAGGTGCTGCTTGCTCAGGCGCTTTTCGGAAATCCCGATATTCTGCTCCTCGATGAGCCGACGAACCACCTTGACCTTGCTGCAATAAGCTGGCTTGAAAACTTCCTGCTCGATTTTGAAAATACCGTTATCGTAGTATCGCACGACAGGCATTTCTTAAATAAGGTCTGCACCCATATCTGCGACGTTGACTACGGCAAGATTACTCTTTATACGGGTAACTACGACTTCTGGTACGAATATACCCAGATGCGTCAGCGCCAGATGCGCGACCAGAACAAGAAGAACGAGCAGAAAATCAAGGAACTTCAGGACTTCATCAACCGCTTCTCCGCAAACGCCGCAAAATCAAAGCAGGCGACCAGCAGAAAGAAGCAGCTTGACGCGCTTGAAATGTTCGAGATGCCCGTATCCTCGAGGCGCTTCCCCTACGTTGACTTCAAGCCGAACCGCGAATGCGGAAACGATTTGCTGAGGGTTGACCATCTCTCAAAAACCATCGGCGACCGTAAGGTGCTCGACGATATTTCCTTCGTTATTCACCCGAGGGAAAAGGTTGCCTTCGTAGGCTCGGACGCAGTAGCAAAGACCACGCTTTTTAAGATTGTAATGGGCGAGCTTGAGCCCGACGAGGGCTCGTACAAATGGGGCGTTACGACCTCTCAGAGCTACTTCCCGAGCGACAATAGCTCATACTTCGACGGTAACGATATGAACCTCGTTGACTGGCTGAGGCAGTACACCGACGCTACACAGCAGCACGAGAGCGATATACGCACCTGGCTCGGCAGAATGTTATTCTCGGGCGACGAGGCGCTTAAAATCTGTAACGTTTTATCGGGCGGCGAGAGAGTACGCTGCATGCTTTGTAAAATGATGGTGTCGGGCGCTAACGTACTCGTTTTCGATGAGCCGACAAACCACCTTGACCTTGAGTCAATCACCGCGCTCAACGACGGCTTAATCCGCTATCCCGAGACGGTGCTCTTTACCTCGCACGACCACCAGTTCGTACAGACGGTCGCCGACAGAATTATAGAGGTTTCGGGCGATAAGTACGTTGACCGCAAGGGCAGCTACGACGAATTCCTCTCAATCTTCGACGAGGAACAGCTCAGAAAATATTAAAAAGACCGCTTACGCGGTCTTTTTATTATGCCTTTATTTCAATTTCGGGCTTGAAGCACGGCATATACGAGAGCTTAAAGAGATTGATTTTATGCTTGTAGTCAATCAGCTTTTTCGTTTCCTTGTCGTCGATTTCTCCCGTCCTTATATATCGGTCAAGCACGGCGTAGGTAAAGCCGAGGTTGTCCTCGTCCGTCTTGCCGCAGAGCCCGTCAATCGGTACCTTGTCAACCAGCACGTCGGGCAGTCCGAGCAGCCGTCCTATTTCCTTCATCTCCTGAACGGTGATGAACGAGCACGGGCTGAAATCGCCCGCCTGGTCGCCGTAACGCGTGGAATAGCCCACCCAGTCCTCGCTGAGATTACAGGTATTCGCAACCCTGCCGTTATTGCTCTGCGATACCGCATAAAGAGTCGTCATTCTTATTCTCGGGGCAATATTAACAAGCGTCTGCGCCGACGGCTCGAAGGGCAGCGAATTAACTACTCCGTCGTATGCCTCCTTGATATTAACGATATAGTGCTTAATTCCGAGGTGACTTACGAGCAGCTTCGCCATGTCGATATCAGCCTGCTCGCCGTTGGGCATAAGCACGCCTATTACCCTGTCTTTTCCGAGCGCTTCTACGCAGAGCGCCGCAACTATTGAGCTGTCCTTACCGCCCGAAATTCCGATAACGGCGTTACAGCCCTTTCCGTTTTCCTCAAAGAAATCCTGTATCCACTTTACACATTCGTTTTTAACCTTTAATGCGTCGAACATAGCTTTTCTCCTTATAGGCAGAGTAAGACGAAGCCGAACCCGGTTTAAAGTGGCAGATTTGCCTTATCTCTGCGTTAACAATACTCGGAATACACAAGTATTCCTGCGTTTTTTGCCTTGACCTAAACCAAATCTGCTCATTTTAAACTGCAAAGCACCTAAAACGCAGGGAGTTAAGATGAAATTTGGATTTTGAGGGCGCAGCTTGGCTGGCGCCAAGCAAGAACGAAAATGACGAAGTTCGCTTAAATACAGCGTTTTAGGCGATTCGGATTCGTCTTGCTCTGCCTAACAACGGGCGGAGTTTCTCCGCCCGATATTGTTTTAACTCGTCTTATTTTTAATAGTCGTAGCGTTTACGTACTGCTCGCCCGCCTTTGGCGCAGCGCCTGATTTAGCGGCAATAAGCTCCTGACAGGTAACGAGCTGATAGCCCTGCTTGATAAGCTCGGGTACCATCCTTTCAACCGCGTCCGCAGTTGAGCCGTAAATCTCGTGCATAAGGATAATGTCGCCGTCCTGTACGTTCTTCATAACCGCGTTATATACCTTATCGGCGTCCCTTGACTTCCAGTCCTGAGTATCAAGCGACCAGTAGTAAAGCGGCATTCCCTCAGCCTTACATTCCTGTCTGATTAAATCGGTTGTGCTTCCGCCGGGGGAACGGAACGCCGTCGGGGCATATCCGCCCGAAGCCTCTTTTATCGCAGCGGACGCCTTGCTGATGTCCTCTTTCGTTACGTTCTTTCCGTAATGACCGTGGTCCCATGTGTGATTTCCGAGCTCGCACTTAAGCGCAACCTTGCGCTGAAGGTTTTTCGGGTGCGCCTTAGCGTTCTCGCCAACCATAAAGAAGGTCGCCCTTACGTGATATTTTTCAAGCACGTCAAGTATCCTTGACGACGCGTCGTTGTAGCCTGGTCCGTCGTCAAAGGTCAGCGCAATCATAGGCTTGGTCTTATCGATATTTTCAAGTCCCTCTATCTTATCCGCAACCTCAACGGTTTTAATCTCGCTCCACGGACCTGAAAGCACCTCGTCGTTATAGTGAATGTACGACCTTACCCTCGCGGTATATTTCTGCTTGGGCTCAAGCCCCTCAATCTTCTGGTCTGCAACGGCTTTATCCTTTACGAGGAGCTTTTCAGCCTCTGTAAAATCGTCGCCCTCGCCCTTGAAATACTGGATTTCGTAGCCCTCTGCCTTCGGGTTGATTTCCCAGGTTACGTTCATAGCACCCTGCTCGTTTGAAGCGAGCTGAACTAGGCTCTGCTTTTTGGGCATAGTGCACGCGGAAATAACCGTATAATCCTTGCTTTCAACGGGCTTTTTTGCTTCCTTATACGCGGTTATGTAAAAATCGTACGCAGTCGCCTGTTCAAGCTTTTCAAGAGTAAATTCCCTGCTCTTTTCGCCCTTAACAGTCTGTACCCTTTCAAAGTCGTTACCGCCGTGCTCGCCCATATAAATATAATATCCGTCAGCCGCGGAAACCTTTTTCCATTTCAGCTTAACCGAAGTGTCCGCAGTCTCGGCAACCTCGCTCTTTTCAACGTCTGCAACAGTAGTCGACTGCACTATCGACATGGCGGAAAAGCTCGCAATTATTATTAAGACCACAAGCGCCGCTCCTGCAGCAAAAATCTTAGTTCTTTTCATCTATCGTTATCTCCATAGGCACGAGCTAACAAATCCGAAACGGTTTTAATTAGCTGATTTGCCCTTATATATTGTTAAAAATACTCGGAATACACAAAGTATTCCTGCGTTTTTTGCCGCATCTAAGACCAAATCAGCTTAATTAAAACTGCAAAGCACTTAAAATGCGCTTAGTTAAGATGAGATTTGGTGGCTTGAGATAGCAGCTTGGCTGGCGCCAAGCAAAATCGAAAACGCCAAAGGTCGCTTAAATAACGCATTTTAAGCGTGTAGGATTCGTTAGCTCGCGCCTAAGAGTATATTATTCGGGTAATAATTATTATACAACCAAGTTTGTTTTTATTCAATATTAAATATAATAAATTTTTATTAACATATATCAAAACCAAGCCTTGAAATGCAGCGGATATTTATTTTACAAATGTTAGCTTTTGTTAATTTTTAAAAAACTTAATAGAAATCACTTGAAATCTGTGTCTATTTGTGTTATATTTCAATTTGCTGTAAAAACAGGATGACTAAAGGAAGAGAATTATTATGGCAACGAAAGCTAAAAACGCCCTCGTTTCAGCCTTTTTAAGACTGATAGACAGAGAGGATTTTGATAAAATAACCGTTACCTCGCTCGTTGAGGAATGTTCAATAAGCCGTCAGACCTTCTATTATCATTTTGATGATATTGAGTCAATGCTCAAGTGGGCATTTGAGAATGAAACAAGGCTTATCGTAAGGAACAATAGCTCTTTGAAGTGGTCTGAAACCGCTGCGGGCTACGTTGACTTTATGAGAAAATACGATACTCTTATGCGCAAGGCTGCCGATTCAAAAAGCTTAATAATGATATATCAGTACCTCTATAACAGCTTTTATACATATATTGAATCATATATATCAAAAAAGCAGGGTGAAAAAGCAATTGAAAAAGAGGAAACTAAATTCTTTATCGCTTATACGGCATCAGCCTTCTGCGGGCTTGTAATCCTTGAGCTTCAAAAGAAAGAGAGCGACTATGAAAACCTGTATAACAAGATTATTTCCAGCTTCAAGGTACTTGAAAAATAATTAACACCCGTAACCGAAAAGGTTACGGGTATTTCTTTTGTGCGAATTTTGTCGAAATTTTTGGATGAAAAGAATTTGACATAGTAG
Source organism: uncultured Clostridia bacterium (assembly GCA_937907605.1). Taxonomy (GTDB): domain Bacteria; phylum Bacillota; class Clostridia; order Oscillospirales; family Acutalibacteraceae; genus Eubacterium_R. Next base: position 61,059 of record CALCYI010000009.1, on the reverse strand, counting down.
CTGTACGGTGTTATACTGAAATTGCCAAATCAAAGCAAATATTTTGTAACTTAGAAAACGCATTTTTATCTTTGATAAAAATGCTGGCTTCGTTTATGCGTTTTCTGAGTGACAATGTATAACTTTGGTTTGGCGACCGGAGCCGCGTTTTTTGTGCGCGTGCCTCGGCCGCGCACTTTTTTATTGGAGGTTATACTATGTCATTACTTGAGGAATTGTATTTCGGCGATTACAAGGGTTGCGAGCTTCCCGCCGAGGAAAGAAAGGAAATAGAAGCGGACGGCAGGCGGATTGAAGCAAGGCGCGAAAAGCTTACCTCCTCTCTTGACGAGGAGCAGTGCAAGGAATTAAACATAATTTTTAATGCGCTTGCGGAAACTGCGTCAAAGGAAAAGTTTTATTTGTATAAAAACGGCTTCATCGCAGGCGTAAGCTTAGCAAGTGAAAGGTAATAAAGCCGCCACTTAAACCTTAAACCTTAAACCTTAAACCTAAAACCTAAAACACCCGCAACCTCCTCGGTTGCGGGTGTTTCTATTTCTATATTCCGAAGAAATCCTCGGCGTTCTGGCGTGAATTGTATTTTCTCTTGGTAAAGGTGTTGGTTTTCTTTCCGTCGCTCTCCTCGTATATTTCCTCCTTTTCGGAGTCGAATATGAGCTGCGTTCCGTCGTCGAGAAGGAGCGTATCTCCGTCGACCTCGTACTTACCCTCCTCTGAGTAAATTACCCAGTCGTCACTGCCCTTTTTATCATAGTGCGTAATCTTATAAACCTTGTCCTTACCGAATTTAAAGGCTGAAATGGACAGGTTATCTCCGTCCTTATACGGCGAGGTATACCAGTATCCGTCGTAGATAAAGTCAGCCGAGCCCGTTTTCTTTTGGGTGGTTTCAGCCTCGGTGGTCTGCTGTGTAGTCTCCTCTGCCTTCGTGGTGTCCTCGGTCATGCTGTGGTCAAATACAGCGTCGGACACGTCGCCCTTTATATCGCCGCTGCCGGTAACGACCTTAGTATACGGATAAATATCGTCGCTCCCGACAAAGCTGAAATACATCTCATATGTGTAGGTGTATTCCTTGTCCGCCTTAATGCCCAGCGGCTCGGCGTCAAAGAAAATCGCCCTGAACGTAGTATCAACGTTTTTGGTATATTCGTAATCGCTCGTAAGTGGCTCGGGCTTTTCCTCAGCCGCCCCTGTAATATCTCCCTCGTAGAGATTTACGCCGTGGATAAATTCAATATTTTTGTTATCAAGCGTGAGGTAAATTACCTTCTCGTCACGGTTTATAACCCCGCTGCCCTCGGTAAAGGTAACGGCGGGCGCGACGTTTTCCGTGGGCTTTTTGTGCCGGAAATAATAGTAAGCTCCGCCGCCAGCAAGCGCAATTACAAGGAGAATGATAATAAAGGTTTTTAACCCGCCATGCTTTTTCTTTTCGGCGCTCGAATATATATCGTCGTACCTGTCGTCCGTTGCAAGCAGAGTGTAGTTCGCCTCGTCGTCAAGCAGCGCTCCGCAGACGGGACAGATTTTAGCCGTGTCCTTAACCCTCGCTCCGCAATTGTTACAGTTCATAATTCCCATAGCCTTTCTGCCCGCAAATTAATCAATAGTATTCACCCATTATACTTATCGCGCGGGCAGACAAGGCGTATAGTGGGAATTCAGCCATCGCTCGTTGCCGCTTGCGGCAAACTGAGCGGGCTATATAAATCAGATAAGCGTGATTTATCACACTTATCACCTCGTTTGTTTAATAATACCATTATTCCCTAAATTATACAAGAAATTATTTTTCGCTTGCATTTGAAAGAGCATTAGTATATAATAGCCTCTGTCAGTTCGCAACATCCTGACGTAAAATAAAACTAAGGAGAAACTTAATATGAAAAACAGTAAGACTCACCGTATTGCAATGGCTGCCGTAATCGCAGCAATGTACGCCGCGCTGACCTATGCGCAGAGCTTTCTGCTCCCCGGTTCAACCACTGCTGCGGTGCAGTTCAGAGTGAGCGAGGTACTAAACGTCCTTGCGCTCTTCACCCCCGCCGCTATTCCGGGCTTAACCATAGGCTGCGTAATTTCCAATATCTATTCCATTGGACAGGGCTTGCCGCTTGATATGATATTCGGCTCGCTTGCAACTCTCGGCGCAACGATATGCATTTACCTGTTAAGGAACGTTAAGGTAAAGAGCTATCCGCTGCTTTCGATGCTTATGCCGGCTATATGGAACGGTGTAATTGTAGGCTGGGAAATTGAAACCTTTTTCGTCGAAGGCAAATTCCATTTTTCCGATTTTCTCGTTCAGGGCGGTCTCGTAGCGCTCGGCGAGCTCGGAGTAATGCTGACTCTCGGCACGGCGCTTTACTACATTATCTCAAAGCGCGGTCTTGATAAGCAAATATTTAATCAGAGATAATAAGAGCACTCGGCGAGTGCTCTTTTCTTGTGCCCTGAGAATTGAAAAAGCGGCAGCCTGATCGTAGCCGCCACTTTTTCGTAGGAGTAAATTTATGTTAAAAAATCTAAAGCAAATTTGCCTGCGTGTGCAGGGTATATCAACGAGGGTGGCTCAGTAGGTTATCAGCCGTTGTCCCTCTCATTGACCACTATTATAAACATAAATTTTCAAATTTCAAGTCTTTTTTTAACTTTCTACCAATTGTCTACATTGTACAAAGATTTGATTTAATTTTTGTGCAATATTAACAAATTATTCCATTTGCTTTCCGAGGAAATCCGCCGCCACCTGAATAAGCTTTATTTCAGGCTCGCCCGGGATTTCGCCCTCCTCCTTTTCGAACATAGCGATTGCTCCGCTTACGTCGCCGCCGTAGATTATGGGATATACAATGTCTGCGCGGCGGTCGAAGCCCTCTATCGCGTTAATCGAGGGAACCTTATCCGTTTTGATATGAATTTTACGCTCCTCCATAAGCTCCTCGATATTCTTTGTGACTCTTCTTTCGAGCACCTCGCGCTTGCTCAGTCCCGATACCGCTACCACGTGGTCGTTATCGCAGATGGCAACGGGTATCCCCGCGCTCTTATACAGCACCTCAGCGTACTGAGTGGCAAAGGCTGAAAGCTCGCCTATCGGCGAATATTTTTTGAATATTACCTCTCCCTCCGCGTCGGTATATATCTCAAGCGGGTCGCCCTCCTTGATACGAAACGACCTGCGGATTTCCTTGGGAATTACAATTCTTCCGAGGTCGTCAATCCTTCTTACAATTCCAGTTGCTTTCATTTATATTTCCCCTTTTATATTCGTTACTGTAATATTTTGTACAAAAAGGGAGCGTTCATTCCAAATAAAAAATGCAATATTTTCCACACGGAAAACATTGCATTTCTTTTTTACTTTAACAGTCTTTTTTTGTGGTAATCTACCTGCTGAAGCCGCATTTCGAAATCGTGCTTTTCTTTTTGTCTTAAGGTCTGGAGCGTAATACCCGCAAACAGAGCCTGTATTGCCGCAACAATCCCGAAGCCGCATACAATCAGAGTCGGGAATTTCGGCACGAGCCCCGTCCTTGCATACTCCACTAATACGGGAATAAAGAAAACAATTGACAGTACCGCAAGCACTGCGGCTATTATTCCGTAAAAAACCAGCGGCTTGTATACCGCAAAGAGCCTGAAAATCGTTTTAAGCACCTTGATTCCGTCGGACACGGTATTGAGCTTTGATTCGCTGCCCTCGGGTCTGTCGCGGTATTCGATAACGACATTTTCAACGAGCATATTTTTATCGACAGAGTGAATACTCATTTCCGTTTCAATCTCAAAGCCCTTTGAGAGCACGGGGAAGGTCTTTACGAACTCGTAGCTGAACGCGCGGTAGCCCGTCATGATATCCTTAATATCATTTTTAAACAGGAAATTGATGCTCTTCCTGACAAGGTCGTTGCCGAAATTGTGGAAGGGTCTTTTATTCTCTTCAAAATAAGTTGACGAAAGCCTGTCGCCGACCACCATATCGACCTTCCTTTCAAGCACCTTTTCAACCATTTCCGGCGCAGCCTCGGCGGGATATGTATCGTCGCCGTCTATCATAATATAGCACTCTGCGTCGATTTCGCGGAACATACGGCGAATAACGTTGCCCTTGCCCTGCTGATACTCGTACCTTACGACCGCGCCTGCCGCCTCGGCGATTTTTGCGGTACCGTCGGTTGAATTATTATCGTATACGTATATTACAGCCCCGGGAAGTACTCTTTTAAAATCCGTAACAACCTTGGCTATTGTCTTAGCTTCGTTAAAGCAGGGAATCAAAACTGCGATTTTGTCCATTTTCTCAACTCCTTAAACCGAGTATATTTTATATCATTCGCTGAAATATGTCAACAATTGCAAAACTTAAAAATAATATAGACAATTGAGCGTGAATATATTATAATGTTAAAGATAAATTTTAGGAGATTGTTATGAACATAGTAGTTTTAGCAGGCGGAATAAGCACGGAGCGCGACGTATCGCTCACCTCGGGAAGAAACGTTGTTAACGCTCTTAAGAAAAAGGGGCACAACGCGCACCTTCTTGACTTATTCCTCGGTTACGACCCTGACCCCGATACCTTTTTTAACAGGACTAAGGAGTATTATGCCGTTGCCGCAATCGGTCTTGTTGACCCGAGCATTGAGGAAATCAAGGCGGCGAGGGACAGCAGCATTAAAGGGCTTTTCGGAAAGAACGTTCTTGAAATCTGCAAGAGCGCCGACATCGTATTTATGGCGCTTCACGGCGAGGACGGCGAGAACGGCAAGGTGCAGGCGGCTTTCGACCTGCTCGGAATAAAGTATACGGGCTCGGGCTCTCTCGGCTCCGCGATTGCGATGAATAAATATATCTCAAAGCAGATGATGTTCGCAAACGATATTATCAACGCGCAGTACATCGTGCTTCGAAACGGCGAATGTAAACCGGCTCCGTTCGGTGTTCCCTGCGTTATTAAGCCGAGCTCGGGCGGTTCCTCCGTCGGAGTATCGATAGTAATGAACGAAGCGGATTACGAAAGCGCCGTCAAAGCTGCGTTTAAGTACGAAAACGAGGTTATCGTTGAGCAGTATATTAAGGGACGCGAATTTTCCGTAGGCGTGCTCGGCGACACCGTTTTACCCCCGATTGAAATTAAACCCAAGGCGGGCTTTTATGACTACGCTAATAAATATCAGCCCGGCATGACCGAGGAAATCTGCCCCGCCGACCTTACGGACGAGGAAAACGATAAGGTTAAAAAGAGTGCAATGGCGGTATTCAAGGCGCTTGACCTTGAGGTTTACGGAAGAATAGACTATATTTTAAACGAGGTTGACGGTGAATTCTACGCGCTTGAGGCGAACTCCCTCCCGGGTATGACGGGAATGAGCCTGCTTCCGCAGGAGGCGCAGGCAATCGGAATTGATTACCCCACGCTCTGTGATAAAATCGTTCAGCTTTCACTTGCAAAATACGAATAATAAAAAGGCTCACACTGTGAGCCTTTTTTCAATTACAGTATGGATTTGAGCACCTCGTAAAACTGCTCCATTTTCATTCCTCTGGAGCCTTTTATAAGAATTGCATCGCCCTCTGAAAGCCGTCCGCTTTCGACAAAGCGCCTGAGCGCGTTTTCAAGCTCTTCCCTTTCATCAGCGGAGAACACCTCTGAATTATCGGGCATTCCCCTTTTGAATTCTTCGCAGTCCTTGCCGATGAAAAACGCGTAGTCAACGCCATTTTTAACGCACATTTCGCCGAGGTCGTAATGCGCCTTTTCGCCGAATTCGCCGAGCTCGAGCATCTCGCCGAGTACGGCGATTCTTTTACCTGTGCCCGCGTGTATACTGAGGGTTTCAAGCGCAACGCGTGCGGAATCGGGGCTTGCGTTATAGTAATCCTTAACGAGCTTTACGCCTCCGACAAGTTCTGCCTCCTGACGCATTTTGACGGTACGATATTTTTCGAGCGCACTGAACGCCTCGTCAACCGTAACGCCGAAATGAACACCTATTCTCATCGCCTCAAGCGCGTTTGATACGTTGTAATTACCGAGCACGGGAATATATCCTCTGTACTCCTCACCGTCATATACGGCGGTAAAATAAGTACAGCCGTCCCTTGCTTCAATATCCTTTGCATAAAGGTCTTTCTCCGTATCCTCACCGATACCGATATAGGCTTTTTTTATACCCTTCGTGTCCGCGCCTCTGAGCAGAGCGTCGTCGCCGTTAAGTACAATTAAGCCGTCCTTTTTAATCCCCTCAAGGATTTCGAGCTTTGCCTTAAGAATATTCTCCTGAGAGCCGAGATTTCCGATATGCGCCATACCGACGTTAGTAATCAGCGCCGCATCGGGCTTTGCAATATCAGTAAGCCTACTGATTTCGCCGAGGTGGTTCATTCCCATTTCAAGCACTGCGATATCGTAGCTTTCATCAAGCTCAAGCACGCTCTTAGGCAGACCTATCTCGTTATTGAAATTCTTTGCGGTTGAATAAACGCTGTATTTTGACCTCAGCACCGCGGCTGTCATATCACGGGTAGTCGTCTTTCCGTTACTTCCCGTAACGCCGACGACCTTTATGCCGAGCTTTTCCCTGTAATATGCTGCGAGGCTGTGGAGCGCAAGGAGCGTATCGTCAACGTAAAGCATCGGTATACCCGCCTCAACCTCTCTTGAGCATACTGCAGCCACCGCGCCGTTCTTTTCTGCAACGTCTATATAATCGTGAGCGTCGAACTTCTCGCCCGAGAGGGCAATAAAAAGGTCGCCTTTCTGAATAGTACGGGTATCCGTGCTCACGCCCGTAATCTCAATATCCTCATCAAGCGGACAAGCCGCGTTAATGCTTTTAATTATTTCGGATAACATTAGCTTTTCCATTTTTGTCACCTCGGTAATATTATATTAATTGCCGCGCAGTATGTCAAATAAAAAAGGAGGCAGCGCCTCCTTTAATATTATTACTGAAGTTCAAACGAATCAATAATGCCGACCTCGCCGCCGAATACGTAGAGGTAGTTTCCGATATAGGTTACCCTCTCCGCATCCTTTCCGGTCTTGAAGTTCTTGATTTTGAGCTGATTGTTTTCGGGTACTATGAGCAGCGCGCCGCTGCCGTAGTCGCTCTTCGTGTCGTCGTACATTTCAAACGGAATTGCAAAGTATCCCGCCTCGGAGTTTTTAACTATCGCCTTGTGGTTTTCCTGCGCAACGCTCCAGCTGTCGGGTATTGACTTCTGCGCGGCAACCCTCGGCTTCGTCTTGTCGCTTACGTCAAAGATTACTATCTTGAGCCCGTCGGACATCTCGCCGCCGTAGCCGTTATCCGCCGTAGCATATCCTATACCGAGCAGAGTATTTTCGTCAATCGGCGTAAGCTGAGAGGAAAAGCCCTCAATCTCAACCTCGCCCTTGATTTCGGGATTCTTCGGGTCGCTGAGGTCAATTACAAAGAGCGGGTCAATCTGAACGTAGGTGATAACGTAAGCCGTGTCGCCCATAAAACGCACCGCCTCGATATGCTCGTTTTTCGCAAAGCCCGTAACGCTGCCGAGCTCCTTAAGCTCTGAGTCAAGCACAAAGAGATTATTTGTGTCCTTTTCCATGCTTGAATACCACGCGTAGCTTGTTGTAGCAATTCTGAAATTGCCGTCGTACTCGTCCATCGAGAACTGATTGTTAATCCTGCCCTTTACCGTACCGCTTGCGACCTCTTTAATCTTAAGTCCGTCAAGGCTGTACTTTATAATCTGCGTGTTTTCGCTGATTATCTCGTCATATACCTCGCCCGCTACGGTTCTCTTTTTACCCCATTCGTTGACCGTGCCCGCAAGGTAAAGGTTGTTCTCGCTGCAGTAAATATCCTCGCTTATACCGAGCACCGCTTTGGTCGCGCTCTTGTTTTTGCCCGTGTTGATGTCAACTGCGCCGATTACCGCGTAGGACTTGCAGTCTGTGTTGGAAATACCGCAGATGTCCTCAACCGCTATTTTTTTGTATTCGCCGTCGTCGCCCGTAGCGCATGGGATACAGCCCTTGTAACCGTAGTAATACCCGTCGTTCGTAACGAGGTATACCACGCCGTTTAAAAGCCTTGAGGAGCTGTAAGAGCCGCTCTGCTTATATTCACTTTTCAGCTTCGGGTTTTTAATGTCGGAAATATCGTAGGTCTTTACGAAAGCGTAGTTTTCCTCGTCAACGTCGTCGTTATCCTTTTCGTCGCTTTCAGCGTCCTCGGCGTAGTCAATCACGTCGTTATAGTAATAATTATAATACGAATGATTGCCGATAACTACGAGCTTATCGTCCGCAAGGAACATCTCGTTAAAATATTCGTTCTTATCGGGTTTAATCTGTGAAAGCTTCTCGGTTTTGCCGTCGACTGCGGAGTAGATAATCAGCCTGTCGACTGTATTAGGAATGTAGTAGATATGCGAGGAGTCGGTCTTAATCATATCCGCCTCGTCAACCGCGTCCACCTGCTTGTTGGTCTCAGCGTGGGAAGCACCAACAGTAGCGGTAGGCGCCGCGTCAGCAGTAACGCTCATTTCCGCGTCCTCGGCCACTGCACTCGATTTAACAACGAAACCGAAATTGCGGACCGTGCCATACATTGTAGTAGTGTAGTTATTCCTCTTATCTATCTCCTTAAACAGCGTTTCAATCTCATCGTAGCTCTTGAAGTAGGTGAGCCCCTGAAGCTCCTCGCCGTTATAGGTTACCGCTCTCGGCGTGGGGGTATTACTTACTCTCGGGTAAGTACTATATGCATTTCCCACCGCGAACGACGTTACAGCAACCGCAACGCACGCCGCAACCGCAGCAAAGCGTTTAAGCCCCCTGTGGCTCTTTTTGTTAACCGATTTCAGCGGAATTATTTTTTCTTCGCCGCCGTGCAAGCCCTTTTCAATTCTGCTGTCAAGGCTCTCGGGCGCGGTGATATTCTCTTTTTCGAATTTATCCTTAATGAAATCAAAATTATCGTTTTTCTTCATACTAATCACCCAGATACTCTCTCATTTTTTTCAGACTTCGTGACAGCTTTGAACGTACCGCGCCGGCGCTTAAATCGCTGATTTTTGATATTTCCTTACTGCTGAGCCCCGATACTACGGATAGGAGCACAATGCTTTTTTCCTCCTCCTTAAGTATCGAAAGCGCCTGCTGCAGCTCGGTTTTTTCTTCAAGCGCTGCGTCAAAGGAGAGCGTCCTTCCCTCCTCGCCGTTTATGTCCGCGATATTCCTTCTGTTTGCTATAGCCTTAATCTCGCTGTTGCAGGCATAGTACAAAATCTTAAATATCCACGCGGAGAACGCCTCGGGCTTTTTAAGCCTTCCTATCTGCTCGAATGCCGACAGCACGCACGAGGAAACCGCGTCCTCGGCAGAGTCAGCGTTGCCGATACGGTAAAGCGCGTACCTGTAAAGCCTGTCCTTATATAATATGTATAGCTCTGAAAACGCATCCTTATCGCCGTTTTTGGCGCTTAGCACCAATTGCTTTTCGTCCATCTTGTCACCACCTGTGAAAGCTTTCATTTGTATAGTATAAGAAAAACGCAAAAGTGTTGCAAAAAAAATTATGAATTATGAATTATAAATGATGAATGATGAATTATCGGTGCTTCGTACGATTATAATGGGTGCGGGCACGCCCGCCCTCAATTCATAATTAATCATTCGGAATTAAAAAAACGGCGGAGACCGCCGTTTTTTATATTAGTCATTACTGTCGGACGTTGTGCTTTCGGTCGTCGCCTCGGTAGTCGTTTCAACCTCGCCGTAAACCTGAATAATAATCTCATCGCCGACAGCCGCGACTGTGCCCGCCTCGGGAGCGGTTGAATACGATTCCTTAACCGTGCCCTTCTCGTGCGAGCCGTCGTTGTAAACCTCAACGCTCGAAACCTTGAAGCCGAGCGCCTCAAGCTCCTGAGTAGCCTCCTCAAGCGTCTTACCGCCGAGATCCTTCGGTACCTCTGCGGTCTGTATACCCTTGCTTACCGTAAGGACGATTTCAGTCCCCTGTTCAACGGTCTCGCCCGCCTTTACGCTCTGCTTAAAGATAATTCCCTTTTCGACGTCCTTTGAGAACTCTTCGTTAAAGGTGATATTAAACTGTAAATTCCACGCACCGTTGGTTTCAACGTCGTCCCTCGTGTAGCCTCCGCCCGCAAAGTTCGGTACCTGATAGCTCTCTACCGAAACGGGCTCGGTTGTAGTGGTAACCTGCGGCTTGATAAGCCCGCTCTTAACGGCGTAGAAGCCTGCGCCGATTGCAAGTATTATCAGCACACTCAGGATACTTATTACCGTCCTGCCGTGATTCTTTTCGGGCTTTGCAAGCTTTGCATAGTCCGTATGGTGCTGACGGTCAAGCTCCTCGCTGTACTTCGTATTAACGCTCTGGGAATTAGCCTTTACCGACGGTGCGGCGTCAATCAGCTCCCTGAACTGCGTTACCGACTTGATACGCTTATCGGGATAAATCTGGAGCGCGCCGCCGAGCGCCTTAATTACGTGCATCGGAATCTGCTCCGCAATGGAGTTCGGTATCATAAGCTTGTCGTTGGCTTCCCTTGCGGTAGCCTTCGGCGGATTGGTTCCTACCAGCGCCCTGTAAATACATGCGGCAAAGGCGTATATATCCGTCGCGCTTGACATAGCGTGTGAATTATCGTACTGCTCAAGCGCCGTATACCCGTCCGTTTCAACGAACTCAAAATCGGAGGAAGCGTCTGCACATTCGCTTATGCAAAACGGGTTAAGCTTAACCTTTCCGTCCCTGCAGAGCATAAGGCTGTCGGGAGTTATCGAGCCGTGAACGATACCGTTTGCGTGGAGCGCCTCGATAGTCGTGAGCACTGGCATAAACATAAGCCTTGCTCTCTCCCAGCTTATATATCCCTCTTCGTTCCTGAGGAGGTATTCCCTGAGCGGAATTGATTCGGTATACTCGATTATCGCGTAGACCGTCTCGTTTTCCTCAAACACGTCGTAAACGGGAACCACCGCGGAAAGCGCGTGCATTTTCTGAAGGGTTGTCCAGAGATTTTTAAACGACTTCTTATATGAGTCAATCTTATCGGTATACTTCTGGCGGATGTGCAGCGCTGCACTGCCCTCAAGCCTGCTTGCAATTCCCTTGGGATAAAATTCCCTGATTATTATTCTCTTGTCAAGCTGTGTATCGTAGCCCGAATACACCGCGCTGTCGCTCTCATGCTTTAAAAACGCTCCTGCGGCATATCTGTCCTTAAGCAGTGTTTTCTTTTCAAGATAGAGAAAGCCCGTGTCGGTATCGTTATCGTATCCGCACTCGGCGCATACCGCGCCCTCGGTCAGCTCGGCAAAGCAGTTAACACAAAGATTATCTAAATCTCTCATTAAATAAACCTCGCATATAGATTTTTTGACTAATTCAATATATTATCAGTATAATTTTATAAAGTCAACAGAGTAATTGTTAACATTCTTTTTTCTTTTTAATATTTTTTGCAACGATAAAGCATATAATCAAAGCGGCGTAAATAATGAGCCAGCCGTAATTGCTTTTGCTGATATGCTCGGAGGTGCTCATTAAAAGTATAACCCTGCCCGCAACTCTTATAATATTTATTGTAAGCGCGGCATACTCAAAATATGCGGCAAAGCGCATTGAGTCATAGCCCGAAGCATACGCAATCCCGAGTATTACGAAGGACGCCGCTATGTAGCACGCATACTGCGAGAAGAAACCGTAAAGCATACTCCCCGTCCTGTCAAGAAAATAGCTTGTAAATACCGTCGAAATATCCGAGAAGAACGGCACGGAGAACATCAGCGCAATTATCGGTAGCGGCTTTATCGCCTTAGGCTCCTCCTGCTTTCTGTAAAGGCTGTACGCAACGAAGGCGAAGATAACCATAGCAGCCTTGCCGACTACGAAATAAAGCAAATCCGCGTCCTTTGAGAAGGAGTGGAGATACGGTATTGATACGGGAAGCATTTTAAACCCGATAAGCGCGCTGAGGAGCGCAAAGAATACATTAGTCCTTTTAAGCAGAATAAGAGTTACCGCAAGAAGAAGCGCGGTATTAAACATAGCGAGGATAATGGCAATCTGCTTAGTAGGCTCGGCATAAAAGCCGAAAAGCCTCTGCGCCGCATAGGACACAAGTATTACGATAGTTGTAATAATACTTATTTTCGAATCTTTATCAATAGCTGAATTTTTCATAAAATCACCCTTTTAAACTATACCATATATTTTTTATTTTGGCAATATAATAAATAATTGTAAAAAATATGAAAGTATGGTATAATTATAATGGTAAGATTTTTGGAGGTGACGGTATGAAAATTAAGGACGGCTTTGCAAAAAGAACGATTGCAGGCTCAAATATAGTGGTCCCCGTAGGTAAGGCGGCTAAGGAATTCAACGGTATGATTACGCTTAACGAGTCAGGCTCGTTTTTCTGGGACTGCTTAAGGGAGGATACCACCGTTGACGAAATCGTGAGTAAAACGCTTGAAGAATACGACGTTGACGAGGAAAGGGCAAGGGCGGACGTCGAGAGCTTCATAAAGCTCCTTGACGAAAATAATCTTATTGAAAAATAGGCAAAAAATAAAAGGCTATACCGCCGCTGTGCACGCCAAAAGTAGCATTATGCTTAACGCAATCGGCTTGTTAACCTCGTAAAATTTCATATTAATATGTAGGGGCGACCGATGGTCGCCCGCTTTTTATGCTTGACAAACTCGGTCTATTGTTGTAGACTAAAGATGAAGTCGATAATTATAGACCAAGGAGGTAATTATGGAATTAAGGTTATGTGAAAGCGATTTCCGCTTTATGTGTGTAATATGGGAAAACGAGCCGATTACTTCGCACGATTTAGTTATAAAATGCAACGAGCGGCTCGGGTGGAAAAAATCAACGACGTATACCGTATTGAAAAAACTTTCCGAAAAAGGCTTTGCAAAGAACGAAAACAGCGTTATAACCTCGCTCGTACCCAAGAGCGAGGTACAGGAGTTTGCGGGAAATCAGTTTATTGAAAGCACCTTCGGCGGCTCACTGCCCTCGTTCCTCGCGTCCTTCTTCGGCGGTAAGACTATAAGCGATAAGGAAGCTGACGAGCTTAAAAGCCTTATTGATAACTACACGGAGGGAAAGTAATGACCGATTTATTTATAAGCGTTCTTAATATGAGCATTACCGCCTCCTACGTTATTCTTGCGGTATTGCTTTTAAGGCTTGCGCTTAAGGGCTTACCGAAAAAATACAGCTATGCGCTCTGGAGCGTGGTCGGCTTTCGTTTAGTCTGTCCCGTGAGCTTCAAATCCGTATTCAGTCTGTTTTCACTAAAACCGTTTGATATGACTAAGGCTCAGCAAATGAACGAATATTCGCTGACCTACGTTAAAACTGAAAAGCCGATATTGCGTGACGAGCTTACAACGGGAATAAGCGCGGTAAATAGCGTAATCGAAAATCAGGTAGTACCGTCAGATACATTTCAAAGCAGTTATACCGTTATTTTGCATGCGCTCGAATTTCTATGGGCGGCAGGCATAGCTGCGCTTCTGATTTACTCGGCGGTGAGCTTTATCAGGCTTAGAAAACGCCTTTCAACCTCGATACTACTTGAAAAGGGCGTTTATCAGAGCGAGAATATTTCGTCGCCTTTTATAGTAGGTATTATCCGCCCGAGGATTTATGTACCGAGCGGTATTGACGAAGGATATATGCAGTACGTTCTTTCGCACGAGCGTTATCATATCAAGCGCTTTGATAACGGGATTAAGCTGCTCGCATATTTGCTTTTGGTGCTCCATTGGTTCAACCCTCTCGTATGGCTTGCGTTTTACCTTATGGCCAAGGATATGGAAATGAGCTGCGACGAAGCGGTGCTCAGCAAAAATGATGGCATAAAAAAGGCGTACTCCTCCGCGCTTCTCTCCTTTGCAACGAATAAAAGATTTCCAGCCCCAAGCCCGATTTCCTTCTCTGAAAACGGAGTAAAGGCAAGGATTAAAAACGTTCTGCATTACAGAAAACCTAAAAAGATATTGCAGGCGGTTGCTATTATACTTTGCCTCTCGCTTCTTACAGCCTGCGCCGCTAATCCAAAGCAGACGCTAACGGAAAACAAAATTAAAGAAGCGGCTGAAAATATTATAGGCGAAAGCGACGCGTATACTGCGGGAAAGGTAATCGGCGTTCAGCCTGCGATATCCTATCAGCGTGAGGACGGCAGCTATTATGATAAAATCACAATAAAGAATAACAGTCTGGTTATCGCCGACCCTCTTGGCAACGAAATATTCAAGAGCAAAAGCGCAAGCGAAGCTCCGCTTGAAACTAAGGAGGAATACGGCTTAATCAACGTTGAGCTTGATAATAACATGCCCCTTATGATTGAGGAGGATTACGGCGATTTGTTCCGCAGGGATAACCTTACCTCTGTTACATATACGGGCGAAAAGGCGTATGAGGGTTTTACCGACACATACAAGGTGTATTATGATAACGGCGAACCGTTTGCCCTGTGCGATACTTACTGGGTATACCTGCTTGAAGAAAGAAAGGCGGATAAGGAGTTCGTAAAGGAGACCTCCGAAATTGTAAAGATGTATTATAAGGACGGTCCTCTCTTTAACGAGGGTAACAAAATACCCCTTGCAAAAGCAAAAGAATTAATCAATAACGGTGCCGAGACTGATATAGACGATTTTATGGATTATGAACACTGCGCTATCGGCTCAGGAGTTATTAACTTTTATCTTGATATAGCCGACTTTAACGGATACGTTGAGGCTACTGCGCCGGGAGAGGAAGGCTCGGGGTTTGATATTGAGCTGTATTATAATGACGGTTCGTTATTAATGAGCTACAGCCGCCCGACGTACCTTGGTCCTCCCGAGTGGCTCGGTCAGGATATCCAGGAGGATTTAGCATCGCTTAAAGATATCGGGCTTTCCGATAAGGCTGACATTGTCGAAAAAAACGAGGTAAACACCTACGGAATTGACGGCGGTATGCAGGAGGCAGACATTGTAAAGCTCCTCGGTCAGCCGAAGGAAATTCGTGACGAGGGCGATGAAACACTCGGTATGAAGGCTTACGTATATGACGGCGTTAAGATATCGTTTATTAAAACAATAAACGGCGAAGAAGTATCGGATATGGACGATATCTATTCGGCTGTGTTCACAGATAAAAATGCTGAGTTCGTACGAGGTATAAAGTTCGGCGACTCGCTCTACGACGTGCTTGAAAAACTACCGCGTGAATACGACTACCGCACGGGCAATATTTACGGCGACCCGTATAATAAATATTCAAAAGGGCACGCAGTAATAGGCTATGAGAATAATAATAAACTCACTATAAAAATAAGCTGCGGCTACTGGCCGCTGATAGTGTTTACCTTTAATTCCGACTTAGCGCTTGATTCGGCAACGATACTATACAACACCGACGGAATAGGATAAAAACAAGGGCGGTCGATGACCGCCCTCTATAATTTACAATTAACAATGCACAATGAACAATTATGGGTGCTGCGCACGACATTTATATTTGGGCACGGGCTGCGCCCGTCCTTAATTGTTAATTGTCAATTGTTAACTGTTAACTGCTCACTGCTTGCTATTAATAATCTTCCCAAGCCTGTCAATTATAAGCTTCGCCGCGATACCGATAAGAAAGCCCGTTACCGTCCCCGCTATAAGCAGCACGGGGAGATAATACGCAATCCTCGCCGTTCCCATAACTATCGCCGCTACGGTAATCTGCCCAATATTATGCGTAACGCCGCCGAGCACGCTCACCCCGACTACCGAAAGCTTAGTTTTTTTAACAAGCGCCATAACGAGAAAGCTCAGAAGTCCGCCTGCAAGGGAGTACATAAGTGAATAGGTATTGCCGAAGGTGAAGCCCGCAAGCACTATTCTTATAACCGCTATCGGCAGCGCCGCTCTCCAGTCCATAATATAAAGCGCAGTTACTACTACTAAATTCGCAAGCCCGAGCTTAACCCCCGGTATGCCGAAGTTAAAGGGTATCAGGCTTTCAAGGTAGCTGAAGGTAAACGCAAGGGCTACCATCATTCCGTAAAGCGCCGCTTTTTTTGCTTTATCGTTTTTCATTCTTCAATACTCACTACAAGCTTGTGCGGGAGGCAAATTATTGACTCCCCGCTTTTGTTTATTTTTTTGTGGTGCACGCAGATTTTATCGCGGCAGTCCGCCTCCTTAACGTACACGTATCCGTCCTCGATTACGACAACATTATAGCCGTATTCGGTTTCAAAGCGCTGTTCGGTATTCTCGTTAAGGTCAAGGATGTAGACCGTATGGGTATCCCCCTCCTCAATGCGTACCTTCTTTCCGCCGTGACCGAAAAAGTGCAGAGCGCCGAAGATAACCGCGGCGATAAGCACTATTATTCCGATTACGATAAAATCCTGCTTTTTCATATCCTCGGGAAGCCCTCCGTATAGCTTATTTCACATCCGTTGTCAACCCACATTGCTTCAACACCGTCAAGGCTTTTTACCAGCTCCCAGCCCTCCGAAAAAGGCAGAATAAAGAGAGCGGTCGAAAGCGCGTCCGCCAAATCAGAGTCGGGGCAGATTACGCTCACGCTCCTGAACTCCGTCGCGGGCATGAGGGTATCAAGGTTAATTATATGGCAGTACTTAACGCCGTCAACGGTAAAAAAGCGCTGATAATCTCCGCTCGTAACGACCGAGGTATCCGTTACGCTCACTATCTCAAGCGCAGTCTTTGCTTCAAGGTCGGGATTTTGTATTTCGACATTCCACTTTGAGTTGCCGCTATCGGTTTTATAGCCGCCTGCGACTACGTTACCGCCAAGGCTTATGAGGTAATTCTCCCAAAGTCCGTTTGCTTTTATATACTCCCTCAGCCTGTCGCAAGCGAAGCCCTTTGCTATCGCGCCGACGTCTACGCTCGCTTCGGAATCGCTGATAAATACCGTATCTCCGTTTATTTCAAGCGAGTTTATGTCAATATGCTCCCCGGCGTTTTTTAGCGCGTTCATATCGGGGAGCTCTTCCCTTTCACGCGCCTCGTGCCAGATTTTAAGCACCGCGCCAGCGCAGATATTAACCGCGCCGTGAGTTATTTCATACGCCCTTTTGCCGTAGCTTAAAAGCTCCGTAATATCGCCCTCAACCTTAACGGGCGATTTTCCCGCAGAGGAATTGAGCGTACAGAGATTGTTTATACCCTCGTATGAATTGTAAATGTCAAAAAGTCTGTCGTATCTTTCAAGCTCGTTTTCGATAAGCTTTTGCTTTGTATCAAAGTCCTCCCTGCTCTTATCGTACGCGGTTATGCTTATTACCGTATCGAAGTAATTGAATACCGTCGCGGTATATTTCTCCTCCCTCTGAGTCAGAGAACAGGAGCAGAGACTTAATAATAAACAGCCCGAAAGAAGAATTGAAACTATTTTTTTCATACTGAAATTATAACAGATTATCGGTTTAGTAGCAAGGCGCAGTTCATATATTTATATGAGAAAATATATAATAGTTGCTTATTTAAACAAAATATGCTAAAATATTATGAATTATACTGGGCTTTAGGCAATTCGGATTTGTCTTACTCTGCTTAGGTATATACACCGCTAAAAAGGAGGTGAGGGCTTGAACAAGTACAATTATTTTGAGTACGACGGGGATATTCCGTCCTGGTACAGCCTGCTTGATACCGCAAAGGAATTAATAGTAGAGCTCAAAGAGCGCGAGGAATACGAAGAAACCGAAGACGAGGAATTATTCGAGGAGGAAGAAGCCGAAGCGCCAGAGTACCTGCCGAGTCCCGAGCCTCTTGAAGCGCCTAAGCCCTCGCTCGCCGATACGGCAGAGCTCCCCGAGGAAGAGGACGACCTTTCCCACGCTCCCGAGGAGATTACAAGCGCGCTTAAGGCGTTTGACAGAACGCACCGCGAGGGCGAAATTGAGGAGCTTCACCGCCCGTCAATCGACGTTCCCCTCCCCGAGCCTCTGAAAAAGAATACCGCTCCCAAAAAGAAGGAGCGCAAAAAGGAAAAGCTCACTCTGTTCCAGAGGCTCTTCGTTAAAAGGGCTTCAAGGCTTAAGAGGTTTTTCATCACCCTGCTCGGTCTTATCTTCATATTCGTTATCTTTACGGGCGTTGTATATTTCGTTATACAGTCGATTAACCATGAAAATTCGAAGATTACGGAGTTTAACTCCAACGCCGCGAGTGTTTGCTCAAATCTCACCCGTCAGTACGGCCACGCGGACTATGAGAACCTTTACAGTATCTATAATATTGAGGGCTACCGCCTTACAGGGCTTTGCTTCGTAAGGGAGCTTGATTTCAACAACGACGGCGAAAGCGAGCTTATGGTAACCTACAACAAGAACGGGCTTTATATCAACGAGGTATGGGGCACTAACGAGGACGGCGGCTTCTCCTGTCTGTTCACGGGTAACGCCGCCCAGACCGAAAACCGTAAGGACGACGCGTACTCCGTGCTTTACAGGACTAACAATAAGTACTATATCGCAAAGTTCGGCAACGATATTACCGAAATGAAGCTCTATCAGTTCAAGAGCGGTAAGTTCAGCGAAAGGTACGACGCAAAATATGAAGCTAAGACCGACTCCTTCACCGTTAACGGCAAGGACGCTACTAACGAGGTTGAAAAAATAACCTATTCCGTATTAAAGGATTTAAAGGCGAGCTTGATGGTCGAAACCGCACTTGACACGGTTGATTCCTTCACCGTAGGCGGAGTGGAGGAGAACAGACCCGTAATCGAGCAGAGCATAAATACCGCATACTACAATATCGTCCAGGAGTATAACAAGCGCTACGGCGTATCCGCGCTCAAGGATGACAAGGGCGGAATCGCCTATGTAGACGGGCTCGCGGTAGTTAAGCTTATCGACTTTGACGGCGACGAAAAGGATGAGCTGCTCCTCGTATACCGCAAGCCGATTAAGGTAAGGTCTGAAAATTCCCACGGCAACCCGATACTGCTTTTAGAGTATAAGTATTTCTGCGATATTTACCGTTACAGCGGGAATAAAGCCGTGCTCTCCTATTCAAACGAGGGTATCTCAAATAAGCTCAATACCCAGAGCGATATTTACTATATGATAAGGTACCGTGACAAGAAGGCATATTACTGTACAAACTCCTTTACGAGCGAGGACTACGGCAAGCACCTTTCCGCCGTATCGACTCAGCTTGAATTCGACGGTACGCAGTTCAAGAGTAATTACAAGGTGTCCTACGAGCAGGATTACGGCAATACCCATTACTATATTGAGGGTGAGTCCGTAGGAAAGCGCACCTTTGACGAAAAGGGCTATATGCTCCCCTTCTTCGACGGAGAGGAAAAATATGACGAGGATATATATAAGGTAACGTACGTACAGAGAAGGTCAAGCAAGAAGGACAGCATGAAGGATATTCCCACCCAGACGGAAAAGGAAATCCAGAAGCTTAACCAGCTCTACACCTCGGATATGGTACAAAACTAATTCGGAATGCGGAATTAGGAATTCGGAATTACAGCGGGCGGCTCAGGTCGCCCGCTATTTATGTCCGAATTGTAAATTCTTAAGAACCCTCTTGACAGTCAAATGAACTTGTGGTATAATCAGGTAAACTCAAGGAGGAATTTGATGTGTAACAATACGCTACCGGGTACCGCTATGAATAATACCGAAAGCGCCCCGATGTTTGAAGTATTTAAACCGATGATAGAGATGACGGACGGTCTGACGCTCAGTCAGGTCTGCTCGATAACGGGGCTCGAGCCCTCGACCATACAGAACTGGGTTAAACGCGGCTTCGTCGCCCACCCCGTTAATAAAAAGTATTACGAGCGTCAGCTTGCAAGAATACTTCTTATCTCTTCACTCCGCGAATGTATGAAGATAGATAATATAGGCGAGCTTATGACTATGATTAACGGCAGCGCCGACGACGAGAGCGACGATATTATATCAGAGCAGGAATTATACGATTACTTTTGTGAAATCATTTTAGCCGCAAGCGACTATTCCCAGCCCATCGGCGAGATACCGAAGCTTGTGGATAAAACAATGATAAAGTACAATGCTCCGAGCGAAAGCGCGAATAAAAGGCTCCGCGAAGCATTGTCAGTTATGGTTTATGCCTACACCGCCTCAGAATATAAAAAGAGGGCGGACGGCATATTTGAAAAAATGAGAGAGGAAATGAAATGAAAACGAACAACAATGTTCAAAACACATTAACACAGCAGACTATTAAAAAAGTATCAATTATTGTATCCGCCGCATTGGTTCTGGTAATTATATTAATGAATACCTTTACCATAGTAAGTCCCGGTCATACGGGCGTTGTAGTAACGCTTGGTAAGGTTAAGGAGGATGTGCTTCAGGAGGGTATCCACGTTAAAGCGCCCTTCGTTCAGAGGGTTGTTAAGATTGATAACCGTATCTGTAAGCTCGAGGTTAATACCGAGGCGTTCTCAAAGGACCTTCAGAGCGTAAATACCGTGCTTGCGATTAACTACCGTGTAGACTCGGCAAAGAGCTACAGTATTTATAAGAACATCGGCGCGGACTATGAAACGGTGCTTGTAGTACCGGCAGTAAACGAGGTGCTTAAGGCAATCACCTCAACCTACACGGCTGAGGAAAGCGTAACAAACCGTGTGCTTATATCCGACGGACTGATTGAGGGGCTTAATAAAAAGCTCAACGACATAGGACTGTATATAACAGACGTAAATATTATTGACTTCCACTTCTCAGATGCGTTTATAACCGCGATTGAGGAAAAGCAGGTAGCGCAGCAGAAGCTCTTAAAGGCTGAAACCGAAAAGCAGACAGCCATTAAAAACGCTCAGGCTGAGGCTGAATCAATGAAAATCAGGGCTCAGGGCGAGGCAGAGGCAAACAAGCTGATTAACGACTCACTCTCCCAGAAGGTTATTGAAAACAAAAAGATTGAAAAATGGAACGGCGAGCTGCCCAAGGTTACAGGAGGCTCAGGAACAATAATTGACGTCGGCGACATCACCGAAGCAAATAACGCAAATTAACGAAATGGGGTATGCAAATTGAAGAAAGGTAATAAGTTTTTAAAGCTGCTTGTCTTTAACCTTGCTATTGCGATATTCAGTATAATATTTATCTCCCCCGGCATTATGGGCTTTTATCCCTCGGCGGTGAGCTCGGCTAAAAGGCTCGGCTTCTTTATATACGCTGCGGCGGCGCTGGTTATCTTCATAGTAATTAACTACGCGCTGCTTGAGGGTAAAAAGCCCAAGGTTAAAATTGCGGATGAAAAGGAGCTTAAAAATCCCAAGGGCTATATCAAGGCGCTTCAGGATTTGTCTTATAAAAAGGAATTCGTAAAGCATATAGAGGCGTTAATCGGGCAGGTTAAGCGCATATCGCCCAAGCAGGCAAGCCTTGACGTGATATTGGAGCAGAATTTCGATAAAACCGAGCTGACCTATATTAAGTTTAAAACAACCATTGACGATGTTGTAAACCTGTTTTACGAGAACACTAAGAGAGCGATTAACAGAATAAGCGTATTTGACGAGGAGGAATTCAGAAATCTGGTATCCGACCGTCTCTCGCTTCCCGAGGAGAGCAAAAAGCTTAAGCTTGAAATTTATCGCGAGCATATTTCATATGTAAATACGATAATTCGTCGTAATGAGAACATCATAACTCTTCTTGACAACCTCATTCTTGAGATTTCAAAGCTTGACGACATTTCCTCTCAGTCAATGGAGAATATCCAAATCATCGCAGAAATGAAGGAATTAATCAAAAATACGAAGCTTTATTCGTAAGGAGAAGAAGATGAACAAGAAAATTATTGCAGGTCTGGTAGTAATCGCGATTATTGTTGTATCTGTAATAGGCATCGGCGTTAACAAGACTAAGAATATCGGTAAGTCGCAGAACACAATTTCGCACGAGGAGGCGGTTAAGAGCCTTAATAAGCTATATTCAAAGCTTGACCTTGAAACCGCTTCGCCTCAGAAGGCGCCTATTGATTCGGTATCGAGCAATATCGCAGACGAGCTTCCGAATATTGAAAACACCTATCCACTTACCGTTGAGGGCAGGGGCGACATAAATATTGAAATATTCACCTCGACCGAAAAGGGCGGAAACGGCACTGACGGCTGGCTCAACGACGTTGCAAACGATTTCAACTCGCAGAACTTCAAGCTCGACGGCAAGAGAATGAGCGTTTCGGTACGTTCGCTCGCGACGGGTACGGCGGTTGAATACATCAACGCCAACGTTTACCGCCCCGACGCATACACGCCGTCAAATGAATTTTTCGGCGAGATGATTGCCTCAAGCGGCGTTAAAATCAACAAGGTTTCCGACAGACTCGTAGGCAATACCGCGGGCGTACTGCTCTCAAAGAAAGCGATGGCGGCAATCAATGAAAAGTACGGCAGCGTGGACTTTGCTTCAATCGTTAAGGCAACTCAGGACGGCGTAATCACTATGGGTTACACAAACCCGTATTCAAGCGCAACGGGGCTGAACTTCCTTATCAGTACTCTGTACTCCGCAGACCCGTCGGATATTCTCAGCGAGAGCGCAATCGAGGGCTTCAACAAGTTCCAGCAGAACGTTCCCCTCGTTTCGTTTACAACGCTTCAAATGAGGGAATCCGCGGAGTCGGGCGTGCTCGACGGCTTCATTATGGAGTACCAGACCTATATTAACGACAAATCCCTGAGCTCCTACAAGTTTATTCCCTTCGGCGCGTATCATAACAACCCGCTTTACTCAATCGGCGTGCTCTCCGACGACAAGGAGGCTGTAATTAAAAAGTTCGCCGAGTTCGCGCAGGGCAAGAGCGCGCAGTCGCTTGCAAACAAGTACGGCTTCAACGTTGATTTAGGCTATAAGACCGATATGAAAATCCCCGACGGAAAGACCTGTATTGCAGCTCAGAAGCTCTGGAAGGAGAATAAGGACAACGGCCAGGAGATTATCTCCGTATTCGTAGTCGACACCTCGGGCTCAATGGACGGCGAGCCGCTCAATACGCTTAAATCCTCGCTTATCAACAGTATTAACTATATTGACAGCGAGGCGTACGTAGGACTCATCACCTACTCCGACGTAATCGTAAAGCAGCTCGACCTTGCTAAGTTCGACCTTAACCAGAAGGCGTACTTCAAGGGCGCGGTTCAATCCCTGAGAGCTAATGGCGGTACCGCAATGTACAGCGCGGTTATCGCGGGACTCAAGATGCTTGAGGACGCTTCCGCCGACCACCCGAACGCAAAGCCGATGCTCTTCGTTTTAACCGACGGCGAGCCTAACGAATGGATGACGTTAAGGGATATCGAAAAGACCGTTGACGGCTTAAACATTCCCGTTTATACAATCGGCTACGGAAGCGGAGCGAATATGGACACCCTCGGCGAGCTTTCATCAATCAACGAGGCAGCTTCAATCTCCGCAACCACCGACGACGTAATTTACAAGATTAAAAACCTGTTTAACGCAGAGCTCTAAATTAGTATATATAAACCCTAATAAGTAAGTATTAAGATTAAGTATTAAATATTTAAGGAGTAAAACTATGGCTGATTTTTCACTTTCACTTCCCACTAACGAGGAGATTAAAAACGAGGTTCAGGAGCTCGTTAAAATTGATGAGGAGAGGGGCGAGGTGCTCAGCAATACCGCCGAGGAGCAGGTTCAGGCAATTATGAACCTTGACCTTTCCGACCTCGCGCAGAAGAATTCGGTAATCAAGACCATCGAAAGCTTCGGCAGCGACGCAATTACAGCGAGCAACAGGAAGAACGATTTTCTTGCAAAGAGAATCGCTACCTTTAAAAACAACAGCGACGAAACGGGAGTTGTTGCTTCTAACCTTACCGAGCTTTCGGTACAGATGAAAAGCCTCGACCCGAGCGGGATTAACTTTTCCGACGGGTTTAAGAACAAGCTTTTAAACCCCGTAAGAAAATACTTCACCAAGTACGAGAAGGCTGATGCCGTAATCAACGGAATTATCGACTCAATTACAAATGGCGAAAAGCAGCTTCAAAACGACAACAAAACCCTTCTTATCGAGCAGCAGGCGCTCGAGGGCGAGACCGTAAAGCTCAACGAATATATCGCGCTCGGCAATCAGTTTGACTCCGCGCTCACCGACGCTATCGACAGGGCGAAGGCTGAAGGCGTTGACGAGAGGAAGATTAACTTCTTCGAGAGCGAGGTGCTCTTCCCGCTGAGGCAGAAGGTAATGGATATGGGCACGCTCGCGGTAGTAAACTATCAGGGCATCGGCGCTATCGACGTTATCCGCAGGAATAATAACGAGCTTATCCGCGGCGTTGACAGGGCAAAGCAGGTATCCGTTGCAGCGCTCAGAATAGGCGTAATGTGCGCCCAGGCGCTCTACAATCAGAAGTTAGTGCTTAACGCTATCAACACCCTTAACGATAGCACGTCCCAGATTATCGAGGCTAACGCTAATATGCTCGGCAAGCAGAGCGGCGAAATTCAGGAGATGGCTGCAAACCCGATGATTGCGGTAGAAACGCTCCAGAATTCCTTCAGGACCGTGTTCGACGTTATGGACGCGTGCGAGGACTACAAGAGGCAGGCTCTGCCCCAGATGGCTGAGACCGTCCGCGCCTTCATTGAAATAGGCGAGGAGGGTACGGAGAGAGTTAAGAGAATCCAGGCGGCAAGAGAGTATAATGAGGTTTAAGGTTTAAGGTTTAAGGTTTTAGGTTTAAGAAAGGAGAAAAATTATGCAGGAATATATGGAGGCTGTTCACGAGCTTATTAACGGTCAGAATTCGATTATTGCAGCAGTGATATACGTATTATCCGTAATTGCGCTGTGGAAGGTATTTAACAAGGCGGGGGAGCACGGCTTCTGGGCGTTTATCCCGATTGTGAATCTTTACAAGATGTGTAAAATCGCCGACGGCAACGGCTGGAAATGCCTGTTGTATCTGATACCGATTGTAAACGTCATTTACTACTTCATTATGAATATAAAAATGGCAAAGGCATTCGGAAAAGGCACGCTGTTCGGAATACTGCTCACGCTTCTGCCGATACCGTTCGTGTATATCCTCGGCTTCGGCTCAGCCGAATACCGAGGGGCAAGATAAACATAATAAACAAATCCCGACCGCAAGTCGGGATTTTTTAATTTTGAATTACTTATTAAACCTATATCCCTTGCCCCATACGGTGTTGACATAGCGGAAGGTTTTGTCAACCGAAAAGAGCTTATCGCGGATACGGTTAACGTGCACCGTGACCGTGGAGGTTTCACCTATCGAATCATACTGCCAGATTTTTGTAAAAAGCTCGTCCTTTGAAAAAATCTTGTCGGGCTCTTCGGCAAGGCAGGTAAGAAGCTCGAATTCCTTATTCGTAAACGCGATTTCCTCGCCGCCGAGGAAAACTCTCCTTGCCGTTTTGTCAATTTTGAGTCCGTCGATTTCAATAACGCTCTGCTGCTCCTTCGGGAGAGAGGTAAGGCGCTCATAGCGGGCTATATGCGCGATAACCCTTGCGACGAGCTCCGACGGGCTGAACGGCTTTACTATGTAGTCGTCCGCGCCGAGCCCGAGCCCCTTAATCTTATCAATATCGTCGCGCTTTGCGCTTACGAAGAGTATAGGAACGTTGCTCGTTTCCCTTACTCTTTTACAGATTTCAAGCCCGTCAACGCCGGGGAGCATAATATCAAGAAGTATTAAAGCAAAGCCGCCCGAAAGCGCTTTCTCAAGCCCACTTTCGCCGTCAGAGCAGGAGGCGACCTCAAAGCCGTTTGCCTCAAGGTAATCCCTCTCAAGCCTTAAAATATTCTCATCGTCCTCTATGAGCAGAATTTTCTTATTCATCAGTCTCTTCCTTCTTATAAAGTGAAATTAATACCGTAAGCCCGTTGCCCTCTTCGCTGCTCGCCCATATCTGACCGCCGTGAAGCTCAACAAGCTGTTTACATACCGAAAGTCCGAGCCCCGAGCCCTCGCTTACCTTAGTACGCGCCTTGTCCGCTCGGTAGAAGGTTTCAAATATCCTCGGCAGGCTCTCTGAATCGAGCCCTATTCCGTTGTCCTTAATGCTGATAATAACGCTCTTTGCGTATTCCTGCGCTTCGAGTATAATTTTGCCCTTAACGTCGGGCTTTTTATATTTTATTGAATTTGATACGATATTCTGAATAACCCTTGAAAAGCGGTCAACATCAATCTCAACGAGAGCCGAGTCGCTGCATTTATTTATAAATTCAAAGTCAAAGCCCTCGTTACCGAGCTCCACGCTGAGCTCGTCGGCGCAATCGTTTAAAAAATCGGTAAGATTAACGTCGGATTTATTAAGCTCGATATTGCCTATCTCAAGCCTCGATACCGTAAGCAGCTCGTCAAGGAGCTTTTCCATAGAGAGAGTCGAGGAATAAATCGTATCCATATAGCTTTTCTGCTTCTCGGGAGTGTTGGCGATACCGTCCCTTATGCCCTCTACATAACCCTTTACCGAGGTCAGCGGAGTCCTTAAATCATGTGCGATACCCGCAATCATTTCCTTCCTCGACTGCTCAATTTTATTCTGCGCCTCAATCGAGGATTTGAGCCGCCTCGTCATAGCGTTAAACGCCTTTACCGTCTGACCTATTTCGTTAGTGCTCTCGTAGTCAATATTGAAATCGAGATTGCCGTCGGCGATATTCTTAGCGCCCTCGGTAAGCTTCCTTATCGGCACGTTAATAGTACGCGAGGTGATAAAGGATAGCGCGGCGATTGAGAGTATAAACAAGAGTACTATAAGGAGAAACAGCACGCTCGTTTTATTAAATACAAGGGAGGAGAAATTCTGCGCCGTATTACGAGCTGTTATATCCTCAACGGAGTAATTGGTATTTTCAACGACTACGAGGTAGCACTCGCCCTGCTTTTCGGCATGGGTGATGATAACCATTCCGTTTTCGCCGAAATAGTTAACGTTCCTTTCCGTATCAACGCTGATGATATTATTCGCCTCGCCGAGCACGGTATCTCTATCGGCTGTGGAATAAAATGCCGTCCCGTTACATTCGATATATACCTTAGCTCCGATATTTTCAATACTGGTAACGTAGCCGTTGACGGCGTTGTACTTATGCTCCCTGTCTGCCTCCGACACAAGCTCGTTCGATATTGAGCTCATAGTCTGATTCCACTGAATCTGGTTGAGCATTGAATAGGAGTTCGTAGTGACATCGGAAAAGTTAAAATACGAGGTTATGGAGCTCAGCATTACCGACGAAAATATAACGGCGACGACAACGGGTATGATAATCCCAAAAACCGCAGAAAGCGTTATACGGGTTGAAATTTTAAGATTTCGAGTGCTTCTGTTTTTCATTAGTAGCCCAAATCCTCGTTAACGATAATTACCTTAATCCTGTCCTTTTGTCTCTGCTTTGCGGATACGACGTAGTTGCAGCAAATCCTTGTATCCGCCGCGCAGCCGTCGCACATAAAGGGATTTTCCTGCATTAGCGACACGCACTTTCCGAGCTTTGAACAGGCTGACGGAATACCGAGCCTTACGCAGTTCGGCGGCGCAGCCTTCTCCTTAACGCGCTTAATTGCAGAGTTAATATCGGGCACGATTTTATTCTTACCGACTACCATAATAACCTGCTTTGGTCCGTAAACGATGCACGCAACGCGGTTTGAATTGCCGTCAACGTTGTAGAGCTCTCCCCTTTCGGTCACGGCGTTGGAGGAGCAGAAATATGTATCGCAGCCGAAAGCCTTAATATACGCCTCACGCACGTCCTCAGGTGCGTACTGTGAGCGGTCAATGTAGTCGTAATCGCCGTTAGAGATAAGCTCGGCAACGCCGCACTCCTTAATGCTCATTGAGCCGCCGTTTGAAATGCTCTCGCCCTTATTAATAAGGCTCTTTACTATCGGGAGCACCTCCTCCTTAGTTTCGGCATAAAACGGCTTAATTCCGTTCTTTTCAAGGTTTTTCATAGTGTTTTCGATATACTTTTCCATAATTACCTCCAGTATTTTCTGTCAAGACTTCTGTACTGAACAGCCTCCGCAATATGCGGCAGCTCGATTATCTCGCTGCCCTCAAGGTCTGCTATCGTACGCGCAACCCTGAGTATTTTATCGTACGCTCTCGCGGAGAGTCCCATTGAATCAAAGCTCGCTTTCAGCATTGAATCAGCGTCCTCGGAAAGCACGCAGTATTTCCGCGTTGCACGGGGAGTCATCTTTGCGTTACAGGTAATCCCCGTACCCTTAAAGCGCTCGTTTTGTACCGCACGTGCAGCGTTGACTCTCTTTCTGATTTCCTCGCTTGACTCCTCCTTCTGCTTGCCTGAAAGCTGCTCATAGTCAACGGCGGGAACCTCAATATGAATATCAATCCTGTCGAGCAGAGGTCCCGAAACCTTATCGCGATAGCGCTTCTTCGCCGCTTCGGTGCAGGTACACTCCCTCGTGGGATGTCCCATATATCCGCAGGGACAGGGGTTCATAGCGGCAACGAGCATAATATTCGCGGGATAAGTAACCGCGCCCGCAGCCCTTGTAACCGTAACCTTACCGTCCTCAAGCGGCTGACGCAGCGCCTCCTTAGCGCGACGGTCAAACTCGGGGAACTCGTCTAAAAACAGCACGCCGTTATTAGAAAGCGAGATTTCGCCCGGCTTCGGCGAGCTTCCGCCGCCCGTGAGTCCCTGGGCGGACACGGTATGGTGGGGCGAGCGGAAGGGACGTCTTGAAACGAGGCGCTGTCCGCGTCTTAGCTCACCCGCTACCGAATAGATTTTAGTGGTTTCAATTTTCTCATCAAACGTCATTTCGGGCAGGATTGAGCCGATACGCTTTGCGAGCATTGATTTTCCCGTTCCGGGAGCGCCTATCATAAGGCAGTTATGACCGCCTGCCGCAGCGATTTCAAGCGCGCGCTTTGCTTCACTCTGTCCCTTAACATCGGAGAAATCAAGCTCCTCCGTATATTCCTCTTCAAACGAGGCTCTGTATACGGGCTCAATCAGCTTTTCACCCTTAAGGTGAGAAATGACCTCGAATATATTTTTAGCAGGAAGGACGTCGATACCGTCTACCACGGACGCCTCAAAGGCGTTATCGAAGGGGACAAATACGGAGCCCACGCCACTCTTCGCCGCCTGTATAACCATCGGTAAAACTCCGCGCGCCGAACGGATTTCGCCGTTGAGCGAAAGCTCGCCGATGAAGGAATAATCGTCGAAATTGCCCGTAAGCTGACGGCTTGCACAGAGGATTGCAATCAGTATGGGAAGGTCGTAAACTGCGCCCTCCTTTTTAATATCGGCAGGCGCAATATTAACGGTTATCCGTGATATAGGGAAGGTAAAGCCGCAGTTTTTTATCGAAGCTCTTACCCTCTCCCTGCTCTCCTTAACAGCCGCGTCGGGCAGACCTACCAAGTCGAAACGAGGCAGCCCGTTGCTCGTATCAGCCTCAACGAACACATCAAAGCTGCTGAGCCCGAAAAGCCCCTGGCTCTTAACCTTTGCAAACATTTCATCACCACCGAAAGTATTATACTAAATTATTGAAATATTGACAATAGTTAATATTAGGATTAAAATAAAAGCATTACTAAATAAGGGAGTGTACATATGGACATTAACGCTTTATATAACGAATGGCTCAACAAGGCTACCGGCGACCCCGACCTTAAGGCAGAGCTTGAAGCAATCAGAGGTAAGGACGACGAAATACTCGACCGCTTTTACCGTGAGCTTGAATTCGGTACGGCGGGTCTGCGCGGAGTTATCGGCGCGGGCACGAACAGAATGAACATTTACACGGTCGGCAGGGCGACTCAGGGACTTTCGGATTTCCTCAATAAAAACTATGAAAATCCGTCAATCGCTATCGGCTACGACTCGAGAATTAAGAGCGACTACTTCTCAAGAGAAGCTGCTTCAATCCTTGCGGCAAACGGGATTAAGGTATATCTCTATGAGGAATTAGAGCCTACCCCGTGCCTTTCCTTTGCGATAAGGTATTTCGGCTGCTCAAGCGGTATTATCCTCACCGCCTCGCACAACCCCGCAAAGTATAACGGCTACAAATGCTACAATCCCCACGGCTACCAGATGACCGACGAGGAAGCCGCCGAGACCTACGAGATGATACAGAAGGTGGATTACTTCACGGGTATTAAAAAATGCGACTTCGACGAGGCGGTTAAGAACGGAAAAATCCGGTTTATCGGCGAAGAGGTAATAAACGCCTTTCTTGACGAGGTTCAAAAGCAGTGCATTAACCCCGAAATCGTAAAGAACGCAGACCTCAAGGTTATCTACACGCCCTTAAACGGTACGGGTAATAAGCCGGTAAGGGCAATACTCGACAGGATTGGAATTAAAAAGGTTTACGTGGTTCCCGAGCAGGAAAACCCCGACGGCAACTTCCCGACCTGTCCCTTCCCGAACCCCGAAATCAAGCAGGTATTTGAAATCGGTCTTGAGATGAACAAGAGCATAGGCGCGGACATACTCCTCGCCACCGACCCCGACTGCGACAGAGTGGGCATAGCGGTACCCGACAAATCGGGCGAGCTCGTGCTTATGAGCGGCAACGAGGTTGGCGCAATGCTCCTTAACTATATTCTTTCCGAGCGCAAGGCAAACGGTACTCTTCCCTCCTCTGCAATCGCGGTAAAAAGCTTCGTTTCAACTGATTTGGCTGAGGTAATCGCAAAGAAATATAACTGCACCTTTAAGAATCTCTTAACGGGCTTTAAGTATATCGGCGAGCTGATAACTAACCTTGAAAGCGAGGGCAGAGCCGACGACTTCGTAATGGGCTTTGAGGAGAGCTACGGCTACCTTGCAGGCACTCACGCAAGGGATAAGGACGCGGTAGTTGC
This sequence comes from uncultured Clostridia bacterium, assembly GCA_937907605.1. Classification (GTDB taxonomy): domain Bacteria; phylum Bacillota; class Clostridia; order Oscillospirales; family Acutalibacteraceae; genus Eubacterium_R. The sequence goes on along the minus strand of CALCYI010000009.1, from coordinate 30,117 downwards.
ATCGATGCTTATCTGCGAAATGGCGGCGTTTTACAAGAGTAAGGGCATGAACCTCGTCGACGTTATGAACTCGCTCTACGACGAGTTCGGCTACTACGCCAACACCGTACAGTCCTACACCTTTGAGGGCGCGGCAGGTATGGAAAAAATGGCGGGTATTATGGACGCCCTCAGGGCAAATCCGCCTAAGGAAATCGCAGGCTTCGGCGTAACGGCAGTATCGGACTACAAAGCGAGCGAAACCGTATTTACCGATGGCACCAAGGAAATTATAGAGCTTCCGAAGTCGAATGTGCTCGCGTTCGCGCTTGAAAAGGGCAACAAGGTTATAGTACGCCCGAGCGGCACGGAGCCGAAAATCAAGGCGTACATTACCGCAATCGGCGAGAGCCGTGCAGACGCAAACGCGATTGCAGATAAGCTTATTAAGGCTGCAGACGGATTTATGAAATGAAAATAACGAAGATACGAAGCGCACGCAGGCGTGCAACGAAGTCAAGCTAAGCTTGAAGAAGGACGGGCTCTGCCCGTACCCATTATAATGCCGTCTGCAAGACCCTACTGTTGACCGACGGTCAACTCTTCGTAGCGACCGAAGGGAGTGCTTCGTTTTTTCGTCTTTTCGTCTTTTACTAACTGCTTACTGAAAAGGAATGATTATGAGAAGTAAATGGGTAAAAATAACAGCAATCGTGCTCGCGGTATTAATGGCGCTGAGCTGCATTTCCGTAGGACTGACAATGTTTATGAAATAATAAAAAAGAAATAACGGATGGTCGCTAACCATCCGTTATTTCTTTTTTGAGCAGGGCTTTTCCCTTTTTGTAGGCAGGCTGTAATTCCGAGAGCATATCCTCATAGAAGGAAACTGCGGTTTTTCTGCGCTGCTCGCCGATTTCCCTGCCGCGCTTCGTTATTAGCTTTGAATATACCTTTTCAAGCTTGAAGCGGTATTCCTGCAAAAACGAGGGCATATCGTCGTCCTTTCCGTCGGAGACGAGCCCGTTTTCGTTGAGCGAATAAAGCGGACTGCCCACGGTGCCGTTATATAGCAGGGTTCTTGCGATACCGAGCGTACCCGCGGCGTCGATTTTATCGGCGTCAAAGAGGATTTTCGCCTCAATACTTTCGGGCGGGTTGTTCCCGCGGAAGCGGTGAGTGCTTATACAGTGCGCAACCTTATCTGAGAATTCCTCAGAAAAGCCGTTATCGAGCAGGAACATTTTGGCTTTCTCAGCCCCGACCTGCGCGTGACAGAGCGCGGGGTTTTCAAGCTGTTCACGACGAGCGATGTCGTGTAGCAGACAGGCGGTAATCAGAATATCCCTGTCCGCCTCAGGCTCGGTTTCGGCAATATCAAGCGCGGTATAAAGCACCCTGTAAATATGCTCCTTATCGTGCGCGGAGTCCTCCATACACGAGAGCATATAATCCTCAATAAGCTTATAGGTTTTCTTATCCATTATTCGTCCTCAAGCACTGCGTCAAGAATACGCTTTGCGTTGTTCTTATCGTGGTAAACAAAGAAGCTGTCAATCCTACTCTGATACTCGTTTTTACAGTCGTTTTCAATGATTTCGCAAAGAGTGCTTACCGCTTCGTCAAGGCTTTCGCAGATTGGTCCGAAGCCCTCGTTTTCGTAGTCGAAGCACTCGTCGTAAATCTGGTTTTCGTAGAATTCCTCTTTGTCAAACTGAGTATATACTATCGGCTTGTTGAGATATGCAAAGTCAAAGGCAATGGTAGAATAATCCGTTACCATTAAGCTTGACTCCGCAAACGCCTTATTGTAGTCTACGAAGCCCTCGTTAATCGTAAATACATCGCTGTTTTCAAAATGCGCCGCCTGCTTTGCGAATATCGGGTGCAGGCAGAACAGTCCCGTGTAACCCTTTCTCCTCATAGTTTCAAGCAGTCTTTCGTCGGTGATAAGACCGTTGTAGAACTTGAAGAAATCGGTTTCCTTAAAGGTTTCTGAATATATGCTCGAGGTCTTGTCGTCGTAACATTCCTTATATGCTCTTCTCCATGTAGGAAGCACGAGAAGCTGCTTCTTCGGGTCGTCGTAGAGTGCGTCAAAGCGCGCAAGCCCCGTAATCTTTACCTGCTCGGGAGAATAGTTATAATGCCTGTCAATAATATTCTGCCTTTCGCTCTCGCCGGTGGTGAAGAAGATATGAATATTCTTATTAAACCTGTTGAGCCATTTTGAGCAGTCGCCGCAGTTTACGCCGTGGTTCATAAAGTAATAGGTAAAGTTCATTAAATCCGCATAAAACGGCCTGTCCGCCTCGAACGGATTAATAGTAAATTCGCCCGCGGACGAGGATATTATCTTTTCACACATAAGGAAATAGTACGGATAATTTTTGTCCTCGGCGTAGAGCACCTCGCCTATTGCCTCAAGCCTCTCTTTAACCTCGGGCTTCGCCATTTCGCCTATAACAAACATCGGTCTGACACCCTCGGGCTTATGCGCGCAGATATACTTAAACAGTACCTCGCCGTTATCGCCCGCGTTATCAATCCTGTCCGATATTAGCCATAGCCTGCCGTTTTTAGCCTCACGCCTTTTAAAGAGCGGGAAAAGGATATGCTTTTTATAAAATACGTCAAGGCGCTTCCTTTTAACAAGGCAGAGAAGGCATTTAACGTCCCACAAAAGCTTAGTTAAGCTTTTGCTGCGCGGGTAGTATATTTCAACCCTTTCCCTGAAGCACTTGACACCGTAGCTACCGTGGAATTTATACGCCGTGCCGTATCTTGTTGCGGCGGGTATGAATTTACCGTAATGTATAGCGGTACGACATTCCCTGCCGCCGAAGCTGATAAAGAGCCTCATGTCAAGCCGTCCGCCTTTTCTAAGCACGTCTTTAATGTCATAACTAAAGCGTGCAAGGTCGGAATAATACTCGTTTCCGTCGACGGTTGAATATTCGGCGGCATGGCTCTCCTCAAATTCAGACGGGTAAACCTTCTCGCCGCCGATTTTTGCATAAAGCTCTTTTTCCTCGTCAGTACACGCCATAAGCCACTTTGCAACAAGAACCTCAAGGCTAAGCTTAGTCCCGTTAATTTCAAGGCTTACAATCTGTACCGCGGGGGATTTATTATTGCTGATATTAAACAGCGTTGCGGCGTTGTATTTAAGCTCGTTCGTTTCACGGTCAAAGTGTGCGGAGCTCAGCAAATCCGCCCCGTGTTTATACCTTATTACCTCCACCTTTTTTGCAATTGATTTATGGCGTGGATTGTTAATAAGAATTTCATCGTCGATTTCGCTGAGAATTTCTTTTAAAAGAGCAAAGTATTCCTCCTGCTCCTCGGGGCTGAGCACCTTTTTCATATCGGGATTTGCAAAGCGCCACATAATATCGTACCCGACCATAGCCTGTACGTAAGGGATAACCTTTCCGTAAAGCTCCCTCGAGTACCTGAAAAGCTCAAGGTGGTAATACTTCAGCGAAGCAAGGTAAAACGATTTGTCAAGGGTCTGGCGGTTAACCGCGCTGTCGCCCGTTGCGCGCCGTCTGTAAAGATAGAGCGCCTCACAGATTAAGCCGAGCTTACAGCGCTTTAGCATAATCTTATTGATAAAGGTTGAGTCCTCGCCAAACTTAAGACGGCTGTCAAACCTTACGTCGCCTATCGCGCTGCGACGGATAAAGGTCGTTGCTGCGGTTGACTGAACGCAGAACATATCCTCCCTGCTGCTTAAATCCGCTACCCTCGTGCCGTCCCTGAACTTATAATCAAGCGCGTGGTAATTAGTCTGCGCCTCAAAGAACCTTACTCTTGCGGCGAGAACGTCGATTTCGCCGTGCTTTTCAAGGAATTTATACGCAGCCTTAAAGCTGTTTTTCTCCCACTTATCGTCGGGGTCAAGGAAGGTTACGTACTTGCCCGTTGCTTTTTCAATACCGAGGTTTCGCGCAGAGCTTACGCCGCCGTTTTCCTTGTAAATATAATTAATGTTTTTAGGATATCTTTCCTTATATTCAAGGCAGATTGCCTCGCTGTTGTCGGGCGAGCCGTCGTTAACTAAAATAAGCTCAATATTCTTACTAAAGCCTATCGTCTGGTAAATAACGGAATCAAGCGCCTCCCTGAGATACGCCTCAACATTGTAGATAGGAACGATTACCGAAATTTTAAACGCCTTGTCCATAAAGCAACTCCTAAGATATATTAGGTATATTATAACAGAATATATATGTGCTTTTCAATAGAAAAATCCCGACTATGAGGTCGGGATTTTAAGGTTTAAGATTTAGGGTTTAAGGTTTAAGGGGACGGATGTTATCCGCCCGCTTACAATCCCTCAGTCAGCTTCGCTGACAGCTCCCTTTGCACAAGGGAGCCAAATACACAAGGGAGCCTAAGCGGTTTAGCCTATCGGGATAATCGGGGTTGTAAAGGGATTTGTAGTTGTAGTAGTAGTTGTTGTGGTATCTTTTTTAGTCGTTGTAGCCTTTTTAGTTGTTGTAGCCTTTTTAGTTGTTGGAGCGGTAGTTGCGGTTTCGGCTTCCGGCGCTTTTTTTGCGGTGGTTGCCGAGGTTGCGGTATTTTCCGAAGAGGAAGCGGAGCTGCTTTTTTGTGAGCTACTGTCACGGGAGATAACAGCTCCGCTTGCGGAGTCAGTACGCTGTTCGCTCCCCGAGGCAGTACCGTCCGATTTAATAGCAATATCGGAGGACTCCGCCCCTTCTTCGTCGATAAAATTTACTATCACTTCGCCGTCCTCTTCGGTTATCACGTTCGTTTCGCCGTCGAAGACTTCGTCCTCATTATGCACACAGGCGGTGAATACCGCAACGAGCATACATATAATTATCAGAGGAATAATAAGCTTTTTCATTAAAATCTCCTTAATATTCAGTCAGGTCCTCCGCTTCTTCGCTGTCAAGGCCGAATATCGGTCCTTCCCAGTTTGAGGTGTGAATAGTCGTATGAAGCTTGAAAAGCTCTATTTCAGCCGTTGGTGTTGAATATGCCTTTTTACTCATCGCTATCCCCTCCTTTTATCCTACGTACGAGGCAGTTGCCTGCTGATATGCGATAATTGACTTACCCGCGGCAACGTAGGCTGCGTTGCCCGTGGAAATAAGCTGCTTTGCATAGTTGAATACGCTGTACTGCATTACCGCGCCGCCATAGGTTACCTTGATTTGCTTATCATAATTTATCGGATGAATCTGAGAGAAGTTAATACATTTCATGCCGTTCTTGCTGGTCAATACCGGCGCAGGTTGCGCGGTAAGCGCGTTATTCCAGCCAGGGTATTCAACAGCCGGAGCCGCTAATTCGTCCTCGGTATTAAGGGCGTAATAGAAGTTCATACCCGATTCATTAGAGAAGAAGAATGAAGCGGCGTTGAAGGTAACCGAGTCGCTATTAGTCCTAACTAAAGCGGGGATACCGTCAGTAGTAATAGAGGAGAAGCCGAGGTCGTCGGAATAATCGTTGGTAATAGCTACCGAGGTTTCGAGCGCCATATACTGCGGGAAAAGCGCCTGTGCGCTTTTTGCATACTGTACTACGGACTTGCAGAGCCTCGTCAGCCTTGACGCAGCCTGTTCGTCGCTCGGAATATAGCGGTCGTCCTCGCCCGCTATAACGTAATCGCAGTAGCTCTTGCCCGAATAGGTAAGAGTATCAATAACCACATTTTCAGCGTTATAGATAGTTATAACGGTCGGCTCGGCTATCTGGGCGGGAGCCTGGCGAACAGTAATGATATAATCGCCGTCAAACGCCGAGCTCTCGTCGTGTAGGAGCTGGTCATTAGTTATAGAGGAAAAAGCAACTGTTTCGGTAGCGGTGGCGTACTGCTCATCCTCAAAGATACCATTATAGGTATAGGTAAGGTGGTCTGCGCCCAAGAAATCAGAATATGTCTCATAGTCGATATAGAAATGGGTATAAACAGTTTCGCCGATTTCAAGGTTAACGCCGTTATTGAGCTCATAATCAACGGAGAAATAGCCCGTGCGTACGTTCGCCCAGTTAACGTCAACGTCGGAGGCATTATACTCTTTATCGCTATAATTACCAACAAGGCTGGTGCAGTTGGTGAACATATTTGTACTGTTCGTTACAGTAACGGTATTCCAGTCAACGTCAAGGTCCGATACCCAGATACGGTCAAGGTTTGTACAGCCGTAGAACATTTCCTTCATATTCGTTACGCTTGAGGTATTAAAGCTGCTTAAATCAAGCGAGGGTAAGCTGCTGCAGCCGGAGAAAATACCAGCCATATTCGTTACGCTTGAGGTATCAAAATTCGTTACGTCAAGCGAGGGTAAGCTGCTGCAGCCGGAGAACATATAGGTCATATCCGTTACGCGTGAGGTATTAAAATGCGTTACGTCAAGCGTGGGTAAGCTTCTGCAGCCGGAGAACATATAGCTCATATTCGTTACGCTTGAGGTATTAAAGCCCGTTACATCAAGCGTGGGTAAGCTGCTGCAGTTTTGGAACATAGAGACCATATTCGTTACGCGTGAGGTATTAAAGCTGCTTAAATCAAGCGAGGTTAAGCTGCTGCAGCCGGAGAACATCCAGCTCATATCCGTTACGCTTGAGGTATCAAAGCCCGTTACGTCAAGCGAGGTTAAGCTACTGCAATAGGAGAACATATTGCTCATATCCGTTACGCTTGAGGTATCAAAGCTGCTTAAATCAAGCGAGGTTAAGCCGCTGCAAAGGGAGAACATAGAGTCCATACTCGTTACGCTTGAGGTATTAAAATTTGCTACGTCAAGAGAGGTTAAGCTGCCGCAGCGAGCGAACATACCATCCATACTCGTTACGCTTGAGGTATTAAAATGCGTTACGTCAAGGGAGGGTAAGCTACTGCAACCGCCGAACATATAGCTCATATACGTTACGTTATCCGTATGAAGATACTGAATATCCTCAATTTCTGTCATATGGTCATAGTAATAGAACCAGTACGCCGTAGAGGTCGGACGGTAGGAGTCAAACGAGGAGTCAAAAACTGCCTTCGTTATGCTCGTGCGGACCGTATAGGTAGGAGCCCAGGTATCGCCGTTCCCCGCGGGGTATGTAGGAGAACCCGAGGCATGATAGCTACTGCTACTAAGCAGCCAGGCATGGTCGGAGTCGTAGTCCGAAAAATTACCGTCATAGTAGAAGGTCATCGTGCTGTCATTTTCATCCCATACGGCGTAAGCCTGCTCGCCGTCCGCAAGGGCGGGAAGCCCCGTGCCGACGAAGGTACTAAGCAGGAGTGACAGGGAGAGCAGAAGGGAAATAAATTTTTTCATATTTTTGCTCCTTTCGGAAATTATTTACTATTGAGGATTAACGAAAGCACGAAAGTACGAAGTGCTCCATACTGTCGCGACGAAGCGTTGACTTAACGTCAACAGGCGGGTCTTGCAGACAGCAATTAATATAGGTACGTCAAAGACCGTCCGCAATTCGTAGGGGCGAGCATTGCTCGCCAGCAATTTACAATGCACAATGTACAATGTACAATTTCGGGTGCTGCGCACGGCAATTTTTATATTTGGTTGCGGGTGTCCCGTCCACAATTGTTAATTGTTAATTTAGCGGGCGAGCAATGCTCGCCCCTACGGGTGCGTTTCCCGCGATTTGCGGGCGAGCAGTGCTCGCCCCTACGGGGGCGGATTCCGCGATTTGCGGGCGAGCGATGCTCGCCCCTACGGGGTGGGGTAATAAAAAAGGCGCACAGCTAAGCTGTACGCCAAAAAACGCTTGCTCAACTGTCGCCAAACAATAATTAAAATATGATTATAAGACTACGCTATAGAAACACTATCTTTGTCATATTCAGAGCATTACGTTTTTATCCGTAAATACAAAGATAGTGTTACTATTAAGCGCAGTATTATACAAAACTGTCTTAAAATCATAATTTAATTTTAATTATTATTTGGCAACTTACAATATAACATTTTATTCAACATATGTCAATATATGTCAATAAAAATGTTAAAAATTTGTTAATAAAAAAGCCTCCCTTGTGAAAAGGGAGGTGCCGAGTATATACGAAACGAAAAAAATTCACCGAGCTTCTGACTCCAAATTAGTAATTACATCATTTCGCAAATCATATCCGCAAGCTGAGTCGGGTTTTCAACGCTGAGTCCTGCGATGAGCCTTGCCTGGTTATAAATAATATTAGTATACTTCTTAAGCGTTTCGTCATCCGCGCCTTTAAGCTTATCAAGAACAGCGTGCTCGCTGTTAATTTCAAGCACGAGCTGAGCCTTAATCTCATTATCTGCGCCCGGCATCTGAGAGAGCACCTTAGCCATCTCAACGCTCATAAAGCCCTCTGCCGCAAGGCTTACGGCGTGGGAGCCGAGCTTATTCGTAAGCTTAACGGCGGTAACCTTATCGCCGAGGATTTCCTTCATCTTATCAAGGAGCTCCTTTGAAGCTTCGTTTTTCTTGTTAAGCTCCTCCTTTTCGGTATCGGTTGAAAGGTCAAACTCGTCCTTAAGGATATTCGAAAAGTGCTTGCCGTCGTATTCAATCAGCATCTGAATTGCAAATTCGTCGACATCGTCGGTGAAGTAAAGCGTCTCGAGTCCGCGCTCCTTAACCGCCTCGCACTGAGGAAGCAGGGCGATTTTTTCCTCGCTATCGCCGCAGGCGTAGTAAATTGTATCCTGCGAGTCCGCCATTCTGTCCCTGTATTCCTTAAGCGTTACATAGCCGCCGTTTGAGGATTTAAAGAGCAGTAAATCCTTAAGCCCGTCCTTGTTAGCGCCGTAGTCTGAATAAACGCCCCACTTTAGCTGATTGCCGAAAACCTTAAAGAATTTTTCATACTTTTCCCTGTCGTTTTTCAGCATTTTAGCAAGCTCCGACTTTATTTTCTTATCAATCGCCTTTGCGATAATGCGAAGCTGGCGGTCGTGCTGGAGCATTTCACGGGAGATATTAAGGCTTAAGTCCGCGCTGTCGACAAGTCCCCTTACGAAGCTGAAATAATCGGGGAGTAAATCGGCGCATTTGTCCATAATAAGAACGCCGTTTGAATAGAGCTGAAGCCCCTTTTCAAAGTCCTTTGAGTAAAAGTCAAAGGGTGCGTTTTCGGGCACGAACATAAGCGCATCAAAGGTTGCCTGTCCCTCGGTCTTTGAATGGATTACAAGCAGCGGGTCGGAGTAATCGTAGAACTTCTGCTTATAAAATTCGTTATACTCCTCTTCCTTTATTTCATTTCTGTTCTTACGCCAGAGCGGAAGGCGGGAATTAAGCGTTTCCTCGTGGGTTTCGGTTACGGTTTCGCCCTCATTTTCGGGGTTGGGCATTGTCGTCGTAACGTCCATCACGATAGGATAGCGGATATAGTCGGAATACTTCTTAACGAGCGACTGAATTTCGTACTGCTCAAGGTACTTCGAATAGTCCTCGTTTTCGTTATCCTCCTTTATATGAAGGGTTACGACCGTTCCGCGCTCCACCTTTTCACAGGGCTCCACAGTATAGCCGTCAACGCCCTCGCTCGTCCACTTATTAGCGGTATCCGCGCCGAGCGCTTTAGAAACGACCTCAACCCTGTCAGACACCATGAACGAGGAATAAAAGCCTACGCCGAACTGGCCTATAACCTCGATATTTTCAAGGTTTTCGTCATTTTCATTTTCCTTCTTGAAGCTGAGGGAATCCGACCTTGCGATAGTACCGAGATTGCTTTCAAGCTCCTCGGCGGTCATGCCGATACCGCTGTCAATAATTCTGATAATTCTTGCGTCCTTGTCAAGCTCAATGCGGATTTTCAGCTCCGAAGCGTCAATCGAGCCGTCGGTAAGCGACTTAAAATAGAGCTTATCGGTAGCGTCGCTCGCGTTGGAAATAAGCTCGCGCAGGAAGATTTCCTTATGCGTATAAATAGAGTTAATCATCATATCAAGCAGCTTTTTACTCTCTGCCTTAAACTGCTTTTTTCTCATATGTATCACCTCTGAAAATAATAAAGTTAGCACTCATTGTCATCGAGTGCTAACTATATTATATCCCTATTTTTTTATTTGTCAAGGAAAATTATTCCTTGGATTCAATCAGCGTACATTTAACCTCAAAGGTATTAATCTGATTGTTATTATTAATTCTCGCAATCGTGAGCTTTACGGTATCGCCGGGCTCGCTCTTTGCAAGTACTGAGGTGAGTACGTCAACGCTCGTCATCGTCTCGCCGTTTACTGCAACTATCATATCGTATTCCTGTACCTTGCCGTTAAGGTCGGAGTCCGAGCTGATTTCGCGGATTACCATAGTGCCCTGTGCGTCCTTGAAGCCCTTTTCCTCAAGCGCGCTGAGGATTGAGCGCTGGCTTGAATAGCTGCTTAAGGTGTTGTAGGAAATACCGAGCTTGGCTCTTCCCTTTACATAGCCGTCTTTAATCAGCGCGTTTGCAGTTGCTACCGCGGTATTGCTCGGTACGGCAAAGCCCATACCCTCATAATCGGTGGAGGCAATTTTTGAGGAGTTAATGCCGATTACCTGTCCCTGCATATTAAAGAGCGCGCCGCCCGAATTACCGGGGTTAATCGCTGCGTCAACCTGGATACACTCGTTATCGTAGCCGATTGACGAGGAAACGGGAACGTCAAGTGCGGATACGATACCCTTGGTTACGCTGTTTTTGAACTGAAGTCCGCCCGGGCAGCCGATTGCAACGCAGTCCTCGCCAACCTCGATATCATCACTGTCGCCGAATTCGGCAATCTTAAGCCCCTTAGCCTCGATTACGAGCACGCCGATATCGGTCTGGCTGTCTGCGCCGACGAGCTTTGCGTCGTAGGTCTTGTCGTTGTCAAGAGTTACTGTGAAGGAGGAACCGCCCTCGATTACGTGAGCGCAGGTCATAATATACGTCTTGCCGTTCGACTCGCTCATAATTACGCCCGAGCCCTCGCCCGAGGCAACCTCACCGCCGTTTTGCTGATTGGAGCCGTAATAATTAAAGTAATCATAGCTCTGCTGCTGGGTATATACCGTAATACCAACGCAGGATTCCTTATTCTCAGCAGCAACGCCCGCGACCGTAAAATTGCCCTTAGAGTCCTTCTTCGCCGCCTCGTCGCTGCTCTTTACGCTTGCCTGTGCGTCGTTGGAAGCGTTAGTATTATTACTTTCATCATTTTCCTTAAGGAAATCCTCAAGCGGATTTGAAGAGGAGGAATCCTCGCTGCTTGAGCTCGGGTTAGCCTTATAATTATCAACGGCGGATTTAATTCCCGCGCCCGCAACGCAGATACAAAGTATAATAATCAGCGCGATAATCCACGGAGCCTTGCTCTTTTTCTTTTTTGGCTGAAGCTCGGGTGAAACGCCGGGCTGATTCTGGGCATAGGGATTCTGCGCGTTAAATACGGGCGGCGCGTTGTACGCGTTATTAGTAACGGGCGGCTGATAGAAGGTAGCCTTGTTACTGCCCGAATTTTCCGCAGTATAGGGAGCCGTATAGGGCTGATTAAACGCAGTCGGCTCGGGAGGTGTGAACTCCTGACGGGGAGGCTCATACTGAGGCTGTTCATACTGAGCCGGCTCCGGCTGTGACTGCTCTTTTACAATCGAGGAGTAAACGTCCTCATATAAAGGCTTCTGCTCGGGCTCGGGCTGAGGAGTTTCCTCAACCTCGCTTGCATTTACTTCAATTTCTTTATTATCTTCGTCTCCGAAGAATTCCTTTAAAATATCATCCATGGTTCATCATCCTTTCTGACCATTGTTATATGACGGAAAGATTAAACGAGAATTAAATTATTCCTTGGGAAGTGTGAAAATGAACTCGGCTTCGCTGACGCTGTCGGACTTTGCATAAATCCGTCCGCCGTTCATTTCCACCATCATTTTTACTATATACAGTCCGAGCCCTGCGCCCTTTGCATCAAGGCTTCTCGACTTGTCAACCTTATAGAAGCGCTCGAAAATCCTCGTGATTTCGTCCTGCTTTATTCCGCTGCCGCTATTTTTGATTCTTACCTCAATCTTGCTGCCTATATCCTTAACGGAAACGCTGATAAAGCCGTTCTCATTAGTGAACTTAACTGCGTTGTCAAGGAGGTTATACACAACCTGATAAATCATATCGGTATCGGCGTATACGTGGTGCGGCTTCATTGAGTCGAGCCCTCGGATGTCGATATTCTTTTTCTCTATTTCCTGCTCAAAGGTAAGGAGAATATGAATAATCTGGTCGGAGATATTATAGCGCTTCTGCTTAATCTCCATATCGCCCGACTCCATCTTGCTCATATTAAGCATAGCAACAACGAGGCGTGAAAGACGTCGAATTTCATCGGACACGATTTTAAGGTAATAGTCCTGCTTTTCCTTAGGTATCGTACCGTCAAGAATTCCGTCGATAAAGCCCGCAATAGAGGTCATCGGGGTTTTAAGCTCGTGCGAAACGTTGGCTACGAAGGAGCGCCTTGAGCCCTCAAGCTTGTCAAGCGCGTCCGCCATATCGTTAAAGGCGTTGCCCAAATCCTCAAGCTCGTCGTTACTCTTAACGTTTACCCTGTATGAGAAATCGCCTACGGCAAAGCGCTTTGCGGCGTCGCTCATCTGCTGCAACGGCGTTACCATACGCCTTGTGATTATCCAGATAAGGAAGAACGCCGCGCCGAGCACAACGATTGAAATAATAAGAAACGCCTTAAGAATATTCATTACAAGCTCGGTGGTTCCCTCTTTAACCGTCGCAACTACAAGCCCGATAATCCTGTTCGAATAATCGGACTGCTCGTATACGTAATTCGGAGCGATAATCGCGGTACCTACAACGTAACAGCTTATGCCCTTTATGTCCGCCCTTGTGGTCGCGCTCCCGTTTTCAAATACGCTCTGAAGGAGCGAATCGTCAACCTTGAAGTTCGTATGCTCCGCGCACACCATAGACTGTGAATCATGAGCGGTAACGCCTACCTGCTCCTTACAGAAAATCACGTTACCGTCAACGCTGCACACGAACACGTCAGCGTCAATACAGCTTGAAATAGTGGCAAGCTGCTCGCATATCATCTCCTTCTGGTACGAATAGGAGGGATTCATATCGTTAACGATAAACAAATCGGAAATTGAGCTCGCAATCTCCGATGAGTTTTCCTTAAGAAGTTCGGTTTTTTCATTAATCGAATACGTGTTTACAAGCAGAATCAGCGTTGTGCCGAGAGCGACAAAGCTGATTACAAAAATCGAAACGAACACAATAAAATACGTTTTGAAAATATTAGTTCGTTTTCTGCGTTTTATCTTACTTAAATCCATAGAAATTAATCCTTGGTTTCAAATTTATAGCCTACGCCCCATACGGTTTTAAGAGTCCACTTGTCCGATACGCCCTCAAGCTTTTCCCTGAGGCGCTTAACGTGTACGTCGACGGTCCTTGAATCGCCGTAATAATCAAAGCCCCATACCTCGTCAAGAAGCTGGTCCCTTGTGTAAACTCTGTTGGGATTGGAGGCGAAATGATAGATAAGCTCAAGCTCTTTGGGCGGAGTATCAACGGCAACGCCCTTAACCTTCATTTCGTAATTTTCGATATTGATTTCAAGGTTATCGTAAATAACCGTCTTTTTGCCCTCGTCGGAGGAATCCTGCTCCCCCTTGGTTCTGCGGAGAACCGCCTTAACGCGCGCCATAACCTCTTTTGCGTCGAACGGCTTAACAACGTAGTCGTCAGCACCGAGCTCAAGACCGAGCACCTTGTCGAAGGTTTCGCCCTTGGCAGTGAGCATAATTATAGGCGCAGAGGAGGTCTTTCTGATTTCCCTGCAGACCTGCCAGCCGTCCATCTTCGGAAGCATAATATCAAGAAGCACAAGGTCGGGCGTTTTGTTCTTAAACGTATCGACCGCAGCCTGTCCGTCGTTAGCGGTAAACACGGTATAACCGTCGTTTTCAAGATAGAGCTTAAGTAATTCGCAGATGTTTAAATCATCATCAACAACAAGAATTTTTGACATATTTTTTCTCCTTATATCAATGTTTATTTGCCGATAAATTAGAATTATCCGTCATTGTAATTTTATACCATTTGTTCATAATTTACAATAGATATATTGAGATTTTTTTCTTTGCACAACAATAAATTGTGTTTTCTAAAATTTTTAGCCGCAATAATTAGCCGTTTTTATTAACTTTCTGTTACCGATAGTAACAATTTCTTGACAAACACAATATATAGGTGTAATATAATATAGAATTTCTACATTATGGACTAATAGTCTTTTTTGTATATATTCATAAATCGCATTTTATTGCTAAAGTTTGCATATAAACTGTACCTTTTCTGATGAAATCTAAAGCGTGCGGGTTCGTCAAAGCCGCACGATAAAAATTATGACAGAAGGAGGTGCTATTGATTTGGTAAAAGATATTATTATCGGCGTTGTCTGTGCTGTAATATTCTTTGCAATCGGCTTTATTATCGGCGAGATTGTTAAGGAGCGTAAGGCGCTCAAGGATAAGAATTCCGCAGCCCAGGAGGCAACAAGAATTATAAACAATGCTTTATCAGAGGCTGAGGCCACGAAAAAGGCTCAGTTAATCGAAGCTAAGGACGAAATCCACAAGCTTCGCTCCGACGCAGACCGCGAAATCCGCGAGAGAAGAAACGAGGTTCAGCGTCAGGAGAAAAGACTTAATCAGCGCGAGGAATACCTCGATAAAAGGGCTGATAATCTTGAAAGCAAAAATGAAAAATTAAGCCAGAAGCTTAAAGAAGCTGATGAAAAATTACTTGAAATCGATGGCATCAAGAAAAGTCAGTTTGACATGCTTGAGAGAATTTCCGGACTCTCTCAGGAGGAAGCAAAAAAGCAGCTTATGCAGTCACTCGAAAACGAGCTTGATTTAGAAAAAAGCAAAAAAATCCTCGAGTATGAACAGATGGTACGCGACCAGAGCGACGTACTCGCAAGAGAGGTCATTTCCACTGCCATTCAGCGCTGTGCGGCTGACCACACCGCAGAGACAACGGTATCCGTTGTCGCCCTTCCCAACGATGAAATCAAGGGAAGAATTATCGGACGTGAGGGACGTAATATCCGCTCAATCGAACAGATTACGGGCGCAGAGCTCATTATCGACGACACACCCGAGGCTATTACGGTAAGCTCCTTCGACCCCGTAAGGCGAGAGATTGCGCGCCTCACTCTTGAGAAGCTTATCCAGGACGGAAGAATCCATCCTACAAGAATTGAGGAAATGTACGACAAGGCGAAGAAAGAGGTTGAGCAGACCGTTAAGTCAGAGGGCGAGAAGGCTGTTATCAGCGCCAACTGCGGCTCAATCCACCCCGAGCTTGTCAAGCTTCTCGGAAAGCTTAAATACCGTACCTCGTACGGACAAAGCGTGCTTAAGCACTCGCTTGAGGTATCGTATATCGCGGGACTTATGGCGGCTGAGCTCGGTGCAGACGAAAAGCAGGCGCGCCGCGCAGGTCTGCTCCATGATATAGGCAAGGCGCTCGACCACGAAATGGAGGGCAGCCATGTTGCTCTCGGCGTTGAATACGCAAGAAAGTATAAGGAAAACGAAAACGTCGTTCACGCTATTCAGGCGCACCATGGCGACGTTGAGTGCAAGACCGTTGTTGCGGCACTCGTTCAGGCGGCTGACGCCGTTTCCGCTTCACGCCCCGGCGCAAGAAGAGAAAACGTTGAAAGCTATATTAAGAGACTTCAGCAGCTTGAGGAGATTTCTACAAGCTTCGAAGGCGTTGAAAAGGCATACGCTATTCAGGCGGGCAGAGAAATCAGAGTTATGGTTAAGCCCGAGGTTATAGACGACAAGAGAATGCCCTTCGTAGCGCACGAGATAGCAAAGAAAATTGAAGAGGAAATGGAATATCCAGGACAGATTAAGGTAAATATTATCCGTGAATCCAGAGCCTCGGACATAGCAAAATAAAACACTGAGTACACCTTGCAGGACGCCTGTCGGCGTCCTGCATTTCGTATTATTTACCACATTTGTTTAATATATTTTAGATTGACTTATTAAAAATATATGATATAATATATTCTGCATATATTTTGCTTAGTATATACAAAAAGGCAACAGGAGGTTCGTTATGGACGAAACCAGAGAAATAGACATAGACTTACGAAAAATATTTTATATGCTAAAGTCGAAAATAATATTCATCGTTCTGATTACTATTGCTTTCGGTCTTTCGGCGGGCTTATACACACATTATTTTATCACCCCTACGTACTCGGCGACGATAAGCATGTGCGTATACTCAAATCCCGATATGGTATCAAGCGGACAGGCTGTTACAGCGGGTGAAATCAGCGCGGCTCAGAACCTCGTCGGCACATATAGCTTTATCGTTAAAAGCGACCTCGTCCTTGACAAGGTTGCCGAGGAGCTTAACCTCGGCTCAGGCTCGAGCATAGCCGGCTCAATCAGCACCTCCGAGGTTGAAAACTCATTCGTTTTCAAGGTAACGGTCACAACCTCGGATCCTCAGCGCTCAACAGATATTGCAAACACGATTGCAAAAATTGCACCGCAGGAAATGGTGAAGGCGGTAAAGGCAGGCACAGTATCGATTATTGACACTGCAAAACTTCCGCGTTCTCCCTCTTCGCCGAACCTTAAGAAAAATATACTATTAGGTCTTGCAATAGGCTTCGTTCTTTCCTTTGCCGGCTTCTTTATTTACGAGCTATTCGATACGACTATTACAAACGCTAAGGACCTTGAAAGAGAATTTGAGCTTCCCGTGCTTGGTACAGTGCCGCTCCTTGACAGAGTTGAAAAAAACGTTTCGACCGATGAAAATGAAACGGACGGCGGTAATGAGCTTGAGGCACCCAAGCCGACTATATCAAGCCCCGCGCCGAGCAACGCCTTGCTTGAAAACCTGCAATCCATGAAAGGAGGAGCGAAGAATGAGTAGAAGAGAAAAAAGACGTCAGCTTGCAAGAAGCAACGGCTTCAGCAACGACGATACTAAAAAAATGCTTTGTCAGGAATCCTCCTTTTCGGTAAAAGAGGCTTATAACTCCATAAGGACAAATCTCCTGTTTTTACAGCAGGCGGAAAAATGTCCGATATTCGTTATCACAAGCCCTACTGCAAACAACGGTAAAACAATCAACTCAATAAATCTTGCGATAAGCTTTGCGCAGATGGGCAAAAAGACGCTTCTTATCGACTCCGATATGAGAAACCCCACCGTTCACAGAATGTTCTCCATCTCTGTAAAGAACGGACTTTCCGAAATTCTTGCCGGCATTACGGACAACATTTCCGTTTCCAAAACCGACATCGAAAACCTCTCCGTATTAACGGCGGGCAAGATTCCTCCGAATCCGACAGAGCTTCTTTCCTCCTCTCGTATGGACAAGCTTCTGAGTTTCGTGAAGGAGCATTACGACTGCGTATTCATTGATACTCCTCCCGTTAATATCGTTACCGACGCAACGGTATTTGCGGGAAAGACCACCGGATACGTCCTTATTGTAAAGACTGATACCACTAACACTAACGACGTTAAAATGGCGCTCAATAATATTCGCCAAATTGACGGCAATATACTCGGCTTCGTTCTTAACGACGTTAATAGTGAAAAGAAAAAATATTACTCTTATTATAAGCGGTACAACTATAACTACAATTATAACTACAACTATAATTACTACAACAAGTACTCAAAGTACTACAGAAACTATAATTACAAACGAGAAAAATAAAGTTGGTGAAAATGTATGAATAGGCGCCAGAGAGCACAAGCAATGCTTGAATTTACAATTGACCTCTTCTGTCTCGTAGCGGCTAATATAATTTCATATGTTTTGTTCCACAGAGTATTGAACCGTATTCTCACCTATGGATTCCATGAGTGGATAAGGTATGACGGTATTCTCTTCTTTGCTTTTGTGTTCAGTTATTCTACATTTTACAGCAGGATTAATATTCAGAAAAGAAACCGCGCTGCAGAATTCGGCTCAATAATAAAGAATGCCATGCTGACATTTGCGCTGTTTTCGGTTTTCCTTTTGATGTTCAAAAGCGCTATCATTGAATCGCGTTATATGCTGGTCTCCAATTTCGTTCTGTTCATTGCGATCTCTTCTGTCGGAAGGTATTTTCTTAAGCGATATCTCACCGGTTATTATCAGAGCGGCAGAAACGCAGCGTTAGCCGGAGTAATCACCACCTCCGACAGAGCGGAGGAATTTATAGGGCAGCTTAAGCTCGACTGGAGCTTAAGAGTCAAGGGAATCGTTTTGCTTGACGAATACTGCGACAGTGATAATGTATTTAGATACACCGAGAAAAAGAACGCATTATTCGGAGATACGTATAATACCACGTCCACTATTAACTATCCTCGGCATATCGACGATATTCCCGTAATGTCCGTAGGAAGCGATTTCATGGACTGGATCCGTTCCTCTCCTCTTGACGACGTATTTATCAACCTTCCGTATACCGACGACTCGGAAATACAGGAAATCGTAGAAGAGCTTGAGGATATGGGTATTACGGTACATATCAACATTCCCACGCTTGACGATATTTTAAGCGACAGCAAGTTTAACAACATCACCTGTAAAATGCAGTACGGCTACCCGATGGCTTCCTTTGCGGCGAGCGTCCCTAGCCCTACAAAGCTGTTCATAAAGAGAGCCTTTGACGTTGTTTGCGGAATTTTCGGCTGCATTGTATCAGCTCCCGTAATTGCTATAACTGCAATTCCGCTTAAAAAGGAATCCGAGGGACCGCTTTTCTTCAAGCAGCAGAGGGTCGGCAAGAACGGAAGACTGTTCAATATCTACAAGCTCCGCTCAATGTACGTTGACGCAGAGGAGCGCAAGCAGGAGCTGCTCGAGCAGAATAAAATGGACGGTCTTATGTTCAAAATGGACGACGACCCGAGGATTACCAAGGTCGGTAAGTTCATAAGAAAGACATCCATTGACGAGCTGCCCCAGTTTATTAACGTTGTAAAGGGAGATATGAGCCTTGTCGGCACGAGACCTCCCACGGTAGACGAATTTGAGCAGTACGAAAGCAGGCACAAGAGAAGGCTTTCCATGCGCCCGGGTATTACGGGAATGTGGCAGGTCAGCGGAAGGTCCGATATTCAGGATTTTGAAGAGGTCGTTGAGCTTGATTGCAAGTACATAGACGAGTGGTCAATATGGCTTGATATAAAAATACTTTTCAAAACGGTATTCGTTGTCCTCACTCACAAGGGAGCGGAATAAGCATATGAAAATCGCAATGATTGGTCACAAGAGAATACCCTCCCGTGAGGGCGGTATTGAAATCGTGGTGGGCGAGCTTTCGAAAAGAATGGTAAAGCGCGGTCACAGCGTTACCGCTTACAACAGAAACAGCCGGCATATTGCGGGCGAACAATTTAACAGTAAAAAAGCTAAGGAGTACGAGGGTGTAAAGCTGAAATGGGTTTACACCCCGAATTCTTCAAAGCTCAACGCAATAGTGTACAGCGCGTTCGCAACGCTGAGGGCTGTTTTCGGCGGCTTTGACGTAATCCACTTTCACGCAGAGGGTCCCTGCTCAATGATACCGCTTGCAAAGCTTTTTAGAAAAAGATGCGTAGCGACCATACACGGACTCGACTGGCAGAGGTCGAAGTGGGGCGGCTTTGCAACGAAGTTTTTAAAATTCGGCGAAGCGTGCGCCGCGAAATACGCCGACGAGGTTATCGTTCTTTCCGAGAATAACCGTAAGTACTTTAAGGAAGCTTACAACAGGGATACGGTTTTCATCCCCAACGGAATAACCGAGCCCGAAATCCGCGAAGCTGAAATCATTAAAGATAAATACGGACTTGAAAAGGCTTCGTATATCCTCTTCCTCGGAAGGCTCGTGCCCGAAAAGGGCGTGCATTACCTTATTGAAGCGTACAAAGGGCTTGATACGGACAAGAAGCTTGTAATCGCCGGCGGCGCAAGCCACACCGACGGATACGAAAAGGAGCTTCACGCCCTTGCAGACGGGAACAAGAATATCATTTTCACGGGCTTCGTTCAGGGCAAGGAGCTTGAGGAGCTGTATTCAAACGCATTTATTTACGTGCTTCCGAGCGACCTTGAGGGTATGCCGATAAGCCTGCTTGAGGCTATGAGCTATTCAAACGCATGCCTGACCTCTGATATTGACGAGTGCACGGAGGTGTGCGGTGATAATGCCGTTTACTTTGAGAAGAGCAACGAAAACGATTTGAAGAATAAGCTTGAATATCTGCTCTGCAATCCCGATGAGGTTAGAAGGCTTAAGGCAGTTTCAAAGGAATACGTTTTATCAAACTATAACTGGGACGACATCTGCGAAAGAACGCTTGAGCTTTACAGATAGCGAGGTGAAAAATGAAAATCCTTATGGTTAATAAATTTCTCCACCCGAACGGAGGAAGCGAGACCTATATTTTTAAGCTCGGAGACTGTCTTAAGGCTCTCGGTCACGAGGTTGAATACTTCGGAATGGAACACGAGGGACGCTGCGTATCAAACAGCACAGAGCAGTACACCGCCGACATGGATTTTCATACGGGAAATAAGCTGACTCAGCTTACCTATCCCCTCAGGACGATATACTCAAAAGAAGCGAAGAAGAAAATGGGTATTGTCCTTGAGAGTTTTAATCCCGATGTCGTACACCTTAACAACTTCAACTATCAGCTCACGCCGAGCGTTATTTACGCCGTAAAAAAATACGAAAAGAAATCGGGCAGAAAAGTAAAAATTATCTATACTGCGCACGATTATCAGCTCATATGCCCTAACCATATGATGCAGGATATGAGCGGGAACGTCTGCGAAAAATGCGCGGGCGGTAACTTTTTAAGCTGCGCAAAGGGCGGCTGTATTCATTCCTCAAAAGCTAAGAGCCTCGTAGGTACTGCGGAAGCAACTCTGTATAAGCTTCTTAAGACCTACCGCTATATAGACTGTGTTATCTGCCCGAGCGAGTTTATGAAAAAGAAGCTCGACGAAAATCCGTACCTTAACGGAAAAACCGTTGCGCTTCACAACTTCATTGACGATATTAAATACGAAGAAACCGAAAAGAAGGACTACGTCCTCTACTTCGGCAGATACTCAAAGGAAAAGGGTATTGAAAATATCCTTGAAGCTACCGATATTAACTTCGTATGCGCGGGCTCGGGCGAATACGAAGAAGCGCTTAATAAATCAGAGCACATTAAAAATGTGGGCTTTAAGAGCGGCGAGGAGCTTAAAAAGCTTATCAGCGAAGCCGTCTGCTCCGTATATCCGAGCACCTGGTATGAAAACTGTCCGTTTTCGGTTATGGAAAGCATAATGTACGGTACGCCCGTAGTAGGCGCCGACATAGGCGGCATACCCGAGCTTATCGACGAGGGCGAAACGGGCTTCCTCTTTGAAAGCGGAAACACCGAAGCGTTTACAGGTGCAATTAAAAAAATTACGAATAATCCCGCGCTTGCGAAGGAAATGCAGGAAAGCTGCATTAATAAAAGATTTGATACGGTGGCAGAGTACACGTCAAAATACTTAATGATTATTGCGAATTTATAACGGCTTAAATCGGACGAGGTAAAGAAGATGTCAAAAAAGCTTAACGGAACGGTAATAGTTACATACCGCTGTAATGCGCGCTGCACGATGTGCAACCGCTATAAGTGCCCCTCGACTCCCGAGGAGGAAATCTCCATAGAGACGATAAAGAAGCTCCCCGAAATGTACTTCACCAACATTACGGGCGGCGAGCCGTTTATAAGAACGGATTTAAAGGATATTATCCGCGAGCTTGATAAAAAAAGCGACCGTATAGTTATCTCCACAAACGGCTTTTTTACCGACAGGATTATTGACCTTTGCAAAGAATTTCCCAACATCGGTATCCGCATTTCAATAGAGGGATTAGAAGAAACCAATAACGCTATAAGAGGGCTTGACGACGGCTTTAACAGGGGCTATACCACCCTAAAAAAGCTCGTTGAAATGGGGCACGGCGACGTCGGCTTCGGTATGACCGTTCAGGATATTAACGCTAAAGACCTCGTTCCGCTTTACAAAATCAGCGACGAAATGAATATGGAATTTGCTACGGCATCCCTTCATAACTCCTTCTATTTCGTTGAGGCAAAAAACATTATTCACGACAGGGAGACGGTGGCTCAGAATTTTGAGGACTTAATCAACGAGCTGCTTAAATCAAACTCGCCAAAGAAATGGTTCCGCGCGTATTTTAACCACGGACTCATTAACTATATCTACGGACAGAAAAGACTCCTTCCCTGCGATATGGCGTTTGATACCTTCTTTATAGACCCGTACGGCGACGTTATGCCGTGTAACGGAACGAAGGAAAAGGAGGTTATGGGCAACCTCAATACTCAAAGCTGGGACGAGCTCTGGAACTCGCCCGAGGCGGAAAAGGTACGCGCCAAGGTAAGAAACTGCGACAGGCAGTGCTGGATGATAGGCTCCGTATCTCCCGCTATGAAAAAGTATATAACCGTACCTGCTATGTGGGTAGTTAAGCATAAATTCTTAAGGTATTTCAAGGATAAGAAATACTCAATGTTTGAAAACCCCGTCGTTAAGGATTTCCGCGACGGCAAAATCACTAAAGAGGAGCTTGATAAGCTTTCCACCTGCGATTTAGGCGCAGTAATAAACGACGGCTTAAGCGACGCGTCAAAGAGCGCTCTTGAGGGCACGACGGGCGAAGCGATAGTCGATGCGGATATTAAGGCTCAGCTTGGAGAATAAATGAAGGTTTTAATTGTTAATCCGATTATCTACACCTCGGAAACCGCAGACATAAAAAGAGCATCCTCGATAAAGGACACTATGATATACGACCTCTGCCTTGCGTTCTTAAAAAAAGGACACGGGGTTACTCTCGTTGCGGGCGAGCCCTTTAAACCCGAGGCGAATGAGGATTATCCGTTTGAGGTTATATGGGCAAAATGCGCAATACCTAAGCTATGTAAGCCGAACGTTCTCCCCTACTGTCCCGAGCTTAAAGCTTTAATTAAAAACAACGACTACGATTTGATCATTTCAAGCGAGATATTCTCGCTCAATTCCTTTATGCTTGCAAGGCGCTGCAAGGGTAATCTGATTATCTGGCACGAGCTTGCAAAGCACAATAATCTTTTACACAAAATTCCCTCTAAGTTTTGGTACGGCGTTATTGCAAGGCTGTTTATGAGCAAGGTTCCCGTAATTGCAAGGAGCAAGGAAGCAAAGGAGTTTATTTCTCGCTTCTGCCGTAACGTGAGCGATACAGTTATTGACCATGGGGTAAACCTCGATAAGTTTACCGCAAGAGAGGAAAAAGAAAAGTATTTTATCGTATCCTCCCAGCTTATCGAAAGGAAGCAGATAGACAGGATTATTGATAAATTCCACGCCTTTTCAAAAAATAATCCCGAATACAAGCTCTATATTTTCGGCGAGGGCGATAAGGAAAGCGAACTCAAGGCTCAGACCGAGAGGCTCGGCTTAAAAGACAAAATCATTTTCTTCGGCAAGGTCAACCACGACACGCTTAAGGAATACTTAAGCCGTGCGGCTGCAATGCTCGTTTACACGAGAAAAGACAATAATATGGTTTCGATTGTCGAGGCTATCGCCTGCGCAACGCCGACGATTACCACCTCCGTTCCGTACAACGCCTCGTACATAAAGGCAAACGGGCTCGGTATAGTGAACGATGACTGGGATGAAAGCGACCTTGAAGAAATTATTAATAATAACACCTACGCCAAAAATTGCCTGAAATACAGGGAAAGCATATCTACCGAAAAAAAGGTTGAGCTTTTCATAAACGAGAAAAGCGGAAGGAAAATACTTCTCTCCTCATACAGCGTAAACCCCTACCACGGCAGCGAGGACGGCATAGGCTGGAACTGGACCTTGCAGGCGGCAAAGCATTTCAACGCACCCGGTGATAAAATCTACCTCGTTACAAAAAAGGTCAACGAGGCTGACACGAGAAAGGGGATTGAGGAACTCGGGCTTGATAACGTAAAGCTCGTTATTTCCGACACTCCCGACTGGCTGAACTGGTACAGGGAGCATAATTCCGCCTTTCACCACCTTTACTACATACTCTGGCAGGCTTACGCTTATCATTGGGCAAAGAGCTCGGGAATTGATTTTGATATAATCCACCACGTTACGATGGTTGATTTCAGAATACCCGGCTTTATGTGGAAATTCAGAAAGCCGTATACGATTTTCGGACCCGTGGGCGGAGGTCAGTCCACCCCCGCGGCGCTCAAGAACTACGAAAAATCAAAGGCGGTTGAAAAATTCAGGGAGAGCATAAACAAGGCGTGCTCGCATCTTCCCTATTACAGAAAGGCGATTAAGCGCTTTAACAGAGTTTTTGCAATAAACAAGGAAACCGAGGCGTATATGTCAAAGGCGCTCGGCACCTCGTGCACGAGGCTCACGGAGCTTGCGCTCGCGAAGGAATTCAAGGGGCTTGATATTAAGAAAACCGAGGGCGATACCGTAAAACTTATGTACCTCGGCAGGTTGATTGAAAAGAAGGGCTTAATGCTCCTCCTTGACGTCATAAACAGTATGGATAAAGCCCTGCCGTTCACGCTTGACATCTACGGCGACGGTCCTCTTGTGGACTCAATGAGGGCGTATATTAGCGAACATAACCTCAGCGACAAGGTAATTATGAGAGGCGCGGTTGAGCACACGCAGGTATCCTTAGCGTACAGAAACGCCGACGTATTCATAATGCCCTCGCTACGCGAAACGAGCGGCAACGTACTCGTTGAAGCAATGGCGCACAAGCTACCCGTAGTTGCGCTTGATATGAGCGTTTGCAGCAATTTTAAGCAGTATGACTGCGGCAGCTTTGTAAACGTAAATCAGGACAAAGAAAGAATAATCGATGAGTTTGCAGATAAACTGACCGAATTAATAAACGCCCCCGAAAAGAGAAGCTCACTGGGCGAAAACGGTTATCGTTTCGTTAATTCAGAGCTTTCGTGGGACAAGAAATTTGAAACGGTGTACAAGGAAATATGAGTAAGTTTTCAGAACTAATTAAAAAAAGCAAAGACCATCATTCCCTGATAGCCGACACCGTATCCTACGGTATGTACAAGCTCGGCTACGGCGACATTAATCTTGCAGGCGCCAATTCCCGTTACAAGACCTTTACTTCTCTTGAAAGGCAATTTAAAAAGCTTGTTGGCAAAACAGACTTCAAAGCTTATGATAACGATATGAGCGACGTTGTATGGATTTGCTGGCTTCAGGGCTTCGATAATGCGCCTGAGCTTGTAAAAAAGTGTATTGCCTCCATTGAATATCATATTAAAGACCGCAGAATTATTTACATAGATAGTAAAAACTACAGTGATTACTGCGACATACCAGACTTTATAATTGAAAAATGGCGCAACGGGATTATCTGCAATGCTCATTTTGCCGATATAATTCGGCTTGCGTTGCTTATACAGCACGGCGGACTCTGGATGGATGCAACCGTATATATGACCGGTCCTCTCCCTGAATATATAACCGATGGAGAATTTTTCGGTTACCGTGACGGCTTTTTTAACTGTGATTTAATTAATTTCGGTAACTGGCTGATTTATTCAAAGCCGAATAATATCCTTTTAAATGAAACCTATTCGCTTCTTCTTTGCTACTGGAAAAAATACAATTACGCAAAACACTATTTTATTTTTCAAATGTTTTTTCGAATGGTTACCGACGCATACGAAGATTACTGGGAAAGCATTCCTTATTTTAATCAGATGAATCTTCATATATTTTCATTTGAATTTCTTAATGAGTATAACGAAAAACGTTTTAAACAATTATGCGACCTAACGCCGATACATAAACTAACTAACAAAAGCGACACAGCTACTGCTGTTGAGAACAGTTATTTTTCTAAATTCGATACTTTATATAAGCTATACAGTTAAACGAGGATAAAATGGAAAAATCATTGACCCCAAAAAAGTCAATAATGAAAACTACAATCAATCTGAAGTGTTTGGTGGTTGCAGTCATAGTATTAATTCAGCTGATAGTTGAGATGTTCACCGTAAACACTTATCTTGACGAAATCATAACTGTTGCAATGATTGTTATTATTGCAGTAACTCTGATTACGGGCAAAATTAATAACTATGATTTATATACCCTTGTCTTTTTAGGCTTCGTAATTATCATCGGTTTGCTTGCAAATGTATTATTCAGTATTAATCCGTCAATTTTTTCCGTAATGGTTGATGTGCTGACACAAATAAAGCCGTTTACCATTTTTATCGGCATAAGATACCTATTAAATGAAAAAGAAAAGCAAACGGTTATTTATTATCTTTCTCCATATGCGCTTGTATTCATATTGATCGTATTTATTTTCTCTATTATTAATCAGTTTGCAGATATAAACATGTCCAGCGGTGTTAGATACGGAATAAAAATATTTAAATTTATTTATACTTTTAACCACCAGTATACTACGAGCACTATCCTTTGCTTCGGATTAATAATTTGTAATAACCATATCGGAAGCCACACTAAAAAGTTTTTCGGCGCAATCGGACTTATTGCGATTGCCTCAGCTTTAAAAACTTTGTCTGTGGTATTTCCCATAGTATGGATTTCAACATATTACTATTTTGGGCGTTATAAACGCTTCAATCCCATTCTTCTTATTCCTGCGTCTTTGCTGATACTATTACTCGGCAGTTATCAGATTAATACTTATCTCCTTGACACTGATTCTCCCAGGCGCGTTTTTATAGATTATGCTATTAAAGACGCGAACGACCATTTCCCTTTGGGCTCTGGTTTCGGAACATATGGCTCTTCGGAAGCGGTTAAACATTATTCTAAGTTGTACTATGAATACGGATTTAACAACCGATGGGGTTTAAGCCCCGATTTTCATCCGTTTATTCATGATAATTACTGGCAAAGCGTTTTAGGGCAGTTCGGTTGGTTCGGCTTTCCCGTATTTATTCTTCTGTATGCAAGAATAATTAATTCTGCATATAATGTAGATGTTCCTGCTCAGGTTAAAGCATATCAAATTGCAGCGTTCACAGCGGTAATGGTGTTTGCAATCGGTTCAGCCGCTATAACGAGCACTCAAGGTCTGCTATTCTTTTTCGGTCTGTCACTGTTCAGCAAGCCTGAAAAAGATACTAAAAAGAAGAGATTGAAAATACAAATTAAATTTTAATTTTTAGAGGAAGTTATGAATGATTTAATCAGCATAGTTATACCCGCGTATAATGCGGCTGCGTTTATTGCTAAAACGCTTGATACGATTTTGGCGCAGACGTACAAGGATTTTGAGGTTATCATTATCAATGACGGCTCAAAGGACAATACGCTCGAGATAGTCGAGGAGTATGCAAAAAAGGATAGCAGAATCCGTGTTTTCTCTCAGGAAAACGGCGGCGTTTCCGCTGCGCGCAATACTGCGCTCACTAAGGTTCGGGGAAAGTATATAACCTATATTGACGCCGACGATTCCGTTCCGCCGACGGCGCTTGAGGATTTAATATCGCTTATGGGCGACGGCGTTGATTTCGTAATAGGCTCACACGATGAGATCCGTATCGGCAAAAAGCATCATATCGAAAAGGTCAAAACTCTTAACGCCGATGAGCTTGAGGAGCGTTTCCGTGAATACGACCCCGTCGTATGGTGGCCGTGGGGCAAGCTTTACAGGACGAGCATTATCCTTGATAATCGCCTGAGCTACGATACGAATATTACCTTCGGCGAGGACCATATCTTCAATCTTCTGTACGGAAAATATATTAAGGGCAAGGTAGTGGTAACCGATAAGGTCGTATATAACTACCACTATATCCGCGGCGGTCTGTGCTCAAAATACTATCCGAATATGAACGAGCTACAGAAATACGTTTATTATAAAATAGAGGATTTCTTCGGCGGTCACGAGCAGACGCCTTACGAAATAAGAGTTCACTATTCAGGCGCTTACCTTAAAGGGCTCGTTGATTACTACGCCGCATGGCTCGGCTTTTCAAATGCGGTAGAAAAGGTTAAGGAAAGCTTTGAGATGTATTCCGACATAATCGACGACTACACTATTAAGGAATTCTTTACCGAGGAGCAATTCAACTATTATAAGCAGGGCGATTACCGCTCGCTGACTAAGGACTATATTTTAAAGAACCCCGACAAAACTCTGCTTAGAAAGGGCAAGAGAACGGTAAGGCGTTTTCTTGAATTACAGCAAAGAATATTCTTAAAGAGAAAATAACCTCGCAAAGCGAGGTTGTTTTTTTATGGTTTTATTAATTTATATTCTCCTGATTTAAGTTTCCTTACAAGGTCTGCGCCCGTTTTTATCGGCTCCGTAGTTATTATACCGCCCTTTGCAAGCTGTGCCTCTTCGTGAAAATCGGAGCCTGAGGACATAAGCTTTCCCGTCTTAATCGCCCATTGCAGCGCCTTGAAATTCGTCTTTTCGTCGCACTTGCCGTTATAGACCTCGATACCGTCGATATATTTTGGATTGCAGCGCTGAATATACCAGCGAAACGGGTGAGCCTGAAAAACAAGATAGCCCTGCTCGTGCATAAGGCGGTACACCTGTCTCTCTCCGAGCTTCATTAAATTCCCCTGCTCTTTTAGCCACCGGGGCTCTATGCCGTAAATCAGGTAATCCGCACCCGTGGCGTAACGCCTCAGCTCCATGCCGAAGATAACGGAAAAATCCTCCGTTTCATACTTTTTCATCTCGTAGTATGAGGAGAGGTAGAAATCTATCAGCCGCTGCGGTTTATAATAACTGTTCAGCTTAAAGGTCAGCGGGCTGTAATGCTCCGTTACTACAATACCAGAATAGCCCTTTTCCTTATAAAGCCTTACTACCTCCTCGGGAGGCGTAGAGGCGCATTGACTCACCATATTAGTATGGCAGTGAAGCTCGTATTTATATTCCATCACTAAGCGTCCTTCTGTATAGTTCCCTTACCTCGTCCGCGCCGAGCGGGACAGGCGTCGTTTTAAGCTTTGATATGCTGATTTTTGAAACGAATCCGTCAAGCATATCCTCGCTTACTTTCGGATACGGGAGTTCAAATTCATCAATAAGAGAAGAAAAAATCCTTGCGCCGTCTGCTGCGCTTTCACCGCCCATAAGCCTTGAAAGCAAGGTCAGCGTATCCTTTGGATAATCGCCCTCGAGCATATAGTCCCAGAGCGTTGCAAGGACCACGGCAACCGAGTGACCGTGCGCAGTGCCGCAGGTCATAGTGATATTATAGCACAGAGCATGCGGCGCGGTAGTGCCCGTGATATTGATAGCCTTACCGCCGTAGAATGAAGCCATCAGCATACCGCGGTTGCCCTCCCTCTCATTTCTCATATATGCGTCCTTATGCTCAAAGAAAAGGCGTATTGATTTCTCTGCGTATTCCCTGCTCTCGTCGGTAGCGGCACTGCTCCAGTAGCTCTCTATCGAGTGACAAAGCGCGTCGAGGGCGGTAACCTTGCGCTGATAGTCGGGCAGAGTCTCAAGCAAACGCTCGTCAAAGAGCACGTAATCGGGAATGAAATCAAGGCTATGAATTGAAAGCTTTTCAGTATCGTTCACATAAAACACAGAGGTTTTAGTAGCTTCGCTTCCCGTGCCTGCGGTGGTAGGGATAAACAGCGCCTTTATGCCGTTATTTTTCATAGGCTCGCTGAGCGCCTTTGAAACATCGTTAGTCGTCATAAGGCGTATCATCTTTGCGCTGTCCATCGGGCTTCCGCCGCCCGCTGCTATCATAAAATCGCAACCCTCGGCTTTAAAAAGCTCAGCAGCGGTTATCATATCCTCAAAGCGCGGATTGGGTCTGATATTATCAAAAAGCACAAAATCAAACTGCTTCAGATACTCGAAAAGCGCCGTTTTCTGAAAGCTCTTTCCACAGCAGAGAAAGGGCTTTTTAATATTATTTTCTTTTAATATATCCGCAATCTCGGTATAGTCCTTTAAAAATATTGACATTAAATCACTTCCTGTTATATAAATATACACGATATTTTAAAAAAGTCAAATCATAACCACCAGTTGAACTGGTGGTTTGCACAGGCCCTAAAAGGGCCGCCT
>CALCYI010000008.1 GCA_937907605.1 uncultured Clostridia bacterium | reverse complement strand
TCACTATACGCAGATTTCAAAGGCAAAATATAACCATATTGGAACTAAAATTCACGATTTATTTACAATTGTTTGAGTAAAAGTTTCCCTCACTTGAAGCCACAAAAAAGTTAAAATACAAGCCCTTTATGGCAAAAAAATAAACCTTGTCAGGTATTTCCCAACAAGGTCATATTAGATTTATTAAGTTTCAATCTTTTTATATATCAGGACAGTAAAAGGATGGTTGTAAACCAAATGCAAGAAACGATCACTATGCTTGCCTTACTTTATGAAGTGCCTCCCTTTTATCATATTATTCATTGTAATTAACGGTTTTAAGGTTAGGGCAAGTGAGTTTGACCATTATTTAAAAGTATGATATAATTACCGTAATTATATAAGGAAAGATTTAAAGGTGTATTATGAAAAACACAACAATTTCCCACGACAAAAGCCAAGAACTACGAAAAA
Source organism: uncultured Clostridia bacterium (assembly GCA_937907605.1). Lineage (GTDB taxonomy): Bacteria > Bacillota > Clostridia > Oscillospirales > Acutalibacteraceae > Eubacterium_R. Next base: position 3,350 of record CALCYI010000008.1, on the reverse strand, counting down.
GATTTCTTTGCTTTCTTGTCGTTGTTTTAACTGTTATATGCATCTTTGCAACGTTTTCAGGTTGCTCTGCAAAGCAGGAAAAAGGTACAATCAGCCGTGTTTCTGATTTGAACAATAAAGATATTACTATCGGCGGCTTGACAGGCTCGGCACACGAGCCTATGATAGCCGAAGTATTTCCCAACGCGCAGGAAAAACAGTTCAACAGCATCGGCGAAATGCAGATTGCGCTTGAGCACGGTCAGATTGACGCTTTTGTTCACGCCAGAGAATCCTTAGACGCACTCGTTGAGGAAAAGCAAAACACCTATCGTGTGCTTGATAATATAGGAGATGTGGATTGCGGAATGGCAATCTCTCCAAAGACAAAGTACAATCAACTTGAAAATCAGCTAAACGAGTTTTTAAAGGGGATGCAAGACAGCGGTGAGCTTGCAAGACTGTATCAGAAGTGGATGATAGACAAGAATTACGAAATGCCTGATATACCTCTTGCCGATGACAGCGCTGAAACGTTAGTTGTAGGAACCTCGGGCGAGTTAGTGCCTAACTCCTTTTATGAGGGCGATAAGCTTGTCGGCTATGATATTGAGCTTACGCTGCAGTTTGCCTACGAATATAACTACAAGGTAGAATTTCGTGCCGAGAGCATTACCTCTCGCCTAAATGACGCAGAGTTTGGCAAGGTCGATATGCTGTCGGGCGGTATTCTGGAAACGCCTGAGCGAGCGGAAAAAGTTATTTTTCCGGAAACGCCGGTATATACGGCGCCCGTAGGCGTGCTTATATTAGACAAGGGCGATACGGTGAAGTCCGGCTTTTTTGAAAATATTTTAACCGCTTTTGAAAAAACCTTAATCAGAGAAAACCGTTGGAAAATGATTGTAAACGGGCTTGGCGTTACTATGCTTCTTTCGGTAGGAACGCTCATTTTGGGAAGCGTTTTAGGTTTCGTTTTCTGTATGCTGAAGCGAAGCAGAGCCAAGGGCGTATCAAAATTGATGAACGGTTTTATTTCGCTGATTGACGGTATTCCCACCGTTTTGGTGCTGATGATATGCTTCTATATTGTGTTTACCAACACGGGACTAAAGGAGCTTCCTGTTGCGATTATTGCTTTTTCAATCAGCTTTGCCTGTCGCACGGCGGTCATACTTGATACAGGAATGAACAGCGTTGACAGCGGCGAGGTGGAAGCAGCCCAGGCAATGGGAATGAGCTCATGGCAGGTGTTTAGAAAAATTCTTTTCCCGCAGGCAGTTCTGCTTGCATTTGATATGTATAAATCCCAAGTGGTTGCAATGATTAAAAACACCTCAGTTGTCGGCTTCATTGCCGTACAAGACTTAACTAAGGTTTCGGATATCATACGGGCAAGAACCTATGAATCGTTTTTCTCGCTTGTGTTTACCGCTTTGATTTATTTCCTGATTGCAAGAATTTGCCTGTGGTTGCTCACTCTTGCAGGTAACAGAATGAATCCACGCAGAAAATCAAAAAAGCTTGCTAAAAAGGAGGCGGATGAAAATGACAGATAATGTGCTTCTTGAAATCAGGCATTTGAGCAAAAAATATCACGAAGCGCATCCGCTTCGTGATGTGAATTGTACAGTTTCAAAGGGCGAGGTTATTTCAATAATAGGTCCGTCGGGAACAGGGAAAAGCACGCTGCTTCGATGTATTAATAGGCTTGAAACGCCGACTGACGGCGAAATATATATTATGGGTGAAAAAATAACGGATGACCCAAAAGCAATTCGTAAAATGCGCCGTGAGATCGGTATGGTTTTCCAGTCCTTTAATCTTTTTTCAAATATGGATGTGCTTGAAAATATTACAACAGGACCCGTTATGTTGCGGGGCGTTTCCAAAGAGGAAGCCGTCAAGCGTGGTATGGAGCTTTTGCAAATGGTTGGACTTTTGGGCAAAGAGCATCATTTTCCCGATGAATTATCAGGCGGGCAGAAACAGCGCGTAGCAATTGCAAGAACTCTTGCAATGGAACCGAAAATCCTTCTGTTTGACGAGCCTACCTCTGCTCTTGACCCAAAAATGGTTGACGAGGTTTTGTACGTTATCCGGGGACTTGCTGCAAAGGGGTATACAATGCTTATTGTAACTCACGAAATGCGCTTTGCTGAGAACGTCAGCAGCAGGGTTTTCTATATGGACGAGGGCGTTATTTATGAGGACGGCACTCCTAATCAAATTTTCCATCATCCTAAGAAAATGAAAACACGGGCTTTCGTTAACCGTTATCACACTTATGAAACTACCTGCAACGATAACAAAGTTGACCTTGCCGGCGTAACAGCCGAGCTTGCAGAATTTTCAAAAACGCAATTTATGAATCGAAAACAGCAGATAGCGCTTGAGCATATTTTTGAGGAATGCGTAGTTGTTGAATTGCTCTCATCAGGGAAAAACGTTTATCCTGTTCATTTTTGTGTGATGTGCGGCGAAAACGGTGAGGATTGCTCCGTTGAGCTCACCTATTTCGGAGTGCCGTTTAATCCTTTTGACAGAGAGGAAAGCCTGTCAATAAAAATTGTGAAGCCTTTTCTTGACGGGGTTAATTACAGTTGCAATAATGGCAAGAACAAGTTGTTGCTTCAGGTTAAAGAGATAATGCAAAACAAAAGGTAGACAACATTAAATCCTAAGCAAAGAGGCTGTCTCATGAAATTTCGTGAGACAGCCTCTATATTAGACAATATTCAAATTTAATTCCCCAATATCTTTAATTATAAAGAGTAGCGATTAACTCCTCCGTGTGCGTGTCAAATTCGGCGGCGGTTTTGATGATGAAATCTCTTGACTGCGAAAAGCCTTCCTGCACCCATTTTTCAAGCAGGGCAATAAATGCTTTTGACTGATAGGTGGTGTAATAATCAATTTTAACATCGTTGAACTGCGTGTTATTCTTCTCCGTCTGCATAAGGCGGAATAAGCCCTCTACCATTTTGCAGAACTTATCCCTGAGCTCGCCCGTGTTGTACGGGCTGAATATCATTTTAAATATTTTTGAATTGCTTTCTATGTAATCAATCAACGCAGAACAAAAATCAGGTTTCGTCTTATCCTGATAATCCAGTATCAGCATACCGAGATCCGAAAGCACCTCTTTTTCCATTTGCTCGTATAAATCATATATATCCTTGTAGTGCTTATAAAAGGTTACTCGGTTGACTTCGGCAAGGTCGGCAACCTCCTGAACAGTTATCTTTCGCAGCACCTTTTCATTTAACAGCTCTGCAAGAGCGTTTTGCAAAGCCTTTCTTGTTTTTTGAGCTCTCTTATCAATTTTTTTATCCATAATTATTTCTCGCTCCTAAATTCGTTTACAAATT
>CALCYI010000007.1 GCA_937907605.1 uncultured Clostridia bacterium | reverse complement strand
TAGGCGGCCCTTTTAGGGCCTGTGCAAACCACCAGTTCAACTGGTGGTTATGATTGTACCGAATTGTTTATAAAATGCACACCGCCTATGCTCTGCGGTTAATCCTTTATTTTGCGTCAGGGCTTCTTACAAAGCCGATTTCCTTTGCTCTCTCCTTGCTCATCAGGTGGAAATTACATTCGTCGTCGCCGAAGCCGAGCGTTTTTGTTCTGTCAAGAACTGCACCCTGCATTTCAAAGGTGTAATAATCCATCATACAAAGATGCTTTGTAATCTCCTCGCAGTGCTCCTGCTTTGTCAGCTTACAGATACCGCACTGCTTGTGAGTAATGTAGTATTCCTCCTTATCGGGAACGGTTTTGAAATAATAAAACCAGTTCATCGGATATTCCTCAATATGCTCTCTTGACCACTGAGCCTGTTTTGTGCGGTTCTCAATTTCCTTTTCTGTAAACGCGCTCTTTCCTTCCTTTGCTTTTACCATCAGCGGGCAATAGGATAATGCATAAATTAAGCCTTTCAGCTTTTCTTCATCAATTTTTCCGTCAGCCTCTTTATAAAGTGCAATCAGGAACGCGCCTGCATACATCGTCATAACGAACATATTTTCCTTCACACTGCCGATGCCGGGCGTTCTTTCAACAATCGCCCTGTATTCCTTCAGCACACGGCTTTTGTAGGAACTCATATCTATATCAGGTATTTCTTTTTCAATATAATCAAATGCCGTTTTTGCAAATGCAAATTTAATGAATCCGCCTATAATTCCATATTTCATTTTTCTCACCACGTTATCGATAACAGTTCTTCATAATATGTATCATCTGTTCCCAACCCGCTTTAGACTCCTTAGTAATCGGGAATACGGGATAACAATGGAAAAGTCCTTCGCCCACAATCATTTCATACTCAACGCCATACTTTTTCATTGCCTCCTCAAAGGACGGTGCGCAGGCATAGAGCGTTTCGTCGCTGCCGTACATAAAATACACCTTCGGGCAATCGGTAAAATCGCCTTTTTGCAACCATATCATATAGTCAGGTACGCTGTCGTCCCCGTGGCGCATAATCCCCTCAGCCGTTTTCATAAACTTAGCGGGAATTAGCACGTCTACCTTATCGAGCGTCTGCATTCTTTTCCATTCCTCGTCGTTCATCACGCAGGTGCCGGGCGAAATCGGGATAATCGACGCAGGCTTCGGCAGACTGCTCTTAATATCGTTCATATACGCAATCAGACCGAGCGCTATATTTCCTCCCGACGATGTGCCGAGAACGGAGATGTTTTCAGCCGTGTATTCTTCAAGCATTTTTTCGTAGGTGGCGTATATCATTTTGTAAGGCTCTGTTATCGGATAATCCGTGCACAGCGGATAATAAGGGATATACATATCCAGCCCCGTTTCCTTGGCAATTTTCAGCGCCTTTCTAATGGAGTCGGGACGGGGCGACTTAATCATACCGCCGCCGATTATAAAAAGATTTGCTCTGTCGGTTTTCTTTTTATGCGTAAATTTCAGTACCAAAGCGCCGTCAACATAGATTTTATTTACTTCTATTTCTTTATCTGTTAATGCGGGCACCTTTGTTTTGGCATTCAGTTTTTTGGCAAAAGCAATCATCTCCGCTTCGTCCTTATCAAAACGGCTGCGGAAATTGATGGCAAGCATTACCTTTTTAAGAATTCTGTATTTTAACGTCATTTCTTTCTCCACCACGGTATACATCTGTTCACTTTTTTACAGTATGCGGCGTATTCTTCCCCAAACATATCGTAAAGCCATTTTTCCTCTGTGTGCTTCATCAAAACGGTCATATAAGCCCAGTAACAAAACGGCAAAAGCAGCAACCATAAGTTATTTGCAATAAGCAGCGCGCCGATATTGACAAAGGTAACCGCAGTATAAATCGGATTACGGCAGCAGGCGTAGATTCCGCGCGTTACGAGTGTGTTTGTTTTTATTCCGTCATCAATTTTGGCAAGGATAACGGCGGATATCCATATGGCAATTCCGCCGAGAATAAATGCAATTCCAAAAACAATAAACGGGATTTTCAGCCCTGATACAGCGCCCGTTTTAAACACTTTTTTTGACAGCACGATAAACAAAATGCTGACGGCGGAAATGCCGAAACCGTATAGCGGACCAACGCCGTAAACAGGCAGTTGGTTTTTTCGGTTATTCTCTGTTTTCATTTTGTCTTTCCTTTCTTCTGCTTTTTCTTGCTTCAAGTTTTTCGGCAATCACTGTCAGCCAATAGCTGCAAAGCACAACGTACGAACCGACGAAGATTAACATTCCGGCATCCTCAAAGCGAAAATTTCATATTAACCTTGTTGGTTTATCTGCTCAATCCAGTTGCAAATTGTATCAAGGGCTATTTTTCCATTGCCTACATTGCAGTGATTTTGTGCGTTTTCCCTATCAGTAAACAGACGGAAGGTAAGACTTTTAACATTAGTGAGCATATCAATTTCTTTTCCGATTAAATGGTAATTGATAAAATGGTCGTCGTTCGCGCCGAGAATCAGCATATCCTGCGTAACCTTCTTTGCTATCGGCTCAATATCATACTGCTTTAATCGCTTGGCATAATCATAAGCATCCTTTGCCTCGTAAGCATACATTCCGTGTTTCAAGCCCCAATCGGTAATAGGCTCTTTCTTTGCTTTTTTGTTGAAAATGAAGTTGATGACAGGTCTTGCCTTAGCACCCATCAGAAAATAGAACATTTTTTGAAGCGCAGGCTTTTGAATGCCCACAATAACATCAAGAAAGCAAGGAAAAACCGACCAAGCAACAACCTTTGTGATACGCTTATCAAATGCCGCAGCTCTCGGCGCAAGGTATCCGCCGAGCGAAATCCCGACAATGGTTATGTCGTCAAGGTCAAAATAATCAAGTATGGCTTTGACAGGCTTTTCCCATTCGGGAGTAAAATGCATACCCTGAAGCCGCATTACGCCGCCTTGACCGGGACCTTCAAAAAGATACACCTCAAAGCCCTTTTCTCTTAAATACAGAAGAGAAAACAAAAATTCTTCAAAATAGCTGTCATTACCACCGTGGACTAATATTGTCCCTTTACACTCTCCGTCAGGTATTACGTGCATAACGGGCAGCGTCACATTTTCAAAGGGAACGGAATGCCTTTTGATAATCGGGTTTTCGCCCTCAAAGTAATCGGCGTAGTATTCATAGAATAAATCCGTTGCTTTTTGATAGTATTTCTTTTTATCGGGGTCTCCGTCATACATAAAGAATTCGCTCATTTGGTAATAGGCAATTGCGTTTTCCGTTCTGTTTTCCGCCATAGCAGTATCGCCGAGTGCAATAAGCTCACGCTTCCAATCCGCGCTTGTGTGAATTTTATGCGCTATTTTTCTTATGTCCTCTAAATCGCCGCCGTCCCAGTTAATAACACGGTTAAGCTGGTAATCAAAATTACGTTCGCTGTTTAGTTGATAAACTCCGCTTTTCAGAGTTATCGGCTGATTAATATCGTATTTTTTCATTTTTGCCCTTTCTGTTACTCTGTTCCAAAACCTTTATCTACACTATCATTAATTAATACTTATCCGGCTTTTCGTTCTTTTTACTCCCTTGCTGTTATATTCAGCCACGGTTTACCCTCAGGCTTCCTTTTGTTATTAACAAAAATCTTTAATTGCGACGTATTAACTCCTTTAATTTTGGTTAGTCGTTGCTAACCGCATTATAGCACCACCGCGTTAATATTTCAATAGATAAAACAAAATCGGCGGATTAACCCGCCGATTTAACAGTTAATTGCACAATGTTTCTTTCACCGCTCAGATAGAGGCGAGAATAAACCTCTCTGCATTTTTTGAATTTGGCAAACATTTTGATTGCTTCGCACTCGTTGCAATAAACCTTCCAACAACCTGTACATTTGCAGTTTGCACCTGCATTTTCAATAAAGCCCTTTACGTCGCCAAGAGGATAATCAAGGAAAATTCCGATTTCGTGAGGAAATTCACTTAAGGAGAGAAGTCGACCTTTCAGCGTATTAATGGCTTCATCTGTATCAATACTGTTGTATCCGTAATCTGCAAGGAATTCAGCAACGCCGTCCTTTGCAAGGTCGGCTGCTAAACGGCTCTTTCTGCAAACGTAAATCAGTGCAGTATTATTCTGTTTTTTCAGCACAATGAGTTCAACGCCCTTGTTCTTAAAAATCTCGTTCCAAAACTCAATAGAATTATTGAGACTCTTTTCGCTATCGTAAGAGCATGAAAACATATTTGCCGTTTTCAGTGAGGCAAGCGTGGGAGCGCAGTGTTGCACCAGATATTTATCAATTGACATTATGGATATTCCTTGATTTAAAATTATGCTAATGATTTTCCGAGTCCCTGACAGTTTTTAACAGCTTCATCATCGGGAGCCTCATTTGCAATAAGACCGTCAGCTACCAGCGAAATACCTGCCGATTCACAATCAGCCTGCCAGGTTCTCATCCATTCGCCATCGCCCCAGCCGTAAGAGCCGAAAAGTGCAACCTTTTTGCCTGAAAGTGAGCCCTTTACGTCGTCAAACATCGGCTGAAATTCGCTGTCCTCTAATTCTTCAACACCCATTGAAGGACAGCCAAAGGCAATACTGTCAAACTCAGCAACCATATTGCTATTAAATTCTGAAGCACCAAACAGCTGTACTTCAGCACCTGCCTCAGCTGCACCGCTTGCAACAGCATTTGCCATTGCCTCTGTATTACCTGTGCCGCTCCAATAAACTACTGCTACTTTCATAATGTTTTACCTTCAGTTAGCAATTGCTAACTTCCTTTCTAAAAATTTAATCGGTTTCCCGATTTTGCATACAATATTTTAATATATGTTAGTGCGGCTAACCAAAGATAAGATTAGGAATAGGAATAGGAAAAAGGAATAGAATCCAATTAGCATATGCTAACTCTTTTGACAAGCAAAGGGTTAGCCGCCGCTAACCATAGACACAATAGCACATTTTTTACCTTTTGTCAATAAAGAATACTATTTTTATTTGCGAAAATTTGGAGAGGATAAAAATCCTCTCCTCAGTCTGTCGAAATACCCCTTGAGACTAAGCGCTCAAGGGGTAATTTTTGGT
>CALCYI010000006.1 GCA_937907605.1 uncultured Clostridia bacterium | reverse complement strand
ATCCGTTTTCGTTAAGATGTGAATCAAGTCCCGCGCAGTAAATATCAACGTCGGGGTGAGCCTCTTCAAGCGCCTTGAGTCCTTCGGGAGCGGCGATGAGGCACATAAAAACAATCTTTCTCGGGTTACGAAGCTTAATCTGAGAAATAGCGTCGATAGCCGAGCCGCCTGTCGCGAGCATCGGGTCTACAACAAATACGTCCCTCTCCTCAATATCCTTGGGAAGCTTGCAGTAATACTCAACGGGCTTGAGGGTTTCCTCGTTCCTGTAAAGACCGATATGACCTACACGAGCCGAGGGTACGAGCTTCAGACATCCGTCAACCATGCCGAGACCTGCACGTAAAATCGGAACGAAAGCGAGCTTACGACCTGCAATGTGCTTACAGTCGGCAATACCGCAGGGAGTAGTTACCTTAACGTCCTCGGTGGGAAGGTCACGGGTAGCCTCAAACATCATAAGCATTGCAATTTCGTCAACAAGACTTCTGAAATCCCTTGTGCTCGTGTCAACGTCACGGAGAATGCTGAGCTTATGCTGAATAAGAGGATGATTAAAAATTACGACTTTTCTATCCATAATTTTCACTCCTTTGACTCAATATTGGCGTTTTTATCTTCTCAATAATAGCAAAAAAGAAACTGCAACTCAATTAAAATAGAGTTACAGTTTAATTTATTTTGTAATCGTACTGTAATAAGTCTATAAAAGCTTTTCAAAGCCTTCTGTGGTGTATTCCTCTCCCCTGCGTTTCTTATCAAGCTGTACCTTAAGCGCGTTAAAGCGCTCCCTTGTCATCGGGTAAATAATAACGCAGATAATGGAAACGGCGAGGATAGCGGCGGGAATAATAGTAGAAATATTTTCCATACCATTAATTACCTTTAAATCCGTAACCTTTGTAAATAGGCTCTCGTTGCCCGCGACGTCCTTTGAGGAATCGTAACCGTAGGCTGAAAGGAGCTGCCCCGCCATAAGAATACCGAAGGCTGAGCCGAACTTCTGTACAAGCTGAGGAAGCGCGGTAATAGTGGATTCACGGCGCTCGCCTGTCTTAAATTCATTAAGCTCGACAAGGTCGTAGCCCATTGAATAAAAGAGCGTCCAGAAGGTGCCGTTACCGATACCGAGCACTGCCGCAGGGATAACAGCCATAATCTTAAAGCCGCCTACCTCTGCGTCAAGACCTACTATCTTAATAATAACCTCTAAAGCGCATACAATAGAAAGGAATAAAATCGTTGCAAAGCGCCTGTCCTTTTTATTTGCAACCTTCTCAACAATCGGTACGGTGATTGCCATAGTGATTACAAGGGTAAGGATAACGAAAACAATACCTGTATCGTATTCCATACCGATACAGTCGATAACCATATAGGTAAGGTTTGACTGAATCATAGTACTCATCGCAAGGTAGAAGAATACGAAAAGAAGAAACCACTTAGTCGGCTTGAGACGCAGAATATCGCCGAAGGCGCGGAATGTGGATTTAACGGTTACCTTTTCATAAACTGCGCCGTCCTCCGCCTTCTTAGGCTGATATACGCCCTTGAGCGACTTGCAGCAGATAAAGCCGAGGGCTACTGCCATAATACCGATAATCGCGGCAATTACGGCGTATGAATTGCTCTGATACCTCTTGCCGAGGAGTATTGCGACGGTGGGAACAAGCGCGGGAAGAATATTACCAATGCCAACGCAAAAGGCGTTAAGGAGCGAGGAAAGGGAGCGGATATCCGTTCTCTCGTCATAGTCCTCAGTAAGCTCGGGAACGATAGCATAGTACGGGATTGAATACATCGTGTAGAAAATCCAGATACACATTGAAATAAAGGTATAGAGCAGGATTTTTGCAAGCTGTGAGGAAAAGCCCGCGCCAATGCTCGTCCACGCAACGATAAAGGTAACGGCGAGCGGGATAATAGAAATCTTCATTATCCTGCGCTTATCCACGCCCGGACGGTCGGTATAGTTACCTATAAGCGGGTCGGTAACAGCGTCCCAGGCAATTGAAATAAATATGATAATAGCGCTGTATTTAGGCTTGATACCGACTATCTCATTAAGGAAGGTAAGATAGTAGGTATAAAACATATTATATACGAGCGATTCGGTAAAAATACCGAAGGCATAGCCGAATTTCTTTTTCTTAGTTAAAGTCTGCTTCAAGAAAATCACCTCTGAGATTATTATAAATCCCGGAGGTGATTTCGTCAATATTATTTAATTACGGTTCATAGAAAACACTATTTCCTATTCCATTTTGAATAGTTTATTTTACCGTTTGATTTTTTAAAAGCCTGAATACGAACATAGTATTTTTTCTTATCTTTGAGCTTAAAGGTTTTTTTGTAAGTATTTGCACTAACGATTACGGTTTTTGCGCCTTTAAACGTTTTATTAGTACTGTACTGAATTATGTACCCGTCCGCTCCGTTTACCTTTTTCCATTTAATTTCTAGCTTGCCCTTAGTACGTTTTTTCTTTGTAATTACAGGCTTTGCAAGCTTTACATTTACAACTGCTGTCTTTTTATTAGAGGTTACAGGCTTTGCAGCAGATTTATTCGGCTTCGGTGCCACAATTTTGAAATTAACGGTTGTTCCGAGCACCTTATAATCGCCTAAGCCAACAACGCTTACGGTCGCCAGCCCGACATTGACGTTATCACTGTACACCGCTTTATAGTTAACTCCTGCTGTCATAGTCTCTCCGCCCTGAGTGACCTTCAAAGCAGGCGTAATTGCTTTGCCCGTATAAGTCTGGTCAGGTACAGGCTCAATTGAAAAGGTTTCAAACCTGATATTGTTTTTCAGCGCGTACAGATGTGCAACGGAATTAGCAACACAGTAGATAGTCAGCTTTTCGCAATTGTCAAAGGCGCTGTCTGCAATCATTTCTACCCTATCGGAAATAACTGCCTTTTCTAAGTTAGTACAGTCTGCAAATGCGCAGTCCCGAATCTCGCTGATTGAGGAACCGATAACGACGCTTTCAACACTTTCGTTACCCTCGCATTCATGAGCGGCTATATACGCTTCCTTCTCTTCAGCAGTAAAGTAAAACTTTTTGAGGTTATCGCAGCCTATAAAAGCGTTAACAAGTCTTATTCCTGTTACGTCAACCTGTTCGAGCGAAGTACAATTAATGAAGCCTGCCTGTATATATTTAGTTCCTCCGAAATTAATATATGATAACGCTGTGCAATCTTTAAATGCCTGCCAGTAAATAAATCTCATACTTTGAGGAAGAATAAGCTTTGTAAGCTTTGCACAGTGTTCAAATGCTTCGCTGTCAATCAAGGTTAAGCCCTCGTGAAACACTACGTTTTCAAGAGGCGTATTGTGAAACGTCATACTTCCGATAGCAGTTACGCTTTCAGGGATTACAATGCTTTTAAGATTTGTAGAGCAGAAAGTTTTATATAGCTTTTTGATTTTTACGCCGTCTTCAAAGATTACGTTTTCGAGGGTTCTAATATTGTAAAACGTTGAATCCAGCTTGTATACACTGACCCCGCTTTTAAAAATAACTGTTTTCAGTCTTGAAGCATAGGAAAATGAGGTCTTATCAATATACTTAACATTCCCCGTTATAGTAAGCTTTTCAAGGAATACGTTATCTTCAAAGGCATGCGGCTCAATACTTACCACGGTGTCCGGCACGATGAACTCCGTATCTCTTTTCATTTGCGGATAGAATATAAGCTCAGTCATATCCTTGTTGTAAAGAACGCCGTCCTCACTCGTGTAATACGGATTATCGTCGCTTACCTCTACTCGTTCTATTCCAAATCCCGTTTTCTCATAGCCTGCTAACGAGTCCGCATAGCCCACAAAATTATATATTAAATCATTTTCAATATTAAGCGCATTCTTTCCGTAATACAGAGTTTTAGGATACGTAAAAGCACCATTATATAAACTGCTTCCTACTGCAATCAACGATTCGGGATAGCTAACGCTATATTCCATTTCCGTCGCCCAGTTAAAAGCTAAACTTCCTATATACAGAAGCCCCTCGTTAAGCTCAACGCTTGAAAAAGCGTTCTCTTCAAAAGCGCTTGTTCCGATATACTTCACACCTGAGGGAAGTATCAGGGTTCCTGTCATACCGCAGTCCTCAAAAGCGCCTTCACGTATAATTTCAAGCTCGGTCGGAAGCGTTACGCTGTTGAATTTTTTATATTTAAAGGCGCCGTTTTCAATGATTTTTACAGGTTTTCCGTTAATAGTATCAGGAATGACTAAATCTACGTCCTCTGCGCCAAAATATGAACTGATTCCGACAAAATCGCCATCAGCGCCGTTGTAAATTTTATAAACGTATTCGCTATTGGTTCTTACGGAATGCTTGCGTGTTATACTAAGATCGGAAAAAAGCACAGGACGATATTTATTAACAAGACGAGGGCAATTACTGAAAGCGCTACCAAACACGTATTCCGCCGTTACGGGAAGCCATACGGTTTGAAGATACTGGCTGTTTTCAAACAGGTTTTCCCGAATCGAAGATACGGCAGTACCTAATAAATTAACCTCTACTGCCTTACAGCCGGAAAAGGTTCGATCTCCAAGCAACAGCAACGCCTTACAGTTTGAAAAATCAATATTGTTAATATTCGATTGGGCAAAAGCTTTTTGGTCTATTACAGCCAGTTCGGAACCCTTCTGAGCACTGAAGGACGGAATCCGAGACTGCTCAAAGGCTTGTTTTGCGATTTGCTTAACGCTCTTCGGGAGTACAAAGGCTTCTTCAATACGCGCCTTCTTAAATGCGCAGCTACCTATGCTTCTTATATTACACCCCGGGTTAAAGCTGATTTCGCCTATTGTAGTCTCATAGAAGGCAAAGTCGGGTATTGCTCTCAAGCCGCTGCCTATTATAATTCTGTCAATCCTATGCATGGACGAATTGAAAATCTTTCCGCTGATTTCTTCAACAGAATCATCAATGGTGAACTCCTGCCTGCTGCCAATAATATACAGCAATTTCTTCATATCCTTAGTATAAACCGCATTGTCGCTTACTGTGATATAGGGATTTTCATCATTAATCACAACACTGTTTAAATCATAGCAGTTTGAAAACGGTGATGAGATGTTTTCATTTACATTATATACTCCTGAATTGTATTCATATTTTACTATTCCAAAGTCGGTATTTTTTCCTATATATATTGAGGTAATATCCGTCTTTTCAAAGGCGTCCTCGCCTATATATCCCAGCTCGTCTGGCAATATAATATCCCTGTTGTCAAACTGTGCTGAATAGAATGCTTCTTTACCTATCGCTTCAAGACTATCAGGAAAATTAATTTCAGAAAGATTGTCGCCCATAAAAGCACAGTCGCCGATGTATACAAGGCTGTTAGGCAAAGAGATTGATAAATCAGAATCATTATTGCTGAAAGCATAGGTATCTATAAATTTTATACCCTCGCTTACGATAACGCTTTTCAAGCCATTAGGCATATTTTTAATTCCAACTATATTAACGTCGCCTATTGTATTAGGTATAACAATGGTTTTAGTAAGATTGGTTCCCTTATAATCATTTATTACGCCATAAGTTTTATTGTCGACCTTAAAGATTGAATACTCCCATAAGCCGTCGGAGCTTACTGAATGCTCGGCAAGTGCGGTAAGCGGCGTGAAAGACAAAGTCGCAAATATCATTATTAAAGAAAGCAGAATGCTTAATAACTTTTTAGTCATTATTATCCCTCCATTTCGTAAGCTACTGCACAGGAGCAGCCACCGTATGAAATACTAATCAACAGGTATTTTGTATTACCTTCGAAGGCTACCGTTTTCTCAAATTTACAGTCTTTAATGGGTACCTCGTTTTTAGTGCCGTCCTGATAAACGGCAATTACGATAAAGTCCCTTACGTCGATATCTGTTTCTGAGGTAACCTTTATCTTATTACCATCAGGTGCTATTGCGTATATAGAGCTTAAATTCTCAAGCCTTTGAGTTTCCTTCGCTCCTACCTGGAGTGTTGAAATTATTGACGAAAACAGATCCTTTACCGAATCAGCAAATGCAGGCGAGGTGTGATAAAGCACATTCAGACCTATAGCAACCGCAAGCGCCGCGGCTATTACCGCGCGCGTTTTCGGAGTTAATTTTATTCTCTTTTTAATAACATTGTCAGAGTTTTTTTTATTCTCAAGCTCCCGTTGTAATTCCTCAACAGCGTTCACACATTCATCAATAAGGTCGCAGTTAATGTTATCTTTTTCAAATTCTTTTTCAATTACGCTGTTAAGATAATCAATCATTTCACGGTATAATGTATTCCCGTCCGATAGATACGCAACGGTATTATGATTAACGGTAATCATCATTTAACTGTCCCCCTTTCTGAATTAATCCGATTATTTTCTTTCTTAGCCGCGCTATACGATTTGCCGCAGCGGCAGGATTGGTACCAAGCAATTCTGCTATCTCCTGTAACGGCTTACGCTCGGTAAATTTCCATTCATAGAGCCGTTGCTCTTCCTCGCGCAATTCGGAAATGAGCAATTCTTTAATTCGGTCATAATCCGTGTAGTCGCTAATCAAATTGTATAACTCTACCGAAAGTTCATCCGCTTCGTCAAGGGGCTTGGTGCGCCTTGCTTCTTTAAAATACTTTTCCTTCGTTTTAAGGACAAAATTATGAGCAGTTTTATAAAGGAATGCTCTTGGGTTATCAAAGCTTTCGCTGTCAAGGAGCTTTTTGTAATACACATAAAACGCTTCCTGAGTACAGTCGGCTGCACTATCACTTGCTTCGCCGAGACTGATTCGGC
Source organism: uncultured Clostridia bacterium (assembly GCA_937907605.1). Lineage (GTDB taxonomy): Bacteria > Bacillota > Clostridia > Oscillospirales > Acutalibacteraceae > Eubacterium_R. Next base: position 18,960 of record CALCYI010000006.1, on the reverse strand, counting down.
AATATTTTTCAATCGCTTGCCCGTACTGCCTGTAAGCCATATCAAGCTCCTTATCGGCATATGCTTTGCTCAAGTTTCTCACTTCCTTCACTCATTAGTCCTCAAAATGCAAAAATATATCGCAAAAAAATCGGGCGATTAGTAAATCGCCCTATGATAATACTTTTTTAAGGTACTGTCCCGTATATGATTTCTTTACCTTTGCGACCTCCTCGGGCGTGCCCTCGGCGACGATTCTTCCGCCGCCCTTGCCGCCCTCGGGACCGAGGTCGATAATATGGTCGGCGCACTTGATAACGTCGAGGTTATGCTCAATAATTACTACGGTATTGCCCGAATCAACGAGCATATTAAGCACGTCGAGCAGCTTTGACACGTCGGCGGTATGAAGCCCCGTAGTCGGCTCGTCAAGTATATAGATAGTCTTGCCCGTCGAGCGCTTTGAAAGCTCGGTCGCAAGCTTAACCCTCTGCGCCTCGCCGCCCGAAAGAGTTGTGGCGGGCTGTCCGAGCTTGACATATCCGAGCCCGACGTCCGAAAGAGTTTTAAGCTTTCTTGCTATCTTAGGCTGGGTTTCAAAGAATTCAACCGCCTCGTCAACCGTCATTTCAAGCACGTCGTAAATGCTCTTACCCTTGAACTTAACATCGAGCGTTTCGCGGTTATAACGCTTACCGCCGCATACCTCGCAGAGCACGTAAACGTCGGCAAGGAAGTGCATTTCAATCTTAACTATACCGTCGCCCTGGCAAGCCTCGCAGCGCCCGCCCTTAACGTTAAAGGAAAAGCGGTTAGGCTTATAGCCCTTTTTCTTGGCGTCGCTCGTTGAAGCGTATAAATCCCTTATATCGTTAAAGACGCCCGTATAGGTCGCGGGGTTGGAACGCGGCGTTCTGCCTATCGGGGACTGGTCTATATTTATAACCTTATCGAGCGCGTCAAGCCCCTTCATCGACGAGAACTTACCCGTATGCTTCTTTGCGCGGTTGAGCTTATTGGCAAGGTGTTTATAAATAATCTCGTTGACAAGCGAGCTCTTTCCAGAGCCCGATACGCCCGTTACGGTAACGAATTTACCGAGCGGTATTTCAACGTCGATATTATTAAGATTATTCTCAGATGCACCGTAAACGGTCAGCTTTTTACCGTTGCCCGCCCTGCGCGTTTCTGGTACGGGGATAACCTTTTTTTTAGAAAGGTACTGTCCCGTTATCGAGCTTTCGCACGCCATAACCTCCTCGGGAGTGCCCGCAGCGACGAGCTCTCCTCCGTGAACGCCAGCGCCGGGACCTATATCCACAAGGTAGTCTGCAGCGAGCATGGTTTCCTCGTCGTGCTCAACTACGATCAGAGTGTTACCTAAATCCCTGAGGTGTCTTAATGTGCCGAGCAGCTTATTGTTATCCCTCTGGTGAAGTCCGATTGAGGGCTCGTCAAGGATATATAGCACGCCCATAAGCGAGGAGCCTATCTGGGTCGCAAGGCGGATACGCTGAGCCTCACCGCCCGAAAGAGTACCGCTGTCGCGCGCGAGCGAAAGATAGTCAAGCCCCACGGAATTAAGGAAGTTTAGCCTTTCCCTTATCTCCCTTATTACAAGCTTGCCTATCATCAGTTCCTTTTCATTAAGCTTTAAGGAGTCAATGAATTCAAGCTCCTCGTTAATTGACATCCTGCAAAACTCATAGATATTTATACCGCCTACGGTTACTGCAAGCGCCTCGGGCTTAAGCCTTGCACCCTTACAGGAATTACAGCGGCAGTCACGCATAACAGCCTCAATATCGCTCCTCGCCCAGTCCGACGAGGTTTCCTTATACCTTCTCTTAAGGTTATTAATAACCCCCTCAAAATCGTTAACGTACGTGCCCGAGCCGTAGGAGGTAACACGCTTCATTTTTATCTTCTTTCCTCGCGTACCGAATAGGATTGCGTTTAGCCCCTCCTCGCCTATCATCTCTACGGGCATATCAAGAGAGAAATTATATTCGTTTGCAAGGGCTTCCATATACATCCTTGCGATTGAGCTGCCCTCGGCAACGTTCCAGCCGCTCGCCTTGATAGCGCCCTGATTAACGGAAAGCTTTTTATCGGGAATAATTAAATCCTCATCAATTTCCTTGAAAGTTCCGAGACCGTCGCACTGCTTACACGCGCCGAACGGGTTATTAAATGAGAACATACGCGGGCTCATTTCCTCAATCGCCGCGCCGTGCTCGGGACATGCGTAATTAAGGGAATAAAGCTCCTCTCCCTCGCCGATTATATCAATAAGCACAACGCCGTCGGTGAGCTTGGTTGCGGTTTCAATAGAGTCCGAAAGGCGGGATTTAATACCCTCCTTTATAACAAGGCGGTCAACGACAACCTCAATATTATGCTTGATATTCTTTTCAAGCTTTGTAACCTCGCCCGCGTCATAGAGTATACCGTCAATCCTTACGCGCACGAAGCCCTGCTTAACAACGTCGGCAAGCTCCTTCTGGTACTCGCCCTTCTTGCCCCTTGCAATCGGAGCCATAACCTGAAGCTTAGTACCCTCAGGATATTCCATAACCCTGTCCACAATCATATCAACCGTCTGCTGAGTAATCTCACGTCCGCAGACCGTACAGTGAGGGATACCTATTCTCGCCCAGAGCAGACGTAGGTAATCGTAGATTTCAGTAACCGTGCCTACCGTTGAACGAGGGTTTTTGCTCGTCGTTTTCTGGTCGATAGATATAGCGGGAGAAAGCCCCTCTATGTAATCAACATCGGGCTTTTCCATCTGACCGAGGAACATCCTTGCATATGACGAGAGCGACTCAACGTAGCGCCTTTGACCCTCAGCGTAAATAGTATCGAAGGCAAGCGAGCTTTTACCCGAGCCCGAAAGTCCCGTAAAAACAACGAGCTTGTCCCTTGGGATTTCTATATCGATATTCTTAAGGTTATGCTCACGAGCGCCCTTAACCACAATATTTTTAATCATTTTTCCTGAACTCCTTTAAAGCGGCTTTGCCCTCATCGGTAACGGGTTTAATCCACTTGAGTTTTTTATAGTAGTTTACGCATAATATAATCTTTATATAATCCTCGAAAAAATACATAATTATATAACATACGATGAACGGAAGCTTGAACACATACGCCGCAATCAGAGTTGCAGGAAGCGACGCAAGCCAGAGCGAGCCGAGGTCAAGCTTTGCGGCGGTAAAGGTATCGCCGCCCGAACGAAGAATACCTACGATAAACGTAAATCCGAGCGACCTCATCGGCAATTCAACCGAATATACGATAATAAGCAGCCTTGCGGTATTAATAGTAAGCTCGCTTATATTATTACCCAAATCAAATATTGAAACGAGCGGCGCACGGAAGATTATTGCAATAGCGCCCACAAATACGGCTGTGATAGGTATAATAATAAGGAAGCGTTTTGAGTCCTTAATTCCCCTTTCAATCTCGCCCATACCTACCGACTTTCCTATCATTACCGAGCAGGCGCTGCAAAGTCCGATAAACAGCACGTATGAAAGGTTTTCGAAGGTTTTAAGTATCGTTATTGAAGCGTAGTACTCATAGCCCATATTGGCGTAAATAAGATTGAAAATGAAGTTGCCCACGCCCCAGAGGCTCTCGTTTGCGATTACGGGAATTGCCCTTTTGAAGAACACCTTTAAATCCTCTGAGTTAAACCCGAACACCGCCTTTAGCGAGGAAATAAGAATATTCCTGCTTACAGCAGAAACGGCTATCATTACGAAGATACCCGCCCACGCTGAAATCAGAGTTGCGAGCGCTGCGCCGCGCGCGCCCATTTTCGGAAAGCCGAACTTGCCCGAAATCAGCGCATAGTCAAGAAAGATGTTTAAAAGCGTCGTAACGAGCGATACGTACATAGGAAGCCTCGGCTTTTCCGTAGAACGAAGCACGATTGAAAATACGTTTGACATCGCGAACGCGGGGAAAGTGAAGCAGAGTATCTTAAGGTACCCCTTCCCCGCCTCAATAACCGCGGCATCCTTATTGAACATACGGATTACCTCGGCGGGAAAGCAGAAGCTTACGGCAAAGAAAACCAATGATACAAGTAAGGTAATACTAAGGGCAATGCCCATAGTTTTACGGATTCTTACCTTATCCTTTACGCCCCAGTACTGCGCGACGAAAACGCCCGTCGCAGAACAGGTGCCGAAGAAAATCATATTCATAAGCCAGCTCCACTGCCCCGCCATACCCACCGCGGCAAGCGTTACGTCGCCGAGCGTGCTTACAAGCAGCGTATCAACAAGCGTAAAGGAGCTGAAAAGCATATTCTGGACGGCAACGGGAAAAGCCAGTTTCAAAGCGTTTTTCCAGAAACCCTTATCGTTTAGCAGTTTAAACATTATAATCTCCTAATCGGATAATTCTTTTATCTTATCGCGCAGGAACGCCGCATGTTCAAATTCAAGCAGCCTTGCCGCTTCCTTCATTTCGCGCGTGAGCTTTTCAATCATAACCTTGCGTTCCTTTGCAGTCATACGGCGGTTGTGTGCGTCAAGATTATCCTTGCTCGTAATCTCAATAATATCGCGAACGCCCTTAATAATAGTCTTAGGCTGGATACCGTGCGCTTCGTTATAAGCCTGCTGAATCTCACGGCGGCGCAGAGTTTCGGTAATCGCGCGCTCCATTGACGGAGTAACGGAATCGGCGTACATAATTACCTCGCCGTGCTCGTTTCTCGCGGCTCTGCCTATCGTCTGAACGAGGGAGGTTTCGCTCCTCAGGAAGCCCTCCTTATCCGCGTCGAGAATTGCAACGAGCGACACCTCAGGGATATCAAGTCCCTCGCGAAGCAGGTTAATACCTACGAGCACGTCAAAATTACCGAGCCTTAAATCGCGGATTATCTCCATACGCTCGATAGTATCAATATCGTGGTGCATATACCTTACCTTAATATCGAAGCCCTCAAGGTATGCGGTTAAATCCTCCGCCATTTTCTTGGTAAGCGTCGTTACGAGCACTCTCTCGTTTCTATCAGTTCGGATATTAATCTCTGAAACAAGGTCGTCCATCTGGTCCTCGGTAGGCTTAACGATAACGTTCGGGTCAAGAAGTCCCGTAGGTCTGATAATCTGTTCAACGACCTGAGTAGACCTGCTCTTTTCAAATTCTGCGGGAGTAGCCGAGGTGAAAATGACCTGATTAACCTTTGAATAGAATTCCTCGAAGGTTAGCGGACGGTTATCATATGCTGATGGAAGGCGGAAGCCAAAATCTATAAGACTCTTTTTCCTTGAGCGGTCGCCGCCGTACATACCGTGAACCTGCGGAAGCATTACGTGGCTCTCGTCAACGAAAAGAAGAAAATCATCGGGAAAATAATCGAGCAGAGTAAAGGGCGCGGAGCCCGGCTTTCTTCCGCTCATAACCCTTGAATAGTTCTCAATTCCCTTACAGAAGCCCGTTTCCTGAAGCATCTCAATATCGTTCATAGTGCGTTCGCGGATACGCTGTGCTTCAAGGAGCTTTCCGTTTTCCTCAAAATACTTAACGCGCTCAACCATTTCGTTATATATCTCATCAAGCGCGATTTTAAGCTTGTCCTGCCCAACAACGTAGAGCGAGGCGGGATAGATAGCGGCGTGACTGAGTATACCCTCAGCCCTGCCCGTAAGAGGATTAATTTCGCTTATACGGTCAATCTCGTCGCCGAAAAATTCAACGCGTATAGCAGTACCGTTAGAGCCTGCGGGGAAAATCTCAACCGTGTCCCCTCTTACCCTGAACTTATTTCTTACGAAGTTAATATCGTTGCGCTCATACTGGATTTCAACGAGCTTATTTATCAGCTCGTCGCGCTCCTTTTTCATACCCGTTCTCAGTGAGATTACCATATTCTGATAATCAACGGGGTCGCCGATGGAGTAAATACATGAAACCGAGGCAACAATAATAACGTCGCGCCTTTCAGAAAGAGCTGAAGCGGCGCTGTGGCGGAGCTTATCAATCTCGTCATTAACCGCGCTGTCCTTTTCAATATAGGTATCAGTAGTCGGAACATACGCCTCGGGCTGATAGTAATCGTAATATGATACAAAATACTCAACCGCGTTTTCGGGAAAAAACTCCTTAAACTCACTGCAAAGCTGAGCGGCAAGCGTTTTATTATGCGCAAGAACAAGGGTCGGACGGTTAACCTTTTCAATTATATTAGCCATAGTAAAGGTCTTACCCGAGCCCGTAACGCCCATCAAGGTCTGTTCCTTATCGCCCCTGAGAACACCGTCGGCAAGTGCTTTTATCGCCTGCGGCTGATCGCCAGTGGGCTTGTAATTACTTACTAATTTAAATTTATCCATATAAAATATTTTCCTTAAAAATGTGTATTCAGTATATTATAGCCCATTATATTACACTTGTCAACCTTTATTAGAACATTTGTTTATTTGACAATTAATTTCACATTATTTATAATACACAGTATGAAACAGATTATTGTAAAATCAAACGACAGCGGACAGAGACTCGATAAGTTTTTGCAAAAAACATATGATAGCCTACCAAAGTCAATGATGTTCAAGCAGATAAGAAAAAAGAACATAAAGGTTAATAAAAAAAGAGCGACCCCCGAGCAGATTATTAATGAGGGCGACGTTATTGAGCTTTATCTCGGCGACGATTTGCTTAGGGAAAAAGAAAAGCACTTTGATTTTCTTTCCGCTCCTAAGGATATAGACGTAATCTACGAGGACGAGAATATTGCTCTGCTCAATAAAAAGCAGGGACAGCTATGCCACCCTGACGGCAAGGAATACGTTAATACTCTTATTGCCTCGTTCAAGCGCTATCTTTACGAAAAGGGAGAATGGAAGCCCGAGGAGGAAAACTCCTTCACACCCGCCCTTGCAAACAGAATTGACCGCAATACAGGCGGTATCGTAATTGGCGTGAAGAATTATCGGGCGCTGAAAATCCTCAACGAGAAGATAAAAAAACGCGAGATAGAAAAATACTACCTCACGATAGCAGAGGGTAAGTTTAAAAGCGAGAGCGAAACCCTTACGGGATATATAACAAAGGACGAAAGCAAAAACCTCGTAACCGTAAGCGAAAATGAAATTGAGGGCTCAAAGCAGATTGTTACAAGATACAGGGTGCTTGATTACAGGGACGGCTTAAGCCTTGTTGAAATTGAGCTTTTAACGGGCAGAACGCACCAGATAAGAGCACACCTTGCCTCGATAGGTCATCCGCTTTTAAACGACGGTAAGTACGGCAGCGTGCACGGGCGTTTTAAGCAGGAGCTTTATTCCCACAAGCTTAGATTTAACTTTAAGTCCGACGCGGGAATACTGAATTATTTAGACAGAAAAGAATTTGAAATCGGGGACTGCCCCGTAAGGAAGAGATTTTATGAAGGATAAATTTATAAGAAGCGTGCCCCCGCTGAGCCTTGCAGTAATCGGCGTATTCTTCGGAGCTTCGGTACTGCTTTGTATAGTAGCAATAATATCGGTAATTAAGAATTTTAATCTTTATACGCTGTTATTCCTTGTGATTATGGTTGTCGACCTTGTATGCGCTCTTGGCGCAACGAAGAATATGATGAAAAACGGCGTCAGATTCTGCGACGACAGGGTTGAATTTACAACGGTTGACACCAACAATATTTATTACTACGCGGATATTGAAAAAGCCGAGGGCTACAAGGACGACTCTGCAAGCCTTAAAAAGCGTTATACAGACAGGTATACGAGCATAATTCTGCACCTAAAAAACGGCGAGATTGCAATAGTAGAGCTCGGAAGCACAACAAAAAAGAAGCTCGCAGAAATAAAAAGCGAGCTTGATAAAAGAATTAAGGGAGAGTAACCGCTCTCCCTTTAATTTATACGTATTTTTCAATAACCTCGTCGAGCTTTTTATAATAGCCCTCGGGGTCAACAACGACCGATTCAGCATGCTTTGCGCCGTCAACGATAAACAATTCCTTTTCGCTTCCGCAAAGCTCATACAGCTCTCTGCCCATAGAGGTAGGTACGAAATCGTCCGCGCCGCCGTGCACGAAAAGCATTGGCGCCTTTGCGCATTTAACGCTGTTTCTCACGTCCGTTTCCTCAAGCTCATAGCCCGCGCATTTCTTATTAATCACGTTAATAACGTCTAAAAGATACGGCGCGGTTTTCTTTATGCCCGAATTATTGGCGACGAAAAGGAATTCGTCCTTTGCACTCGTATACGGACAGTCCGCAACAATAAGCTTAACGTTAGCGGGAATTTTGTCAGCCATCTGGCATACGGTAGCGCCGCCCATTGAAACGCCGTGAATGATAATCTTAATATCCTCGCCGAAGCGCTCAATAAGGTAGTTTAACCATTTCAGCATATCAACGCTTTCATATACATCAAAACCAACCCAACTACCGTCGGAATCGCCATGGCAGGTATGGTCGCAGGCAAAGAAGTTAATGCCCTTATCGTAATAATACTTATAGAAATTAGCGGGGTCTCCCCTGTGATTCGCACGGTAACCGTGCGCAAAAACGGCGAAGGTTTTTGACTCCTTTTCAGCCATAAGGAGATAGCCCTTGAGCGTTTCGCCCCTGTCGTTTACAAGGTCAATACGTTCAATATCCTGAGCGTCCACCCACTCCATATTCTTTTCACAGGTTCTTGCAAGCGCGTCATCGCCCATATTTAGTCTTTCAAGAATACGCCTTGCGGGTCCCTTGGGTATACTCTCCTTGTACATAAGATCAAGATATGAGTAAAACGCAAGCCCCGCAGTCGCTGCAGCACCTAAGCCGAACAGCGCTAAAGCCTTTTTATTCATAAGCCTCTCCACTTAGGCAAAGTAAGACGAATCCAAACACGGTTTAAAATGGCTGATTTGCCTTATCTCTGCGTTAAAAATACTCGGAATACACAAAGTATTCCTGCGTTTTTTGCCTTGACCTAAACCAAATCAACTCATTTTAAACTGCCTTGCACCTAAAACGCAGGGAGTTAAGATGAAATTTGGCTTTTGAGGTCGCAGCTTTGCTGGCGCAATGCAAGAACGAAAAAGTCAAAGTTCCCTTAAGAACCGCGTTTTAGGCGGTTTGGATTCGTCTTGCTCTGCCTAATTACTTGGTTGTGTCTTCGGCAGCTTCCTGAGCAGCCGCAGAAGTGGGTACTTCCTTAACCTTGAGTTCGGAATACTTATCCTCCTCGGATGTCATATCCTTTTTAAGAATCTGCTTACCGTCGTAGCGGATAAAGTACTCGCCCTTATGGTCAAAGTTAACGTAGGTCTTGCCGTCGTCGCCCTTCTTTTCAGAGGTAATAGCGGCGATAACTGAAATGTAATAATCGTTTTCGACCTTAATGCCTGATTTATTTACAAGATAATGACAGTTCTTGTAATCGTCATCAGAGAGCGAAAGCTCCTCAGCAGAATAACTCTTGATAAGGTTAATTGCATCAGCCTCTTTGATTACTGCGGAGTCCGTAGTTATCGTTGCCGTGGTAACAGCCGAGGTGTTCTCTGCTGCTCCGGGGTCGTTCTTGTCGGGTTCCTTCTTAGAGCACGCAGCAAAAACTCCGCAAGCGATAACTAAGCACATAATAATTGCAATAATTTTCTTCATACATATATCTCCTTAAAATATAATTCTACTTTGATTATATTATTATCTATTAAAAAGTCAATAACAAAATCTGTTTTTTAGCTCACGGTTAAATTGTTGTCGCCTTCGCTCATTCTTCCCCAGTCAAAAAGCGCTTTATCGCTATAACCGCGTTTTAATGAATATGCATAATCCTTTGCATTAATAATGCCGTCAGAGTTAAAATCTCCGTATCTTACGGTTATTTGAGCGTTCACGTCAGCTTCATTTACGGTAAGAGAAAAGCCGTCATAAATAAGAGTGTTAACCTCAACCTCTATATCGTATTCATCACAACGCAGATTACAGCTCAGCGTACCGTCATAAGAAGTGGTACCTAAGTCGATTCCGTTCGCTCTTATATTTGCATTAGGAACAGCCGCGCCATTAGTTGAAAGGAGCGTAAAGCTTGCGTTATGACCGCTGTAATACTCCGTAAAATCGGAATCGCAGTCGTTACAGTGATAACGCGTTTCACATTCGGTACAGTACGTTCCATCGTCGATAAGTACTACGCTCCGTGAATGACCGCATCCGAGGGATATAAAAGTGGCAGAAAGATTTTCAGCATAGTCATGAGCGGTCGAATCCGCATAAGCGTAAAGCTTCTTACCGGGATAAATATGGTATTCCCCGCTAGCATAATATGACATAATGCTGTAATCGGCTATAACAGCGTCCTTATTATAAATCGTAAAGGTTGAAGCCTTTGCGCAAGCAAGAAAGGCGTTAGTATTTATCTCTTCAATACAATTTAAAGTAATTGATTTAATCGCAGAACAGCTTCTGAATGCCTGAACGCCTATATACCTTACGTTTTCGTCCAAGCTGAACTCGGTTATTTTACTTCTGCTGAGATACCAAGGAGAATAAGTAAAAGAGTCCCCTTCGTAATCGTCGGTTCTTCCGCTGCCGAGGGTGAGGGTGAGCGAGGTAATTCCCGTACATCCCGACCATATGGTATTATCAGGCGCGGGCAGTGAAAGCGGCATCACTAGCGTTCTAAGCGCTGCTGCTCCGCCGAAGGAATAGGGTGAAAGCGACGTAACCTCGTCGCTGATATTGATGGTCTGAACCGATGAAATAACAGACTTCCACGGTATGTCCTCAGACGAATAATTATACATATCCCCGCTTCCGATAAAGCTTAGCGTTTTTGTACCCGAGTTATACTGCCATATCAGATCGTCGCCGCATTTGCCGACGTCATAGCCGTTCACGGTAAAATCATTTTCAACGGCATACTGGTAGGAAAGTGAATCCGCGCTTACCCTAAAGGTCATATCCCGTTTAGTCATAGTGCCGTTATAATAATAGCCTATACAATATTCCCCGTGCGTAATATTAAGTCTTTTACTGTCAAATACTGCGGGATATTCCGTAAGTATAAAGGCATATTTCTTTATCGTAATATTATTATCTATGTTAAGCGTTGAAGCGGAATAACCCGGAAGCGCCATTACGATATTTCCGCTATTATCATAGACGAGCTTATTTTCAGCATGGAAGCGGCTGTTACCGTTAAAGGAAATCGCACCTGCAGTAAAGAATGCAGTCGGGCTTAGCTTTTCAACCTCCTCGCTGAGATAATATTCACCTCTTGCACAGGTAAGCACAAGCTCCTTATCCTGAGCCGATATTAAATCAACAGTATCGCTCTGATAATAAGCATTGCTCTCATCAAGGCGGATTTTTGATACATTCTTACATCCGTAAAAAGCAAACGGAGAAAGCTTTTCAACATACTGATTAATTTGAAGTATAGTAATCTCATTCCTGTAAGCATCCCACGGCGCAGGAGAATTAAGATAATCGTACATATCGCCCGTGCCGTCGATGGTCAACTTACCCGAATCGTAGAAAGTATATGCGAGATTATCACCGCAAACGCCCGTGTCGAGCGTTACGGGAGGAATATATTCGCCTATATAAGTATCGCCGCATACGGTACAGGTATATACCGTATAGCCCGCCTGAGTCGACGAGGGGTCAAAGCTTTCGTAAACGTAATTATGCCTGCACCCGAGGATATCAAAATTCACGCCGTAAGTTATCGCATAATCCTCTGCGGGCGTATTCCGGTATCCGTGAATGGTAAAATTATCTATACCTTCAAAAGCATTAGCCCCGACAGAAGTTACATCAATCGGGAAAGTCATATCGGTAAGAGTTACACAGTCCTTGAAAGCGCACTCGCCTACTCGCATAAAACTGTCAGGCATAGTAAACTGAGCGTTTTCCATTCCGCAAAACATATAATCTCCGATTTCGGTAATATTATCGCTCACGGTAACATCTGTAAGCCTGTCGGCAAAATATCTCCACGGCTGAGTCTGAGCCGTATAATCAACAGACTGAGTAATATTTAAAGTGCCTTCGGGAATACGGTAGGAATAGCTCTCGCCGTCGGTATAGACAATATTATCTATTTTAGGAACACCCCAGCCGAAGTAATCGTCCCTGCCCTCATCGCCTAAATCACGGCTGAAATCCTTAAGGATTTCGTATATCTCATCACGGCTTAAATCAGAATTAACCGTTTTAATATCCGCACAGCAAGCAGATATATACGGAGTTGAAAACGATGTACCGGAAAATGCCATTCGCTTGGAAACTCCGCCCGACATTGAACAGCTCACTACTTTAGTTCCGGGAGCGGCAAAATCAACCTCTTCGCCGTAATTGGAATACGCGGCTATGCTTTCATAAATCTTAAACTCCGTAACGTTCCCGTTATCGTCTCTTATAATAGCGCCGTCAAGCGCACCGACAACTATTACGCCCTCGGTGCAGGTTGGATAACGGTTTTCGATATAATTAGGTACGTAAACGCCGTTTTCCTTTTTACCGTTGCCCGCGCTTGCGCATACGCAGACCTTTTGATTTAAGGCATTGTTAACTGCACGTTGAATTGCGCTCTGCGCGCCTGTTGTATAAAGCGAAAGATTTATTACCTGCGCGCCGTTATCGACGGCATAATTAATTGCGGACGCAACATTAGAAGCAACGATGGATTCACCGTTGAAAGGTACAACCTTAATAGGAAGAATTTTCACATTATCGGGTGTATTATCTGCAATTACACCGCACACGGCGGTACTGTGATAATAATCTTCGCCCTCAGGCTCAGCGGTTTCATAATATGCGTCGTCGCAGCCGTCGCCAGATAAATCAACGCCGTTTGAATAAAAGCGGTCTGAGATATAGCTGTTGTCGTACATTACGCCCGAGTCTATAACAGCAACTATTATGTCCTCCTTTGTCATAGGAGTACTCCGGAGCTTATCGTTATACTGCTTAGTACCCATATAGTTACTGCCCGTAGGGTACATCGTCGCATAAGAGGAATCAAGCCAGCCGAGCGCATCGGGTTCGGCAGATAAGCCGTCCTCTTTTATCTTTGACAGAGCATGCTCGGCTTCCTCACGGGTTTCGTACTGTAAAACGGCAAAACCGTTTTTCTTATCCCATGCCCTCGCTGTGCAGCCGTAGCGCTTGCCGTTATAATCGTTAACTATCAATCGGCGGAGCCCGTAAGTATCGGAGGGGTCAAGCGAATCACGGTCGGTATCGTATTTCTGATAAATTTCAGTTAAATCGGATATGTATTTATCATAGCTGTATGGAGTAAGATTAATTTTGCCGTTTTTAATAATTAATACAGAGGAGATAATGCCGAAAAACAGCACAAGCGCAAGCAGCACTTTGCCGAAGTTTTTCATAGTATCACCTCCAGAACGAACTAACCCATAATAATTCATTTTGATTATAACATATATAAAAATAATAATCCAGTATTTTTTAATGATTATTTAGTTTACATAAATGCTAAACTATGATATAATATTTCGAAAATAGATATTTGAGGATTTATTATGATTGAAAGAGTAAATAAAGAAAATCTTGAAGAATACGAAAGCTTTATAAAGCGTCACCCAAAGGGGCTTTTTCAGCACTCGTCAAAATGGGCTAAGGTTAAGTCCGCGTGGAAATGGGAAGCTGTAATGCTTAAGGACGAAAACGGAGAAATAAAAGGTGCTGCGGCGGTATTAATCCGCTCCATACCCGTGATGAAAAACTCCCTTATGTACGCCTGCCGCGGCTTCGTAGCCGACGAGGACGATTTCGACACCTTCGATAAGCTGTTTGAAGCGCTGCTTGAAATCGGCAAGGAGTATAAGGCCCACTGCCTTAAGATAGACCCCGAGATAGTAATTGAAAATCAGGCGTATAAAAAGCATTTAGAGGACAAGGGCTTCGTTGAGCTTAACCCCGGTTGTATGGATTTTGAAAACGTACAGCCGCGCTTCGTTTACTGCTTTGACTACAACGGTATGAACGAGGACGAGCTTATGCTCACCTTCAAAAGCGATTACCGCAACCGCATAAGAAAAGCGCACAAGAAGGGCGTTGAGGTAAAAATCTGCGGCAAGGAAGCGCTTGATGACTTCGTTGCAATTATGGCGGAAACGGGAGAGCGCGACGGCTTTTCAACCCGCCCGAAATGGTATTTTGAAAAAATACTCGACTGTATGACCGACGACGCAAGGCTCTATATGGCGTATTACGAGGGCAAGGCAATTGCGGGCACGCTCGCAATAAAATGGGGACAGAACGTTATGAAGTATCAGTACGGCGCGTCCTCAAACGCGCACAGGAACGTTTATCCCAACTACGCTCTCCAGTGGGCTATGATACAGTGGGGTATGGAATGCGGCTGTAAGGTTTACGACTTCGGCGGCATCAGTGGAGACTGTCAGAACCCTGATAATCCGCATTACGGGCTCTGGAGGTTTAAGCACGGCTTCGGCGGTTATATGAAGGAATTTATCGGCGAATTTGACTATGTAATAAACAAGCCCGTTTATAAGCTTTATAACGTGGGCACAGAGGTATTAAAGAAGATAAGATGAGCAGATACGTAATTGATAAAGCAAAGCTCGATGAAAACATTGAGCTTGTAAAGGAAAAGGCGGGCGTTCCCGTAATAGGCGTTGTTAAGGGAAACGGCTACGGCTTCGGAATCAAGGAATTTACGCTTGCTCTTAAGGAGCACGGGATTAAAACCTTCGCCGTAACCGAGGTCACCGACGTACCCGTTCTGCGTGAAATACTTGACGGTGAGGACATACTCGTAATGCGCTCCACCTGTATTGATAGCGAAGCGGAGATTATAGCACAAAACGGCTGTATCGCGACGATAGGCTCCGTTGAAGCGGCGGACGTAATGAACAGAGTATCCGAAAGGCTCGGAATAAAAACTAAATGTCATTTAAAAATTGATACGGGTATGGCACGCTACGGCTTTATGCCGAGTCAGGTTGAGGAGGCAATCGCCTGTTATTCCCTGCCTAATCTCGAATTTACGGGCGCACACACGCATTTTTCCTCTGCGTTCAGAAATACTGCGCTGACAAAAGCACAGCTTACTTTGTTCAAGGACACAATGGAACAGATAAAGAGCAGAGTCGGCGAGGTCGGTATTCTTCATGCTGCAAACTCCCCTGCTCTGTTTAATGTTGAAGGCGTAAGTCTTGACGCGGTAAGAATAGGCTCGGCGTTCACGGGCAGAGTTATCACGCTCGAAAAGAACGGGCTCAACCGTATAGGCTCCCTTGAAGCCGAGGTCGTAGAGGTCAAAACAGTACCTAAGGGATACGCGATAGGATATAACGGCACATACGTTACAAAGAGCGAAACAAAAATCGCCATAGTACCTATTGGGCACTATGACGGCTTCGGACTGATGAAGGAGAAAGAATTGTACGATTTAAGATACGCACTCGGCACCTTTAAGAAGTATCTGAACAAAAAGCAGATGTACGTTAGAATTAACGGCGAAATGCACTTTATAATAGGCGGAATAGGGCTCTCTCACACGGCGGTTGACGTAACGGGAACGGACGTAAAGCCGGGCGATACGGCAAGCGTTGACCTCTCACCGCTGATGGTAAACCCAAGGATAGAAAGAGAATACAGATAAAAAATAACGGAGTCAAAACGACTCCGTTATTCTTTATATTCTTTCGCAATTAACAACATTGATTTGTTCTGAATAAACAGTTTTGAGCTTGCCCGATGAATCGGTGTATGAAATATATCCTCTTGCAGCCCAATTATAATTTGAATTGAACTTTTTTATGTTAGTTACATACAAGTTCTCGTTCAGGCTTTCAAATTTTGAGACGATATTCTTATTATTCAAGGTGAGCAAGTAAGTCTGAGGATTAAATTCCGAGGCTTTCTTACGGTAGAATATTTGTCCTACCGACTCAACGCTACA
Organism: uncultured Clostridia bacterium; assembly: GCA_937907605.1. Lineage (GTDB taxonomy): Bacteria > Bacillota > Clostridia > Oscillospirales > Acutalibacteraceae > Eubacterium_R. Next base: position 3,054 of record CALCYI010000006.1, on the reverse strand, counting down.
GCCCTGCGGTACGTCGACCGCCATAACGAAGGAACCATAAGCGTTTTCAGCGTCATATGTGTAGTACATGGTAAGCGCTGGGGCTTCGGTTGCAACGGGAGCTTCTGGTATATAAACATTTTCAAGCTCGTCGTAAACGGGAGTAATAACTACGCTTTCTCCGCTTCTGAGCAGGGTTAACGCGTTATCGGGAATACTCCAGCTTCCGTTCTTTTTGCCGTAACTGTAAGGTACGCTCGGGGCTATTTCGCTCAGCACGCTTACGGTCTCCCATTCATCAGCGGTTTTATTAACCGTTTTTATTATCTGACCTGAGGAATTAGCAAATATCAGGCTGACCGAATTTACAGGAGTAAACAACGCCGTAAGGTTAGTATTTGAAGTGATTTTAAAGGTATACTGAGCGTTATCAGAGAAAATACGCTTAACGTTATTTTCATACCAACCCTTAAACTCGTAGCCATCGTCTGCTGCTGCGGTTAAAGTAACCTCGGTTCCGTAGAGGAGCGAGCTCTCCTGAGTAGTGCTCGATACCGTTCCGTTCTTTGCAGTTACCTTAAAGTTCAGATACGGCTCAAGCTCATTAACGGCAGTTAAAATTTCCGCTACAGCGTTGTCAATTTCAGTTTGGGGATTAACGCCTGCCGCAACGCTGCTGTAAGCATTAATTATCGAGTTCAATGTGTTATAAGAACTTTCCGAATAATCTTGGGGAACAATACTGTCTGTAATATTCAAAACAGCAGTCAAGGCAGCATCATCAGAGAGATAATCAAGATATTCGATTGTTTCATAATCACAAATGCTACAACTGTATTTGATGTATCCACGAAAATCTGCCGTTGGTTCAACACGTTCACAGGTCAATATATGTTCACCAGCTAAATCGACCTCATTTTCAACTTGTAAATTATTACCGTTAGGCATAGTAACATTTGCCGTTACAGTACATTTTGAGTTTAAATAGTTTGTTTCAAAAGAACAACTATCTGTAATATCCATTGAGCTGTTGTCAGGATAATAAGCCGTTATTGTTATTTCATTATCAGAGATACCATGGTTTTCGTCCTGGTCAATACACATCTCTAAGCGTGTCGGTTCATATTCAACAACAAATCCGTTGGTTTCTTTCTCTTTCGACGCTTTAAGGTCATTACAATCATCCCAAGTACCGTTCGTATGCATAGCAATAAAGAACTGACCGCCGGTTGCAGAATAATTGCTCGGTTCTCCGCTATTCCAGTTACTGTAAGCGTCAAGAGTTTCTCCGTTTAACCAAACGAAATTATTATCATCATTTTTTGCTCCTCCCAAAAAAACTTTGTATGAGGTACCGACTAAGCTATGTATAGTATTCTGTTCTTCGGTGCTTGTAATTGTAGCAAGGTAACCTCCATTTACCTCAGCTATCAATTTTGCAATACTAAAAGGTAGCGTGTTATTATAAAATACATATTTGTTTGTTTTATAATAACTTGAGCCTTTTGTATGAGAATTAATATCTTCCAGATCAATGCAACTAATAAATCCTGGCGTTGCAGAATCCACATTGTAATCAGCATATAACCCGTTTGATTTATTAATGGCTATTTGATTTTCCTTACCACCCGAATTATTGGGCTCACCAGACGACCATTTATTTGTCAAATCAACCGCATCGCCGGAGTATTGCCAAATCCAATTGTTATTGCTTTTAATACCACCAATTAAATAAGCATTCTTCGTTCCGTCAGAAGTAAGAGTTCTGCATTGCGATAAGACGAATTCGTCCTGCAACTCAGGAAATTTAAAATACGCAGAAAAAATATTTTTAAAATTAACAATAGGCTTGTCAAATCTTGTTAGTATTTTGTTATTATATACAAAACTTTTAGCAGCAGGTAAAATATACTCATTACTCGCAAAACGAGTTGAATCACTGTCGCTTCTAAACAAAACATTCGGTTCGGTATGATATTGACCGCAGTTTTCACAACAGTATTCCGTTTCTCCGTTTATAGTGAAGGTTGGTTCAGTACGACCTGTTTCAATGTAATCGTGATGTGAAGCAAAGGTATAAAAATTGTGACCGCAATTGTTTACGAACTGCTCTGTTGTTGATCCAGGACAGGCATAAAATGTAATATTATTTGTTGATACTGAATTACCATCTATAGTATATCCTTCAAAATTATTTAGATAGTCATCAGAAGAATTGTCAAATTCGCAATCATATGACTTTATGTATACGTTTTTAAGTCCTCTTATTGAAAAAGCTTCTTTACCAATGTATTTGACACTTTTAGGAATGGTAATACTGGTAATATCATTATGACAAATATAAGAAGTATAAAAAGCATACTCGCCAATATATTCTACGCTGTTCCCTAATGAAATGCTCTTTGCACTTTCGCATTTGCCAAAAGCATAATCTCCAATTTTTTTTACACTATTTGGTATGCTAATACTAGTAAGTTTTGTGCAATAATAAAACGCACCTGCTCCTATGTTTACTACTCCATTCCCAAAATTAACGCTTGTTAAGCCGGAAACTAGTTCGTCTTCCATATCAAGTTTACCGGCAAAAGAATAATTACCAATAGTTGTTACACTGTCAGGAATTACTATATTCGATAAATTTCCACAACGATAAAAAGCACACTCTCCGATCTCTTCTAATCCATTGGAGAGACTGACATTCTTTAATTTAGTGCAATTTTGAAATGTGTATTTTTGAATAGCTGATACACCGCTACCAATAGTCACGTTGGTAAGCTCTGTACATCTAAAAAATGCATAAGCCCCAAGCGTACTTACATTGTTTGGAATGTTGATGCTTGTTAAGCTAGTGCAGCCACTAAATGCTGATGAACCAATACTTATTAAACCGTTACCAAACGATACTCCAGTAAGTCCTGTACAACCGCTAAACGCTGATGAACCTATTGTAGTAACATTGTTCGGAATAGTAATATTTGTTAAGCTAGTGCAGCCACTAAATGCAGATGAACCAATACTTGTTAAACCGTTACCAAACGATACTCCAGTAAGTCCTGTACAACCGCTAAACGCTGA
>CALCYI010000005.1 GCA_937907605.1 uncultured Clostridia bacterium | reverse complement strand
TAGCGAAAAAGAGGTGATTTTAAGGCTGTTATTCTTTACGCAGGACACCCCTTGACCGCCCGTTTTTGATGTGAGGTAGATATGAAACTATTAATGGTTGCGCCCTGTCTGCTCGGCGTTGAAGGGCTTGTCTCCGACGAGCTAAAGGATATGGGCGCCGAAAATGTCCGCGCCGAGAATGCTCGCGTTTTCTTTGAGGGCGACGAAACGATACTTGCAAGGGCTAATATCTGGTCAAGGTTTTCGGAAAGAATACTTATCGTGCTTGACCGCTTTAACGCTGTGACCTTTGAGGAGCTCTTTCAGGGCGTTAAGGCTCTGCCTTGGAGCGAGTTTATAGGCTCAAGGGACACCTTTCCCGTTAAGGGCTTTTCGCTGAACAGCGCGCTGCATTCCGTGCCCGACTGCCAGAAGATTATTAAAAAGGCGATAGTCGAGAGTCTTAAAGAGGATTACGGTATAAGTTGGTTTGAGGAGGAGGGACCCGTTCACCAGGTTCAGTTCTCGATTATGAAGGACGAGGTTACCGTAATGCTCGATACCTCGGGCAGAGGGCTTCATAAAAGAGGCTACCGTCCCGTCGGTAACGACGCTCCGATTAGGGAAACTCTCGCTGCGGCTATGTGCTCTCTTTCAAGACTGAGGCACTACCATACTATGTACGACCCCTTCTGCGGAAGCGGTACCGTGCTTATGGAGGGCGCGCTTCTTGCTAATAACATTGCCCCGGGTATTAACCGCAACTTTGACGTAGACCGCTGGGGCTTTATTCCCGAAAACGTCTGGAGGAGCGAACGAGAGCGCTGTCACGATTTAATTAAGACGGATACGGATTTTATCGCTTTTGGAAGCGATATTGACGAAAGGGCGATTGAACTAACCGCAGAAAATGCCAAAAGAGCGAGAGTGGATAAATTCATAAACGTTAAAAAAGCCGATATTAAGTATTTTAACCCAACGAGTGATAGGGGAACGCTGATTACAAATCCGCCTTACGGCGAAAGAATGCTTGACGTTAAGGAGGCTGAGCGGCTGTACAGAGTGATGGGCGAAAAATTTATCGCAAAGAAGGGCTGGTCTTATGGCATAATTTCACCTGACGAGGAGTTTGAAAAATGCTTCGGCAGGAAGGCTGATAAGCGCCGAAAGCTCTATAACGGTATGATTAAGTGTCAATACTATATGTACTTTAAATAGGACAATGTAGTTATATTTTATAAATTATTTGTTAATGCTATTGACAAATGGAAAATTCTTGCTAAAATATATATTAGCACTCGGGCAAAGAGAGTGCTAATTCGAAGAAAAATAATTTTACGAGGTGATATAAATGACGATTAAACCGCTTGCAGACAGAGTTCTGCTTAAACAGACAGAGGCTGAGGAAACGACGGCGGGCGGACTTATTCTCGCTTCCTCCGCGCAGGAAAAGCCGGAGGTATCCGAGGTTGTTGCGGTAGGTCCCGGCACGGACGAAAACCCGATGACTGTTTCAGTAGGCGATAAGGTTATTATCGGTAAGTATTCGGGAACGCAGGTTAAGCTTGACGGCGTTGAATATACGATTGCCGAGCTTAAGGACATTCTCGCAGTAGTAGAGTAACAGGAGGCGCATATTATGGCAAAGGATATTATTTACGGCGAGAGCGCAAGGAAGGCGCTCCAGTCGGGTATAGATAAGCTTGCAAATACCGTTAAGATTACGCTTGGTCCCAAGGGACGTAACGTAGTGCTTGATAAAAAGTACGGCTCACCGCTTATCACTAACGACGGCGTAACAATCGCCAAGGAAATTGAGCTTGAGGACGCGTTTGAAAATATGGGCGCTCAGCTAGTAAAAGAGGTTTCGTCCAAGACTAACGACGACGCGGGCGACGGCACGACCACCGCTACTCTTCTCGCTCAGGCTCTCGTAAGAGAGGGTATGAAGAACGTTGCCGCCGGCGCAAACCCGATGGTTGTTAAAAAGGGTATTGAGGCTGCCGTTAATGCCGCTGTTGACGCGGTGAAGAGCAAGAGCGTTGCCGTTAAGGATAACGACGATATCGCAAGGGTTGCGACTGTTTCCGCGTCCGACGAATATATAGGCTCTCTTATTGCAGAGGCTATGGATAAGGTAAGCGCCGACGGCGTTATTACTATTGAGGAAAGCAAAACCGCCGATACGACCTGCGAGGTTGTTGAGGGTATGCAGTTCGACCGCGGCTATATCTCGCCTTATATGGTAACCGATACCGATAAGATGGAGGCTGTAATCGACGACGCTATGCTCCTTATCACCGATAAGAAAATCAGCGTAATTCAGGATATTCTTCCTCTCCTTGAGACTGTTCTTAAGATGGGCAAAAAGCTCGTTATAGTTGCTGAGGACGTCGAGGGCGAAGCCCTCCAGACGATTCTTCTCAATAAGCTCCGCGGTACCTTTACCTGCGTTGCAGTCAAGGCTCCCGGCTTTGGCGACAGAAGAAAGGATATGCTCCAGGATATCGCAGTTCTTTCAGGCGGTACGGTTGTTACCTCGGACCTCGGCTTAGAGCTTAAGGACACAACTATTGATATGCTCGGTAATGCGCGTCAGGTCAAGGTTACTAAGGAAAATACGATTATCGTTGACGGCGCAGGAAACAGCGAGGATATTAAGTCAAGAGTTGCACAAATTAGGACTGCTATTGAGAATTCAACCTCTGATTTTGACAGAGAGAAGCTTCACGAGAGGCTTGCAAAGATGGCGGGCGGTGTTGCAGTAGTTAAGGTCGGCGCAGCAACCGAAACCGAAATGAAAGAAAAGAAGCTCAGAATTGAGGATGCTCTCGCCGCTACTAAGGCTGCGGTTGAAGAGGGTATTGTAGCGGGCGGCGGCGTTGCTCTTATTAACGCTATTCCCGCCGTAGAGGCTCTTTTGGATACGGATAACGCAGATTACAAGACGGGCGTACAAATCGTTTTAAAGGCGCTTGAGGAGCCGTTAAGACAAATTGCCGCTAACGCAGGGCTTGAGGGCTCGGTTATCGTTGACAGAATTAAGAACAGCGAAAACGGCTACGGCTTTGACTTCGCGGCTAACGAGTATGCCGATATGTTCGAGGCAGGTATCGTTGATCCTGCAAAGGTAACAAGAAGCGCGCTCCAGAACGCAGCCTCCGTTGCTGCTATGGTGCTCACTACCGAAAGCCTTGTAACAGATATCAAGGACCCCGCTGCCGATGCAGCGCAGGCAGCCGCTATGGCAGCCGCGTCACAGGGCGGAATGTATTAACAAAACAGCTTAACGGGGCTTAATCGCCCCGTTATTTTTATAGACATTATTACTTAGTTGTGTTATAATTACGCAGAGGTGATTATATGACCGATTATAAATCAAAGTTTATGTACCATACAAAATGCTTTGTTATTATTTTGTGGATTTTTGATATTACGCTTGGCTCTGCGGCATCGTATTTTAAATCCGAAAATATCACTGTAAGCGGGATTATTGGTTTTGTGTGGGCTGCTCTGATAATTGCTGCGTTCTTTATCCTTTGGAAAAGACTGAGCGCCGAAGAAAGCAAGGCGGATAAGCTTAAGTTACTTCCTTTTGCTATATTGCCATACGGAGTTAACGTTGCTATTGGTACGATAATTAATTCTTTCTCCGGCTTACTTCCCGATAGCCTCCCGTGGTATTATTATGAGATTTATTCTGCAATTTCAAGCACGGCTGCGCTGCTTTTCGGACTCTTATATTTAGTTAAATGGTCGGGGAGTTATGCAGAGCTTTATGCCGGAAAGCATACCCTTGTATTCCCGCCTGAATACAGACTCAGGAATAAGTGGTGGTTTTCTTTCGTAGCATTATTGATTGCGTCATTAATTATGTCAATAACTACCGCCGTACTTCCGTTTGTTTTAAACGAGCGTGCATCGGATTCTCCCGATTTCAGTTCATTTATATACGATATTGCTTACTACGGCTTGCTGATTCTGCTATTTAAATCTGCATTTAAGAATATTGACTCTAATACAAGAAGGCTGTTTCATCCGATAATTATTACAGCTTCATCCGTGATATCTCTCGCCTCAGTTGCATTTAACTACTTTACGTTAAAAATGAGCGAAGCTGTCTTAAATCTTGCTTCGCAATTAGATACAATATTGGATAATATTTATGAGCTTGATATGAACGCTGTCTTAGATATATATAAGCAATTACTGCTCCCAATGTTAGCAGGCTTAGTTTTGTTAGCTGCCGAAATACTTGCATTTTATCTCGTTTACCGCTGCCTTAAAGTATACGACTACATTCCCGAACTCAATAAAGGAGAAAAATAATGGAAGAAAAGCTATATTTTAAATTTAACGAAACGCTTTCACAAGAGGATTATATTGCTTTTGCAAAGGCGTCGCCTGCTTATAAAATGATTATTATTGTTTACGCGGTTTTAATTGCATTTCTCGGTATTTTTATTGCCATAACCACAAAAGGCGATCCGTACTACGCCATAGTATATTTTCCTCTTATTATTATGCTGATTGTTGTATTGCTTTTATATCCGAAATCGCTCGGTAAGAATCTTTATAAAAACGCATTAGCCCTTTACGGACCTGCAACGCTCAGCAGTGAAATCGCCTTCTGCGAGGACTATATTTACGATACCGACGCAAACGGATACAGAAGATATAGCTATGATAGGATTAAAAAGGTTGTTGAAAGGAAGAATTATTACTTTTTAATGATTTCAAAGACCGCAGGCATTGTAATAAAAAAGGACTCAATTACTTACGGAGAAGGCGACTTTGTTTCCTTTATCAACAGCAAAAAAGTTAAATAGTATTGTAGGGGCGGTCATTGACCGTCCGAATTTTTATATTTTTTACTGAAAACACTTGACCTTAAAGTAACTTTATACTTTATAATGTGTCGCGGGTGATGAAAAATGAAGATTAACGAGCTTGAAAAAAGATTTGGTATTAAGCGTGCAAATATCCGCTTTTATGAAAGTGAGGGCTTGCTGAGCCCCGAAAGAAGTGAAAACGGTTACCGCGATTATTCCGAGGAGGATGCCGCGCTTTTAAAAAAGATTATCGTATACCGCAGACTCGGTATATCAATTCCGGATATTAAAAAGGTGCTTGCCGGGGATATATCCTTGCTTGAGGCTTCTGAAAGAAGTATATCGGAAATGACCGATAAGCTTGATAACGTCAGCAAAACCATAGACCTTTTTGCCGAGCTGAAAGATAATAATGTTACGGACGGCAGCTTTGATACGGATTATTATTGGGAACGCCTTAACTCTGAGGATAACGGCGATACTGCTTTGGATTTTATTAATGTTGATGTCAGCGGTTTTAAAAATCAAAATAATGCAAGAGCTTTAGTACTCATATTTTCCGTGCTGTTTATTCTCGGAATTGCTTGCTCATTCGTATGCCACGAAGCTTTCGTTGTAAACGATAACGACGAATATACTAAAATAATACCCGAGGTTAAAACCTCGGACACGATTGACACGGTAAAAATTAATACCGAAACGGACCGTATCTATGTGTTTTATGAGGAAGCATGTGCGGTTAATACTTACGATCTTAACGGCAATTTTTTATGGGCGGTATCCACGCCGAACCGCCGTGACAGAGGTATGCCGTATTTTTATGCAGATGATGAAAAGCTTGTTCTTGACTATATTAACGACTGTTATTTTTATAACGCAATTGACGGCTCGTATATTAAAATTCTTCCCGTTGACGAAGCAGGCTACCTTGACGAGCGCGAGCATTGGCAGGAGCTTCACGACGAAGATGTAAAAACTGCAAACGCACTTGGCTACGGCTTTGATTTATATAACGTTTACAAAATCGATAAGGACAAAAGCCCTAAAAGCTATATCGTAAAAAAACCGTTTTTTATCTTTCTTGTCAACGATAAAACAGGCTGGTTAATTGCCGCTATCGGCGCTGCGGGAATAATCATTATGATTGTTTTGAATAATTATAAAAGACTTAAAAGGATACAGCTTATCGAGGATGAAGTAGGAAAAGCTGCGAAAATTCACCGCGTT
>CALCYI010000004.1 GCA_937907605.1 uncultured Clostridia bacterium | reverse complement strand
CAGTCGCTAAACTGTACCGCCATTCCTTAAAACTTCGTTATCGCACCGACTCATTCCCGTCAGGCTTTGTTTTTTTATGGATTTTCGGTTAATCCTAAAAGATAATCCACACTCACCTTATAGAATTTTGAAAGTTTTATTAAGGTTGAAGCAGTTAGTTCTATCGTTCCGGTTTCATACTGAGAGTAAGTGTTTTGTGATATGTTAAGGTATTCAGCCAGCTCGCGCTGTTTATAATCATTATCCTCACGAAGATTCCTTATATTAGGATATAGCATAATATCACCTCAAAGCTATTATGCGTTATCTGTATAACGGATATTGACTTTTATCTGTAATACAGATAATATGTTTGTTGGAGGTAGGATTATATTATGAAAGATATTCTATTAAATGATATAGAGCAATTAAATGCACGTCATACTTTAATGCTTGAAGAGGAATACAAAAAGGATAATGATATTAATCTAAGCGATGAGGTTAAAGAACGCATATGGAACAATATCAGCAAGCTTCTTTGAGCTTTTTCCACTTGTTTTTGAAAGCATAATTAAATTACATTTTTTGTAGCGAAATTTGACAAGAAATTAACAAATTATCCTTGAATAAAAAATTATATATGCTATAATATCAATGGTAAAATTTATTATAATAAAAAGGAGATTTAAGTTATGCCAAAAGTAGTATGTCCTTGGAACTTAATCACTGACTTTGTAACCGACGCTTTCGTTGGCTACGGTATCCCCAGAGATGAAGCTGAGATGTGTACGGACGTTCTTCTTGAATCCGATAAGAGAGGAATCGAGAGCCACGGCTGCAACCGTTTCAAGCCCATCTATCTTGACAGAATCAAGGCGGGAATCCAGTCACCTACAACAAATTTTGAAATCCTTAAGGAAACCGAAACCACCGCAGTTGTTGACGGTCACAACGGTATGGGTCAGGTTATCGGTACAAAAGCTATGCAGATGGCTATTGATAAGGCTAAGAAGTACGGTATGGGTATGGTAGTAGTACGCAACTCCTGCCACTACGGTATCGCAGGCTATTATACCTCTATGGCTACCGAGCAGGGCTGTATCGGTATGACAGGTACTAACGCACGTCCCTCAGTTGCTCCGACCTTCGGTACAGAGGGTATGTTCGGTACTAACCCGTTCACTCTCGGCGTTCCGTCCGACGAGGCGTTCGACTTCAACTTTGACTGCGCTACCTCCATCACCCAGAACGGTAAGATTGAATATTACGCAAGAATTGACGAGCCCGTACATCCGGGTACAATCATCAACATCGACGGTACCCCTGTTGAGGGCGACGCAGGCGTTGCGCTTAAGAAAATCCGTCAGGGTACTGCCGCTCTCACAGCTCTCGGCGGTATCGGCGAGGCTCTTGGCGGCTACAAAGGCTACGGCTTTGCTATGTTCGTAGAATTCCTTTCCTCCGTTCTTCAGGACGGCGAATACGGCAAGGCGCTCGACGGTAAGGACGAGGAAGGCAATATCAGACCTTATCACCTCGGCCACTTCTTCATCGCTATCGATACAAACCACTTCCTCGGCGAAGAAATCTGCCGTAAGAAGACCGGCGATATCATCCGCTCCGTAAGAGCTTCAAGGAAGGCTCCCGGCGAGGACAGAATCTATATCGCAGGCGAGAAGGAATACGAAATCTGGAAGGAAAGAGAGCCCCACGGCGTTCCGATTAACGAATCCGTACAGGGCGAAATCAACGCAGTAAGGGATGAGCTCGGACTTGATTACACCTTCCCGTGGGAAGAGGGCTATACTCCGTATCCCGAAACCAAGAAGATTAAATCTCATATTGAAAGATAAGCAGAGGTACAGCTATGGATTACAGAAAAGAATCATTAAGACTTCACGGCGAATGGAAGGGCAAGGTTGAGGTTGTTGCCAGAGCTAAAGTTGACAACAAGGACGCGCTCTCCCTCGCATACACCCCCGGCGTTGCAGAGCCCTGCCTTGCAATCCAGGCGGATTATAAAAAGAGCTGGGAGCTCACAAGACGCTGGAATATGGTTGCTGTTGTAACCGACGGTACCGCTGTACTCGGTCTCGGCGACATCGGTCCCGAGGCAGGTATGCCCGTTATGGAGGGTAAATGCGTACTCTTCAAGGAATTCGGCGACGTTGACGCGTTCCCGCTCTGCGTAAGGACCAAGGACGTTGACGAGATCGTTGACGTAGTTTATAAAATCAGCGGCTCCTTCGGCGGCGTAAACCTCGAGGATATTTCCGCTCCCCGTTGCTTTGAGATTGAAAGAAAGCTCAAGGAAAAGTGCGACATTCCGATTTTCCACGATGACCAGCACGGTACCGCAGTAGTTACCTCCGCCGCTCTCATTAACGCTATGAAGCTCACGGGCAGAACGCTCGGCGAGTGCAAGGCGGTTATCAACGGCGCAGGCTCAGCAGGCGTTGCAATCGCAAAGCTTCTTATGAAGCTCGGACTTAAGGACGTTATCCTCTGCGACAGAACGGGCGCTATCTACGAGGGCAGAGAAAACCTCAACCCCTTTAAAGAAGAGCTTGCAAAGGTTACCAACAGAGGTATGGTAAAGGGCGGTCTTGCAGAGGCTATGAAGGGCACCGATATTTTCATCGGCGTTTCCGCGCCCGGTATCGTATCCCAGGATATGATTAGGTCAATGAATCCGAACCCGCTTATTTTCCCGATGGCAAACCCGACTCCTGAAATTATGCCCGATGAGGCTAAGGCTGCGGGCGCCGCTATCGTAGGTACGGGACGTTCGGACTTCCCGAACCAGATTAACAACGTGCTTGCCTTCCCCGGTATCTTCCGCGGTACTCTTGACGTTCGCGCAAGCGACATCACCGAGAACATGAAGATTGCTGCTGCATACGCAATCGCTTCTCTTGTAAGCGAGGAAGAGCTCACTGCAGACTACATTCTTCCCCATGCTTTCGACCCGAGAATTATGCGTACCGTTGCTGACGCTGTTGCCGAAGCAGCACGCAAGGACGGCGTAGCAAGAATTTAGGCGCGCCCTAAGCTATATATTATAATATATGATAAAGACGGCGGTCATTTGGCCGCCGTTAATTTTTGTAATTATAAGACTGATGTCTATTATTTTGTCAATAGTATCGGTCGAATTTTGTTAAACCCTCACAAAAGGTTACAAAATTGTTACAAAAACCTTGTTGCAATTTGATATAGATTACAAATTTCCACTTTTGTTATAATATTAGGGCACTTGAGGGATCACCCCTCGGAAAGGATAGCTTATGACAAAAGCGAAAAAGCTGTTTTTCCTGCCTTTAGTAATTGTTATAACAATACTTGTATCGCTCATTACTCCCGTAACTGCTCACGCAGAGGGCGAGCTTTATGAGCCGAGGCTTACAGCGCCGGATTCATCTATCCCCTATTATTCATCAAAGCTGAATTATTATTTCAGAACGGGAACACCAATGCCCAACTGTGTGGCATACGCATATGGAAGAATTTACGAGATGAACGGCGAAGCACCGCTTATCAGCCGCGGAAGCGCAGGAGATTGGTATTTCATTAACAAAAGAAACGGCTACTACGAATACGGTATGGAGCCGAAGCTCGGAGCGGTTGCCTGCTGGAGCCGCCACGTTGCAATAGTTGAAGCCATCAACGACGACGGAAGCGTTACGATTTCGGAATCTCACTGGGGAGGAAGATATTTTGACGTTCAGACCTACAGCAGTATGTCCTCGCATTACGGACAGAGATTTTACGGTTATATTTACACATATAACAACGGGCTCTCAAAGAAGCTTGAAAAGAAGCTTTTAAACGCAACGAATAAAAAGAACGACCAGTATATGCTTGAGCTCGACACCGAGGCTACCGAGAGCGCCGAAGCGCCCGAGGTTTCAAGCTTCGGTATCAGCGAACAGCTTGAACTTAAAGAGGCTGCAAGCAAAGAGGACAAATTTTTATCAATAACAAAGTGAGTGCATAAAGGAACCGCAAATGCGGTTCTTTTTTCTTGACAAATAATTTATTTGGATATATAATCAACACTTGCAGGAAATATTCATATGAATAAAATAAGCATATGAGGTAGAATATGGATAACATAAGTAAAATATCAGAGCTCTTCAAGGCGTTTGCGGACCCCACAAGAGTAAGAATAATCCTTGCGCTTGACAAGGGCGAGCTTAACGTAAGCCAGATAGTAGAGCAGGTCGACGCCTCTCAGACCGCGGTATCGCATCAGCTCCGCGTATTAAAGCAGGCGCACCTTGTAAAATTCAGAAGGGACGGTAAGAATATTATCTACTCCCTTGCGGACAATCATATTAAAAGCATTTTAGACTGTGCAATAGAGCACATCGAGGAATAATTATGAGCCATCACGAACACCATCATCATGAAGGAGAAACACATTCTCACTCAGCCGACGTGCATACCGAGCATTGCGACTGCGGCTGCGGCGCGGAGCACGGGGACAGCTTTGAAGAAACTAAAAAAAGCGAAAGAAGTAAAATAATTGCAGCGGCAATACTGTTTGCTCTCGGCTGGATTATTGAGGAGCTTCTGCAGCTTCCGGAATATATCAGCGCAGGGCTGTTCGCCGTTTCTTTTGCAATACTCGGAGTTAAGGTAATAAGGGAAGCGCTTGAGGATATTATACACGGACGCTTTTTCGGAGAATGCCTTTTAATCAGCGTAGTATCGCTCGGCGCGTTTGCAATAAGGGAATACGGCGAGGGCTGCGCGGTAATACTGCTCTGGTCAATCGGCGAATTTATCCAGGGCAGCGTGCTTTCAAAGAGCAGGGCGAGGATACGCGCGCTTTCGGACGAGCACGGCTTTGAGCATTCGCACTCAAACAGCGACACCGAACGCTTTATATCAAAATTCGCAAGGGTTTATACCCCGATAATCTTCCTTACTGCGCTGCTTATTATCGTCATTCCCCCGCTCTTTATGAACGGCGAGTGGAGGGACTGGGCGCACAGAGGGCTTTCCGCGCTCGTTATCGGCTGTCCCTGCGCGATAGTTATATCCGTACCTATGAGCTTTTCATGCGCAATAGGCGCATGCACCAAGGAGGGCATTTTCGTTCACTGCTCCGACGCGCTTGAGAAGCTGCACAAAACGGGAAACTCAGACGAGATTATTATTCCCGACAACGACGGAAAAAAGCTCGCCTTTGCAAAGAGAGCGGCTGACAAAGCGGTAAGGATTTCGCTTGAAAACATCGTAGTTGCAATCGGCATTAAGCTGATTGTATTAATACTTGTCATCTTTCTTAACAGAGAGGTTCCGATGTGGCTTGCGGAGTTCTCCGACGCGGGCGTTGCGATACTTGCGATACTCAATTCCTTGAGAGCTATGAGGATAAAATAATGCAGAAGCTTTTTATTGACTACACACCCGAAAATGAAATAGTTCTCGACGGCGAGCAGGCGCGGCATATTGCAAAGTCGCTCAGAATGAAAAGCGGCGATATGCTGACCGTAACCGACGGGAACGGAAGCGACTTCGGCTGTATGATAAAGGAAATCACAAAGGATACGGTAACGCTCAAGGTCTGCTATCAGCAGGCGTGCGAGAGCGAGCCCTCCTGCGCCGTAACGCTTTATCAGGGCGTGCCGAAATCCGACAAGCTCGAGGATATTATCCAGAAATGCACGGAGCTCGGAATTACAAGAATAGCACCCGTGCTCACAAAGCGCTCCGTAAGCCGTCCCGACGAAAAGAGCGCGATCAAGAAGAACGCGAGATACAAAAAGATTGCGCTTGAGGCGGCACAGCAGAGCGGGCGCGGAATAGTTCCCGAAATATCTCCGCAGCTCACCTTAAAGCAGGCAATTGCCGAGGACAAAAGCGAGCTCAAGCTCGTATTCTACGAGGGCGGCGGAGAGCCGCTCAGGTCAGTAATAAACAAAGCTGTCAGGAGCGTATCAATATATATCGGCCCCGAGGGCGGCTTTGAAAAGGACGAGGTTGAGTCCGTTTGCGAAAACGGCGGAATTACGGTTACGCTCGGCAAGCGTATTCTCCGCACACAGACTGCTCCCGTTGCAGCGCTCACGGCGATAATGCTTTTAACCGATAATTTAGAATAATACTGAGCCGGAAAGGAATTTGAAGAATGAATAATTCATATAAAGAGCTGATTAAGCTTGCAATTGACAATCTGAAAAACTCATATGCGCCGTATTCAAAATTCAACGTTTCCGCGGCAGTGCTTGCGGACTCGGGAAAAATATATACGGGAGTCAATGCAGAAAACGCAGCGTATCCCGCAACAATGTGCGCGGAAAGGAGCGCGATTTTTCACGCAGTAAGCTGCGGCGAAAGAAGCTTTACCGCAATTGCAATAGTCGGCGGTCACGATTATCAGATTAAGGATTACTGCGCGCCGTGCGGAGTATGCAGACAGGTTATGAGGGAGTTTTCAGACCCGAAGGAAATGCGCGTTATCCTCGCAAAATCGACGGATGATTACAGGGAGTTCACGCTCGAGGAGCTTCTCCCCGAAAGCTTTGGTCCCGAGGATTTAAGTAAAGAATAAAAAAAGACGGCTAATAGGCTACATTCCATAAAGATGTTTATAAAAAATGAGTTAGAAGAAAATTTCTCTAACTCATTTTTCTACGATAATAACTTTTTATTCAAGCATCACGCTTAGGCGCACATTTGCGAAGCACCGTATCCCTTTATTAAATCACCGTAGGGACGAGCACTGCTCGTCCGTCGTTCCTTTCTATACGGATTATCATATGAATATGATTGGGCATCACAACATAATTATCAACAAACACACCTTCGTAATGCTTAGGTATTCCCTTTATTGACTTATCTACAATTTTACCTATTTCCGTAAGATGTATTTCTTGCGGATGAGCAGTGCTCGTCCCTACGGTAATTTGTGACAATATATGCTCTCAGTCCTTGGTGCATATTGTAATAAAGTATGCGCCATTTTGAGAATAATCAAAATTTTTTAATCTGTTAGGTTTTCTTTTAGGTAACTGCTCCATAACAAAATATTATCACAAATAAAGGAGAATGGCAATATTCCATTCTCCTTTAATCATCTTTATCACAATCCGACCATACTCAGCCGCCATTTTCTTTATTCTCCGAGCCTTTCGGCTACCTTTTTATATTCGCCGCGCTTTACGGTCTTTGAAGCCTGCTTAAAGGATTTCTTAGCGCTCTTCGTAGTCGCTTTTAGAATGTCCTTGGTTTCCTTATCCAGCTCCTTAAAAGCTCTCTTGCCGCCCTTGAGTGACGAGCCGAGGTGACTCTTAACGTCAAGCAGTCCGCGCTGTCCGATACCCTCGAATACTGCTCCGATTGCCCTTTCCGTCGCGGCAATCTGCTCCTTGGGATACGTTGTCCTTATATCGTAGAATACAAGGTCTGCAATCTTTCCCGCCTTGGTAATATCGTCCATAATATCGAGCTTATCGCCCTTAAACTTCCAGGTGAGCATATCATGCTGCATTGCGCCCGTAATCTTACTGCTGTTAACAACAAGATAATCGTCGTCGTGCGACAGCATCATACCGATAAACGAGGATTTCGGGATAAGGTGGTGATAACGCGGGAGCATTTCCTCATAAACGCCCTCGCTGAGATAATCATAGCTTGCAAGACCGGGACCGTCGTTATTGTAATACGCTACAATCCTGTCCCTGATTTCCTTAGGAGAATTAAGCACAACGTACTGGGATACGTAACCGCCCTTTGAGTGTCCAGCTACGATAATATCGCCCTCAAAGCGCTCTGCAACCTCCTTAAGATAGTCAAGCGCAAGCTGATTTGACGGAACATCGCCGTCAAATGCGAGGATATCAAGGTCCTCCTTCCAGCCCGTAAGGGTATCGTCCGTACCTCTGAAAAGAACTAAAATTTGTCCCGTGGGGAGAAAATATGTAGCTGCGTTGAACTGAACGGCAGGCTTAACGTTAAAATTATCCGTGCAGGCAATCACCTTGATTTCTGAATATCTCTTCTGCCTTGACATATCCATTAAGAGCTTGCTTATTCCCTTAACGAGCACGAGTCCTACGGGCTTATGCTTATTTCCGCGAAGCGCAAAGAGCTTATCGCACGCGTCCTTAAATGGAACGGGCTCGTCGTCAAACGAGGCGGAAACCGCCTTGTCAA
Source organism: uncultured Clostridia bacterium (assembly GCA_937907605.1). GTDB lineage: Bacteria > Bacillota > Clostridia > Oscillospirales > Acutalibacteraceae > Eubacterium_R. The sequence goes on along the minus strand of CALCYI010000004.1, from coordinate 11,432 downwards.
GAGGCATATAAAAGCTCATACAAAGCGCAACATTATCCTCGTCGCAAAACGGCTTTTCAGTAAATGAAACATTACCGTAATTATTAACATAATCTCTTACGTGTGCCATAGATAATCCCCTTATCATACTTATTTCTATTTAATTATATTCCTATATGGTATTAAATTCAAGAATTTATTTCAGAATGAAAACAATTTGCGTTTTGCGGTTTACTTTTCGGGATTATCTGTTATAATACTACCAACAAACTAAACGGAGGTATGAAATGGGCGGATTATTCGGAGCAGTATCGAAAGACGACTGCGTATTTGATTTATTCTTCGGCGTTGATTATCACTCCCACCTCGGCACGAGGCGAGCAGGACTTGCGGTATACGACGAGAGGGAGGGCTTTGACAAGGCAATTCACAATATTGAAAACTCCCCGTTCAGAACGAAGTTTACCAAAGAGAGTAACAGCATGCACGGCACGATGGGCATAGGCTGTATAAGCGACTACGAGGCTCAGCCGATTCTCGTGCGCTCGCACCACGGCACCTTTGCGATAGCTACGGTAGGAAAGATAAATAATAGCGATGAAATCGTTGAGGAAATAATTAAACAAAACACTCACTTTTTCGAAATGCAGCACGGCGAAATTAACCAGACGGAATTAGTTGCGGCAATTATCAACCAGAAGGAGAATTTCATCGAGGGTATTACGTATGCTCAGAAGATTATTGACGGCTCAATGAGCATGCTTATACTCACCCCCAAGGGCATATACGCCGCAAGGGACAGGTACGGAAGAACGCCTATATCAATAGGTAAAAAGCCCGACGGCTATTGCGCCTCCTTCGAAAGCTTTGCTTACCTTAACCTCGGCTATGAGCAGCTCAGAGAGCTCGGTCCCGGCGAGGTTGTAGTAATGAATAAGGACGGCGTAAAAACGCTCGTATCACCCGGGGATAAAATGAGAATCTGTACTTTCCTCTGGATTTACTACGGTTATCCGTCGTCAACCTACGAGGGTATCTCCGTAGAGCATATGCGCTATAAATGCGGCGAGGCGCTTGCAAAGAGGGATAACATAACGCCCGACGTTGTCGCAGGCGTTCCCGATTCGGGTATTGCGCACGCGATAGGCTACGCAAACGAGGCTCATATCCCGTATACAAGACCTTTCGTTAAATATACTCCGACCTGGCCGCGCTCCTTTATGCCGACTCATCAGAATAAGCGCAACCTTATAGCAAAGATGAAGCTGCTTCCGATTAAGGATTTAATCGAGGACAAGCGCCTGCTTATGATTGACGACTCAATCGTAAGGGGTACTCAGCTCAGGGAAACCACGGAATACCTCTTCCAGAGCGGCGCAAAGGAGGTACATATCCGTCCCGCGTGTCCGCCGATATTCTTCGCGTGCAAATACCTTAATTTCTCACGCTCAACGAGCGATATGGAATTAATCACAAGGCGCGTTGTGGAAAAGCTTGAGGGCAAACCCGCCGCCGACGACGTAATTAAGGAATACCTTGACCCCGACAGCGAGAAGTATCAGAGAATGAACGAGGAAATCCGCAAGGAGCAGAACTTTACGACGCTTCGCTATCAGCGGCTTGACGATATGATTAACTCGGTAGGAATTGACCCCGATAAGCTCTGTACGTATTGCTGGGACGGAAGAGAATAATAAAAAGCGGTGTATCGTTGATACACCGTTTTATTTTTATAACCTGTAAATATCAAAGCCTTCAAGGTTCTTAAGGGCGTCCTCGTTTCCGATAATGCAAACGGAATTGCCCTCCTTCATTTTTTCAAACAAGCCGCAGAGCTTCAGCAGTTCCTCTTTCTTAAGGCTCAGCATCTGAGTCCTTACCCTCAGCTTATCCTCATATGTGAAGCCCGAAAGGCAGTTAGTATCGGCGACACGTCCCTGCGCGGCGGTGCTCATAAGCCCCTCCGTTGCGGCAATTGACGAGATGATATATTTTTCAATTCCCTCGTCGCCCTCAACGTAGCTTTTAATAAACTCACCCGTGTTTTTATACACCTCAAGGGAATTCAGCGGGTTCGGGTCGCGGAATGAATGGAAGGTTACGTTGCCGCTTGCAGCAGCTCTGAAACCGCAGCCGTACGCTCCGCCGTGAACGCGGATTTCGTTCCAAAGATAACCGTAGGTCAAAAGCAGTGAGGTAACGGTAAGCATACCCTCGTATTCATAGCCGTATTTTTTTATATTTGCGCCGTAGGCTGCATACGAAACTCCCGCGGGGATAAGGATTGCCTCTTTAGCAGGCTTTTCATCGGGCTCAATTTTCATAGTCTTTGCGAAGATACTTCCCTCCGAAAGAGAGTCAGCTATATCGCAAACCCTTTCGCTGTGGCTCTGCGCCGTTTCGCCGATAACAAGGCGCGATTTTGTGAAAAGCTCCTTCGTTCTCTCCTTTGCATACGAGATAAATGAAGCCGCTTCGCTTTCAAAAGCCTTCTTGAAGCCGTCAAGGCTGCGGTAGAGAGCGTAGCCCTTTGTCATATCCTGAACGGCTGAAACCGCGGAGGTATGCGAAAGCGCGCGCCTGAAGGCGTAGAGGTGTCCCGAGCCCATAACGGACTGATAAACCGTTTCGCAAACCTGGAGTAAATTCTCGTAAATAAGCTCCTTTGAGTCAAAATCAGTTTCAAGCAGTATCTCTGCAATAAGCCCAACCGCCGCTTCAAGATTATTTTCAAGCACGCTGAAGCTTACCGTAAAATACGGAGTACATACCTTTTCATCCTCGTAATCGGGCACCGCCTCAATATCAAAATCGAGCGAGCCGATAATCATTTTTATCTCCTTCTGGAGCTCGGAGGAGGTATGCTTTGAGGTAGGAAGCACGCCGAGCAGCTCGGTTATAAAGGAAAGCTTTGAAAGCGCTTCAGGACTTTCGTCGGAGGCGTTAAAATATAAATTACAGTGAACTATTCCGTTTGAGGAAAGCTTATGAAATAGCACCTTTACGCCGTTTTTCTCAATAACCTCGGTGTCAAGCCATTGCGGCTTCGGGCTGACGTCGCTGAGCGATAATACGGGCAGGGTTGCCGAAGCCTCGGGAGAATCGGGCATATCCTGCCACAGTCTCATTTTTTCAAAGGTATCCTTAACCTCTTTAAGCTCGTCAGCGGAAAAAGCGGAGACCTCGCCCCTCACTCTCTGCTCCTCGTAAATGCGTTCCTCGTCGCCCTTGGTTTTTGACGGAAGCAGGGTTAAGAGCACCTCGCCCTCGGAATCGGCAAGCTCCTTAATAATATCAAGATAATAATCGGAATCAAGCTCTCTGCGCATTTCACTCAGTAGCGAATTGTTTTCGAGATAAAGCAGCATATCCCCGCCGTAAAGCCAGGAATTAAGGGCGTTGATATTCCTTGTAAGTCCCTTGGGCTCCTCAGGCTCTCTGAGCGAAAACTCGTACTGATTAAGGCAGGCGGTAAGCTCCTCTATGTCAATTCCCTTTTCAATAATATCCCCGAGTACCTTACGGTATAAAGCCTTGATTTCATCCTTCTTATCGGGCTCGGTATTTCTGAAAATCACGCAGTAGTACGGCTGGTCAATACCGTCGATAATGTCAAATTCCATATCCTGCGCAAGCCCCTTTTCAAGCACCGCGCGCTTAAGGGGCGCTTCGTTTGAGCCCGCAAGATATGAGGAAATGAGGTTATAGGCGGTTATCTTTTTGCGCTCCTCCCAGGTTGCGAAAATCTTTCCGAGTACGATCTGAGTCTTATTTTCCTCGCTCTCCTCCTTGCCGATTTCATAGTAGCCCTTTATTTCGCGCGCCGCGGTATTGCCCTGGCGTACTATGTCGTGCTTTTTGTCGATATAATCGAAGGTGCTGAGGTATTCCCCGTCAATCAGCGAAAGCACCCTGACAAGCGGTACAGCGCCGTCAAGGTAAATCCTCGCGTTTGAGGGTGAATAGAATTCTCTGTGCGCCTTAAGGAAGTTTTCATACGTAAGGTTAGGGATTGCCTTAGGGTCGCCGCCCGATTCATAGCCGTAGAAGCTGTCTTTAAAAAGCTCCGCCTTGAGCTGATATTCAATCTGTCCGTCAGCCGAGCCGAGCGCTCCCTTCATCTCGTTAAATACTACGCCGTTATAAAAGGGCTCCCCGTCCTCGCCGAATTCATAATGCCAGCCTTCCTGGCGAAAAATGCTTTCGTTTTTATAGATTGCGGGTCTGAACACCGCGTCAAGATAAACTCTCGTCAGGTTGATAAAGTCCTGCTGGTTCCTGCTTGATACGGGGTACATAGTCTTATCGGGGAAGGTCATTGCGTTTAAGAAGGTATTCATTGAGCTTTTGAGCAGGTCAAGGAAGGGTTCCTTAACGGGATAGTTCTCCGAGCCCGCAAGCACGGAATGCTCAAGAATATGGAATACGCCCGTGTCGTCCCATGGCAGAGTTTTAAACGCAACGGAAAAAAGCTTATTGTCCTCGCCGTTATCGAGCCACGCAAGCTGAGCCTTTGTTTTAATATGCTCCATTTCATAGAGCGTTCCCGAAAGCTCCTCGCTTTGTCTTACTCTTATAACCTTAAAGCCGTGAATTATATCGTTTATTTTCATATTGATACTCCTGTTTTTTATTTATCATATTCTATCACTTATTATTATAAAAGTAAATGCTATTTACTCTTTTTAATCTGTATCTCTTCGCCGATGTCCTCGTTGCAGAGTACATAGCCCTTTACCTCGGCGTTATCCGAATTAAGCTTGATATCAAGCTTCTTTTTTATTATCTCAAAGCCTCCGAAGTCCTCCTTGAGCTTTTTGTCAATTTCGCCGTTAACGAGGTCTGACAGCTCGCTGTCGCTGAGTTCCTTTGATTCCACCGTGTATTCCTTAACCGTTTTTGTAACTACTGCGAGCGGGAGCTTTTTACCGCCCAGCATAATATTCTTTGTATCCTCATACACATCGCTGTTTTTCACCTCGCCCCCTATATAGAGAGGTATTTTAACTCCGAAAATATAAAGGCTCTTAAGGGTTGACGTCCCGATATAATTTTTATACTCCTGACGTCTGCTTACGGTTAAAGAAAAATTCTCCTTTACCCTTGCGAGATAAAGCCCTCGCGCGTGAGTAAAGAGGTTAACTCCCCTTTCGCTCTCAAACACGCCCGAAATCAGCAAATCGCCCTTGGTTACGGCTTCGCCGACCTTTACCTCCTGCCAGCCGTCGTACACCTCGGCTTTTACTATTACGCCGTCCTTTTTTGCCTTAAGGTTGTAGTACTTTTTAGTGCTGACGGTTTCGGGTGCAAGCACGCCCTCCCCTATTTCTACCCTTGCGCTCGTGCCGTCGCGGTTGATGTGAGCCCAGGCTATGTCGTCAAAGGAGGCAAGTAGGAGGTTTTCGAGCGTATCGGCGTCGTATTTTTTTATCCTTACTCCCTCGCAAAAGCCGTTTTCCTCGAGGAAGGTCATTATTCTCGTATCGCTGAGCTTTTCGTTCCCGACAATCTCTATATTCCACACAAAGCCCGTGATATAGCTTATAAGAATAATGCCGAGCACAAAGCCTAAAAAAAGCCCGTATCGGCTTTTTATCCTCTCAATATAAAAATAAAGCCCTTTTCTTTTTATTATTTTCAGCTCTCCGCCGTTTTCCTCAGCCGTCGCTTTCAAAGGCTCATACAGCCCTACGGGACACCTTACAAAAAGCTTTCCGTTTTTCATTTTCACGTCGCTTATATTGTACTTTTTTTCATAGCAGGCGTTGAGGAAATCCGTCGAAAAGCCGTTTTCAAAGCTGAAATATATATAACCGAGCAGCCATTTAATAAGCCTAAGCATTATCTGAAAACTCCATTTTCATTATTGTACCCTCAACGGTAGCGCCCTCCTCGGAAAAGGAGTTGATAAAAAGTCCGTCGCCAAGAAAGGTTACGGAAAGCCTGCCGAGCCCTATTTTTATTTTGCCTTCGGAGTATTCCTCTATCCTCTTAAGCCCCTCAACGAAACACTCCTCGTTCCCGATAAGCTCAATACGCGGAGAGCAGGCGTACTGAAGCGTTCTTTCGCTGTCGGTATTTTTCATATGTATCACCAATAATAATTATTGATAAAGTAAATATTATATGCTAAAATTAAAATATCAGGAGGTGTATTCATATGACACACGAAAACTTAAAGGGCAGAGTTGCCGTTATCACGGGCGGCGGCGGAGTGCTCTGCGGAGCGTTCGCAAAAACGCTTGCAAGACAGGGCGTTAAGGTAGCCGTACTTGATTTAAATGAAGAGGCGGCGCAAAAATGCGCCGACGAAATCAACGCCGAGGGAGGCACCGCTATCGCGGTAGGCTGTAACGTGCTTGAGAGCGAATCAATGGAAAAAGCGCGCGATATAGTTAATTCAAAGCTCGGCACCTGCGACATTCTTTTAAACGGCGCGGGTGGTAATAATCCTAAGGGCACGACCACGAAGGACACGCTTGAAAAAATCGACCTTATTGAGAAGGACGAGAATATAAAGACCTTCTTTGACCTCGACCCCGCGGGAATAAGCTTTGTATTTAACCTCAACTTCCTCGGTACGCTTATTCCGACTCAGGTTTTTGCAAAGGATATGGTTGAAAAAGAAAACACCTGTATTATAATGGTAACCTCAATGAACGCGTTCAGACCGCTCACCCGTATCCCCGCGTACTCCGCGGCAAAGGCAGCAGTTAAGAACTTCACGGAATGGATGGCGGTACACTTTGCACCGATGGGCATAAGGGTAAACGCAATTGCTCCGGGCTTTTTCTCAACCAAGCAGAACGCCTCTCTCCTCTGGAACGAGGACGGCTCTCCGACCGAGAGAACGGGCAAAATATTAGCCGCAACGCCGATGAACCGCTTCGGACTCCCCGAGGAGCTTGACGGAGCGCTGCTCTTCCTCTGCGACGAGGCGTACAGCGGCTTTATTACGGGCGTAAATATTCCCGTTGATGGCGGCTTTAACGCATATAGCGGAGTGTAAACAGAGCAAGACGAATCATTCAAAGAGAGAGGGATATTCATGCAAGAACATGAGCTTCAGTTCCATATAAAATGTAAAAAGGGCGACGTGGGCAGATACGTGCTTCTTCCGGGCGACCCGGGACGCTGCGAAAAAATCGCCGCATATTTTGACAATCCGCACAAGGTCGTTTCAAACCGCGAGTATACTGTTTACACAGGTACTCTTCTCGACGAAAAGGTAAGCGTTTGCTCTACGGGTATCGGCGGACCGAGCGCCGTAATCGCTACGGAGGAGCTTGCAGCAATCGGAGCGGATACCTTTATACGCGTTGGCACCTGCGGAGGAATTGACCTCAGGGTACAGTCGGGCGACGTTGTTATCGCGACCGCAGCCGTAAGGCAGGAGGGCACAAGCCTCCATTATGCGCCCCTTGAGTTCCCCGCCGTTTCGGACTACACGGTACAGACCGCGCTTGTTGAGGCGGCAAAAGCGCTCGGTAAGCCGTGGCACGCGGGCGTTGTACAGGCAAAGGATTCGTTCTACGGTCAGCACGCCCCCGAGCGTATGCCCGTAAGCTATGAGCTGCTTAACAAATGGGATGCGTGGAAACGCCTTCACGTTCTCGCAAGCGAGATGGAATCGGCGGCGCTCTTCGTCTGCGCAAGCGCGCTTGACGTTCGCTGCGGTTCCTGCTTCCACGTGGTATGGAATCAGGAGCGCGAGGCTGCGGGGCTTGACCAGAAGGAAAGCCACGACCTTGACGCAGCAATAAGAGTCGGGATAGAAGCATTAAAAATTCTTATTAATGACGACAAAAAATGCGACCGTTAAGGTCGCATTTTTTATTCCGCTTTGCCGAGGTATTCCTCAAGGCAGAGCCCGGAATCGTAGATTTTCTTTGCGTTTTCCTTTCCGACGTAACGGTAATGCCAGGGCTCATAATTAATATGAGTAATCGCCTTTTTATCGTTCGGATACCTTAAGATAAAGCCGTATTTCCAGGAATTTTCCATCAGCCACTTCTGAGTATCGGTATTCTCCTGAGTTTCGTCAAGAGTCTGGTAATCGCGGTCGACAATATCCGCCGACAGCCCGAGCTGGTGCTCGCTCTTACCCGGATAGGAAACCCATTCAAGCGTCAGCTTTTCAGCCTCCTCCTTTGAATATCCGTCGTCAAGATATCCGTTAATCTTCTTATCGTAAATCTGCTGCTGAAAGCTCTTTGAACGGTAAGCGGTACGCACGTAGGGGTTAACGCCCGCAGCCTTTGCGTCCTTAAGCATATCGTTAAAATGCTCCGCGGCTCTTTTATCCATCTGTGCGCCGTTTTGAATTTCTACCAAATCAAGCTTCCAGTCATCAGGCACGGGATACTTGTAGTTAACGAGGGTTAAAAGCTCGTCGGTTAAATCAACCGGCTGAGTCGTCGTTTCGGCTATGGTCGAAACCGCCTGAGCAGTCGTGGTATTCTTCGGCTTGGCGGTTTTTTCTCCGCCCGAAGAGCCCGTCTTCCCTATGGCAATCATCGCAGCTATGATAATAATTACCGCCGCAAAAATTCCTATTACATAATAAAACTCTTTTTTCATATTACTTATTTGCCATCTCCGCTCTTGCTTAATTTAAAGTCCATATCAATTACCTTTATTCAAAACCAAAATACTTTACTGCGTTGTTATAGCAGATACCCTCAATAATTTCCTTAACTATATCCTCGTCATATGCGTACCAGCCGTCCTCAATCCACCTGCCGAGCAGACGGCAGAGAATACGGCGGAAATATTCGTGCCTTGCGTAAGAGGTAAAGGAGCGTGAATCCGTTTCCATACCTACGAATTTGCCGAGCACGCCGAGGTTTGCAAGGGATTTGAGCTGCGCAGTCATACCGTCCATTGTATCAAGGAACCACCACGCAGGTCCGAACTGCATCTTGCTTTCGGCTTTATGGCTCTGGAAATTACCGAGCATAGTCGCAAGCACGGTGTTATCCTTGTCGTTTAGGTTAAAGAGAATCGTTTTAGGCAGGCAGTTGCTGCTGCAAAGCGAATCCAGAAAGCGTGAGAGCGGCTTTGCAATCTCCGCGTCGCCCACGCTGTCAAAGCCCGTATCCGCGCCGAGCATTTCAAATTTTTTCGAATTATTATTTCTCATCGCGCCGATATGGATTTCCATAACCCAGCCGAGCGCGGCGTACTTGCTGCCGAGATTCTGCATAACGAAGGTTTTGTAGCCGTCGATTTCCTCCCTCGTAAGCTCCCTGCCCTTCATTACCTTGTCAAACGCCTTTTCGGCAAGGGATATATCGCCGAAGGGAACGTATTCAAACGCCTGGTCGGAGACTCTGCAGCCGTGCTCGTCAAAATAATTTGCACGCTTCAGCAGAGCGGAAACTATATCGCCCGCACATTCAATGTTCGTATCCGATACCTTGGCGAGCTCCTCAACGTATTCCCTGAAGCCGTCGTTCTCGATATTCAGCGCCTTGTCCGGACGGAAGGTCGGGAGTACCTTAAAGCCCAAATCCTGCTCAGCAAGGAGCTTGTGATACTTAAGGTCGTCAATCGGATCGTCGGTAGTACAGAGGTATTTTACGTTTGAAAGTCTGATTAAGGTCTGAGGGCGGAAATCCTCCTTATCAATAACCCTGTTCGCTCTCTCGTAAATCTTCTCCGCAGTTTTCTCGTTAAGCGGAGTTTTTATGCCGAAGTAACGCTGAAGCTCAAGGTGCGCCCAGTGATAGAGCGGATTGCCGATACAGTACTGAAGCGCCTTTGCAAATTTAATAAACTTTTTCTTCGGGTCGGCGTCGCCAGTACAGTATTTTTCCTTAATTCCCGCGCTGCGCATAGCGCGCCATTTGTAGTGGTCCCCCGAAAGCCAGAGTTCGGAAATGTTCTCGGGCTTTTTGTTTTCATAGATTTCCCTTGGGCTTAAGTGACAGTGATAGTCGCAAATCGGCATATCCTTCGCAAAATCGAAGTAAAGCTTTTCTGCACATTCGGTATCAAGCAGAAAATCTTTATCCATAAAGTTCTTCATAGGTGTTACTCCTATTATAAATTATCAATGCTATTATATACTTTTATGCCCTGTCAGGCAAGATATTTTTCGTTGAGCGTACCGCCAAAATAATTAATCACGTTTTCAGCGGCAAGGGTATTCATAGAAATAAAATTATTCCTTGTAAACGGCGCTATATGAGGGGTTAAAATAACGTTTTTAACTCCGCGAAGAATTGAATTACAGCACGGCTCGCTCTCGTAAACGTCCACCGCCGCACCTCTTATTTCTCCATTTAGGACTGCTCTTTTCAGCGCGTCGTTATCAACAATTCCCGCCCTCGCTACGTTAATCAGCACGGCGCTGTTTTTCATTTTTGAAAGCGCGTTTTCGTCGATAAGCTTTTGAGTTTCCTTTGTCAGCGGAAGCGCGAGAACTACATAATCGCTTTCTTTAAGAAGCCTGTCAAGCGTGCAGTATTCAAAGCGCTGGTCGTTCTTCGGCGTAATACAGTTATATATAACCCTCATACCGAAGGCGTCCGCCTTTTTCGCGAGCGCTTGTCCGATTTCGCCGAAGCCGATTATACCGAGCATTTTCCCGAAAGCGCCCTCGGTCATGATCCTCTCCCACTTTCCGTTTTGCATATTGGCGTTATGCGCCTCAATCTCACGCGCAAAGCGAAGGATATATCCCATCGTAAGCTCGCTTACAGACTCGCCCACCGTGCCAACGGTACGGGTAATCGCTATTCCAAGCTCACTGCACGCCTTTGAATCAATATAATCGTAGCCGACTCCGCGCACGGAAATAAGCTTCAACTTCTCACATTTTTCAAGTAGCTCCCTGCTCATAGGCTCAAATGCGTTAATAACCGCGTCGGCGTCTATAATTTCACAAAGATAATTCTCTTCGCTTTTAATCTCCTTGTCGGTTATATCAACGATCTCAAAGCCGTTTTCCTTAAGTATATCTACAGCGCCGCAGCCGTCAAAAACAAAATTCCTTGCAGATATTACGACTTTCATAGTATCACCTTTAATTATAATAAAGCATATTTGTAAAAATTACAATAGATTGTCAGCGTTATTTGTGATATGATAGAGCAAACGGGGGTGTAATTATGTCAGAAATACTTGAAACCGCAATGCTTATCTGCTTCGGGCTTTCGTGGCCTATAAATCTCGTAAAAAACATAAAAGCTAAAACTGCAAAGAGCACGAGCCTAAAATTCCTGTTGCTGATTATTTTCGGCTATCTCTGCGGAATCGCTGCAAAGCTCGTAAATCAGCAGTATAATTACGTGCTTGCGGTATACTTTCTTAATCTTGCGGTGGTAGGTGCAAACCTTATCGTTTACTTTATAAATCGAAAAAACGACAAAAAGGATGTCAAATGACATCCTTTTTCAGTCTGTCGAAATACCCCTTGAGACTAAGCGCTCAAGGGGTAATTTTTGGTA
>CALCYI010000003.1 GCA_937907605.1 uncultured Clostridia bacterium | reverse complement strand
ATTGAGTAAACTATTGGGGATCTTTCCGGATTTGGCCAGAGACAACATAGACGGTCTGCGAATGCGAGCAACAAAAGGTTGTCCCTCTGCAAAGTCAGGCAGTTGAACCACCTGTCCTTCGGTGTATTTGGTGAGTTGTGACAGAGTTGTGATATCCATAATTTTCCTCCTATCAGGTCACTGTAGGCAGTGCCGACACATAGTTGATAACATAGGGTGCTTCCCCAATGTCAGGAGCGGAATTGATTGTGTACTCAGGAGCACGGAAAGTATCATCCTGACTATTGAGAGCAATCGGTGTACCCTTGCAGTTGGGATACTGAATTTTCTCATAGCCTGTAATGATACCTGCGGCATTGTAAATAGCCGAATATGCGTTGAGCGTGAATGCGGGAACTTCATCAGTGGAACCAGCCACTGGCGGAGTGTAGGAAGAAACTCCATTACCAGTATCCGTATCACCCTCAGTGCTTTTTGTGTCATCAGTCCAGTACTTGATTGTGCCACCCTGAAGAATCTTGACCATTTCAGGATTGAATACGTTATCAGTGAGGACAATGGTGTTACCAGTGATGGTAACTTGCTCACGCTTTTGAGCAATCAGACGTCCCTTGACGATGAGCTTGATAGCATCCGAGGTCTCAGATTGAACCGTGACTTGAATCTGAGTGGAAGTATCAAGGGCAATTTCGTCTTGGCTATTCGGAATTGTGAGCGTAACAAGTGCCACATCAAGTATGGCGACAATTGCGTACTTTATATAAGCAGATATTTTATGGTCATCCAAAAAACCAAGAAATTTATTTTTATCCTTTTCCATATTATTCCCCGCTAAACTATCGTTTGGTTATATCAAAACAATTATAGTACAATCGTATCTAATTTACAAGAAAAAATGTATTTTAACTAATAATTTACAAATTTATAACGGTGTGATATAATGATTTTGGATAACTATCTTTTTTTCGGAGCTGGTAATTATGATTTTGACAATCGACGTAGGAAATACGAACATAGTACTCGGCGTTTTCGACGCGGACGCGCTCGTTACAACGGGAAGGCTGTCTACCAATATCAATCAGACAGACGAGGAATACGCGATGAAGATACATTCGTTTTTGAATCTTCACAACGCTTTTGACATTGACGGCGCGATTATCTCCAGCGTCGTACCTGCGCTGAATACGGCACTCAGACGCGCAGTAAAATTTGTAACGGGCGTATCGCCGATAATCGTAGGTCCCGGGGTAAAGACGGGGCTTGCAATAAAAATTGACGACCCTGCCCAGCTCGGCGCAGACCTTGTTGTCGGCGCAGTTGCGGCAAAGGAAAAGTATCCGCTCCCCGCTATAATATTTGACCTCGGCACTGCTACAACGGCTTCGGTGCTTGATTGTGACGGCAACTTCCTCGGCGGCATAATCACTACGGGAGTTAAGACCTCGCTCAACGCGCTTTCAACGGGTACCGCTCTGCTTCCGCAGATTGATATTTCCGCTCCGAAAAAAACTATTGGAACAAACTCGATAGACAGTATGAAATCGGGCGCGGTTATCGGCACCGCCGCAATGCTTGACGGATTTATTGACAGAATCGAAAGCGAAATCGGCGAAAAGGCTACCGTAATCGTGACGGGCGGTCTCGGCAAGGTAATTGCCGCCAACTGCTCGCACGACTTAATTATTGACAATAACCTTCTTCTTGACGGGCTCAAGATAATCTACGACAAAAACAGATAAGGAGATACGAAATGAAAAGAACATTATCTATTTTGCTCTCTGCGGCAATAATGCTCTCCTGTTTCCTTGGTATACATATTACGGCTCAGGCGGATGACGTTGCCTCGGGTACCTGCGGTACTAACCTCAACTGGACCCTTGATGACGGCGGAACACTGACAATCAGCGGCAGCGGCGACCGTATGAGCGACTATTACGATAACAGCCCTGCGCCATGGTACGACTACCGCGAGCAGATTACAAGCGTTGTTATCCCGAGCGGAGTAGCTAACATTGGCTCCCGCGCCTTCCTTAACTGTACAAATCTTGTTGAGGTTGACTGGGGTACTATCGACACGATAGGCGACCACGCATTTATGAACTGCACCTCGCTTAAGCACGCTATTCTCCCCGACAGCTGCACCCGGATATGGACTAACGTATTTGAGGGCTGTACCGCGCTCCAGAGCGCTTACATAGGCTATGTAAATTCCTACGCGGCGACCGTACCGCAGGAATTTTTCAAGGGCTGCACCTCGCTTGCGGTATTGGGACTCGGAACGGGAATAAGCACTCTCGGTACGGATTGTTTAAACGGCTGCAGCGCGCTTACTGCAATTATTTCCGATAATACAAGTATTCAGAGCACGAGCTACAACGTTGTGGGCTGGAGCGACAGAAGCGGAGTTTGCTCCGACAACACCTACTCCTCAAGTCAGCTTGAGTGGCATTTTGAGCTTGGCGAAGCAAGGCTTTACTTCACCGGCTCGGGCGATATGACGGGCTACGAGAACGGCTCGCAGCCGTGGCAGCATTTTATCGGCGCTGTAAACACGGTTGATTTTTCAACGACCGATGCAAAAACCTCCGTGTCCACAACTGCTTTTCAGGGCAGAACAACGATTGAAGAGGTTGATTTTACAAATATTTACGCGGTAGGCTGGGGTGCGTTTGCGGAATGTTCGGCGCTTAAATACGCTGACTTTAAGACTCCTCTTACTCAGATTTGGAACTATGCGTTTGCAAACTGCACCTCGCTTGACAGGATTACGTTTGAAGAGGGCACGGATAACCTGCATATTTACGCCTGGGCGTTCAATAACTGCTCGGGTACTACCTACTGGCTCAATATTCCCTCTAACTGTACGGCGATTGACGACCACGCGTTCTGGGGCACAAACTTCAACTATACTCATATTTACAGCAATACCGTTACAATAGGCGAGGACGCGTTCGGTAACGGAGAGGGCGTATATGCGCGCTTCTTCGGAAACGACTCGGTACATACTACGATTTATGATTTTGTTGTTTCAAACAGAACAAACAAGCAGTACAACTGGTGGTATTACTGTAACGAGAATCACACCTATACCACCGAAACCGTTGCGCCTACCTGCACCGAGCAGGGCTACGATGAATACGGATGTCCTTACTGTGACGTCGACTCTCTTAAATCAAATTTTACCGACGCGCTCGGTCACGATTACGAATACAAGAGCACAGGCAATATGGTATTCAAATATGACTGCAGACGCTGTGGCGAAGAGAATATTGAGGCAAGTGCCTTAGACGTACAAAACCTGTTTGAGAGCGCATTAAGTACTACTGCTGCTGAAACCAAATACAATCAACCAGACTATGACGGAAGATGCGACATTAATAAAGTCGGTGGCGACGGCGTTATTAACGCTAAGGATTTAAAAATCCTTAATGACCTTCTTGCTACCCCCGATTTAACCGATAAAAAAACAACGCTTGACACCTCGACAACATATCAGACAATCGAGGGCTTCGGCGCTTCGGCTGCCTGGTGGAGCCAGGATGTCGGTACGTGGGACAACGCAGAGGATATTATTAAGCTCCTCTACTCCCCCACCGACGGAATAGGCTTGAACGTATACCGTTACAACCTCGGTGCAGGCAGTGCAGACCAAAACGATACGGCGCTTTATGTTTCAGGCGCAAGAACGCACTGCTTTATGCAGAGCGACGGAACATATAATTGGGATAACGATCCCGGCGCTATGAACTGCCTTTCAATTGCAAACAGCCTTAACCCTAATCTTAAGGTTACGCTTTTTGCAAACTCCGCGCCGTACTTTATGACGAAGAGTGGTAAGACCTACGGAGCGCTTACTCAAAACATTACGGACAACGGCGACGGCACCACAACTACGACTTACACAGGCACCGAAAATCTTGATTCATCTCAGTTCAGCAATTTCGCAAACTATGTTGCCACCTGCGCAGAGCACTTTATCGACGAGGGCTATAACGTAACTGCAGTTTCTCCGATAAACGAGCCTGAGTGGGAATGGAGCGGCTGGATGCTCGGCGACGGCACGCAGTCCTGCAATCAAGAGGGCTGTCACTTTGACGAGGGCACGGCAAGAGATTTTTATAATAATGCGATGGTACCCGCTTTACAGAACAGCTCAAAGCTCAACGGCAAGGTTGAGCTTGAGGTCTGGGAAAGCGGCCAGATGAACCACAGCTGGTGGTGGGAGCGCTTTATGAACAACTGCTTTTCCACCGAGAAACAGGTAACCAGCAGCGGTAGCTGCGGCGGAACGACCACAACCGGTACGGAATATGCCAACTATAACGCAAATATACGCGCTTATGTTGACACAATTTCAACACATTCCTACTGGGCATCGACTGCGGACAGAGAGGCGGCGGCAAGCCTTGCCTCAACGGGACAGTATTTCAGCGAGCAGAACCTCAAATTCAAGCAGACCGAATACTGCCAGATGAATACCGACGCTTCGACGAACGTACTCGGTCATATTCAGGCTGAGGGCGGTAACACCAACGGTATGACGATTGATTACGGCCTTGCCCTCGCGGACATAATCTATCAGGATATGACCATTATAAACGCGACTGAATGGGACTGGTGGACAGGATGCGGCAGAGGAATCTATCCCGACAGCCTTATATATATTAACGACACAAACCACGATAACATTCAAACCTCAAAGCGTCTCTGGGCTCTCGGCAATTACTCTAAATTTATTCAGGAGGGCGCAAAGCGCATAGCCGTTACGACGGGAGACAGCTTCGGAGCAGACCTTGTAACGAACACGACATACACCTGGACCTCCGGCGAAAACAGCGGAACGGACAAAAATAATTATCTTGAGGAAACCGCATATCTCAACCCCGACGGCAGCGTTGTAGTTGTATACATTAACAACTCCGACACTAACGAATGTACAAACTTTGACAGCGAGTACACGAGCTTTGAAAGCTATGTAACGAGCGCTACAAAAGACCTTGAAAAATATCAGAGCGGAGACCCGGAAGGAGTGGTTTATATCCCTGCAAAGAGCATTACCACAGTAGTATTAAAAACGGCAACTACGCATGCCCAGAGTACAGAGGGTGCATACCTGTTTACATACTTTACAGGCAACGCACAGAGCGAGCAGCGTATACGCTTTGCAGTATCCACCGACGGCTATAACTTCACGCCGCTTAACAGCAATAATGAGATTATCACTCAGACAAAGGGCACGCTCTGCTGCCGTGACCCGTATATATTCAAGGGACAGGATAATTATTACTATCTTATCGCAACCGATATGGACGCGTCCGAGAACATCTGGTGGGGCAACAGCAACACGATGGTAATCTGGCGTTCAAGCGATTTGGTAAACTGGACCGATGAAACAATTATTAATATGAGCGAGATTACGGGCGCCGACGATATTCAGCGCTGCTGGGCGCCGCAGGTATTCTGGGATAGTAATGAACAAAAGTACCTCGTATACTTCGGTCTTGCCTCATGGAGCATAACACAAAATGCTACCGTAATGTATTACTGTTACACGGACGATTTGCTCGACCAGAGTCATTACAGCTATCCTCAGCTGCTTTATAAACCAGCAGCGGACGGTAAAGCGGCAATTGACGGCGACATTTTTTATGACAGTAAGACAGGCACTTACTATCTGTATTATAAGGATGAGGATAACGCCACAATCTGCTACGTAACGAGTGATAACCTTACGGGTCCCTACAGCGACGCCGCTAATCCGACTAAGCTTATTAATACGGATATAGGTCTTGAGGGCTGTAACACGCACCGAATTACAGGTACCGATACGCTCGTTATGCTCGCGGACGCTTACGGCGACGGATATTTTATAATGTGTCAGTCAACCGATTATAAAAACTTTGCATTACTCGATAGCAATACTTACACGATTAATAACTGCTCTCCCCGTCACGGCAGCGTTATCGCAATAAGCGACGCGGAATATAATGCTTTAGTAAGCAATTTCGGATACTAAAAAAGAGAAAGGTAAACATCTATGAAAATTGATTCCATTTGTGTACAGGGCGCGTACGAGCCCAAAAACGGCGAGCCGAGGGTTATCCCGATAGTTCAGAGCACGACCTTTAAATATGAGTCCTCAGAGGCTATGGGCGATTTATTTGACTTAAAGGCAAACGGCTATTTTTACACGAGGCTTCAAAACCCGACCAACGACTATGCGGCGAATAAAATCGCAAAGCTTGAGGGCGGTGTAGCGGGCATGCTCACGGCTTCGGGACAGGCGGCGAACTTCTACGCGATATTCAATATCGCGCAGGCTGGCGACCATATAGTAAGTTCCTCTGCAATCTACGGCGGCACGTTCAACCTCTTTAACGTTACGATGAAAAAGCTCGGTATCGACTTCACCTTCGTTTCCCCGCTTGCAAGCGCTGAGGAAATTCAGGCGGCAATCAGACCGAACACCAAGGCAATCTTCGGCGAGACAATCTCAAACCCGAGCCTTGATATTATGGACATAGAGGTTTTCGCAAGAGTTGCTCACGCAAACGGTATCCCCCTCATCATAGACAACACCTTTGCAACTCCTATTAACTGCAGACCGTTCGAGTTCGGCTGCAACATAGTAACGCACTCCACTACGAAATATATGGAGGGGCACGCTTCGACCATCGGAGGCGCGATAGTTGATTCGGGTAATTTCGACTGGACTCAGAATGATAAGTTCCCCGGGCTCACGACCCCCGACGAGAGCTACCACGGGATAGTGTATACGGACACCTTCGGCAAGGGCGCGTATATCACAAAGGCTACGGCTCAGCTCATGCGCGACCTCGGCTCAATTCAGGCTCCGCAAAACGCATTTTTGCTCAACGTAGGGCTTGAAACGCTCCACTTACGTATGGCACGCCACTGCGAAAACGCGCTTGCGGTTGCTAAATATCTTCAAAAGCACCCGAAAATCACATGGGTAAAATGCGCGATGCTTCCTGAGGATGAGCAGTACGAATTAGCGCAGAAATATATGCCCCACGGTACCTGCGGCGTAGTTTCCTTCGGCATCAAGGGCGGACGTGAAGCGGCGACTAAATTTATGGACAGCTTAAGGCTTGCCGCAATCGTAACACATGTTGCCGACGCGCGCACCTGCTGCCTCCACCCCGCTTCAACGACTCACCGTCAGCTTACCGACAGGCAGCTTGAGGAATGCGGCGTAAGCCCTGACCTCATCCGCTTCTCCTGCGGTATAGAAAGCGCAGAGGATATTATAGCGGATATTGAGCAGGCGCTCGAAAAAATCTGAATAAATAAGTAAAAATGTCAATCACACGATTGACATTTTTGTTTTGCGGATATACAATTTCTGCGGTGATAATAATGGAAAGAAAAGGCTTTAAAACCGTTGACCTCGCGTACATCGGCTTATCCGCCGCGGTAATTGCGGTATGCTCGTGGATTTCAAT
Source organism: uncultured Clostridia bacterium (assembly GCA_937907605.1). Lineage (GTDB taxonomy): Bacteria > Bacillota > Clostridia > Oscillospirales > Acutalibacteraceae > Eubacterium_R. Next base: position 2,645 of record CALCYI010000003.1, on the reverse strand, counting down.
ACAGCTCGGCGCAATTCCCGTAACGCTTCAGACTATGGCAATCTGCCTTATTGCAGGACTCTTCGGGTTTAAAAGAGGAGCGCTTGCGACGCTTATATACATACTGCTCGGTGCAGTCGGCGTTCCCGTTTTTTCGGGCTTTAAGGGCGGTATCGGGGTAATACTTGGCGCGACGGGCGGATATATTATCGGCTTTATTTTTACCGCTGCAATAGTCGGGCTCGTATCGGACAAAACCGATAAGATGTGGGCGCTGATAATATCAATGGTGCTTGGTATCGCGGTATGCTACGCCTTCGGCACGGTATGGTTCATTAAGGTATATTCAAAGGAAAATGTAATATCGCTTTCAAAAACGCTCAGCCTGTGCGTAATACCCTTCATACCCTTCGACGCGGTAAAAATCATTATTGCCTCGCTGCTTACCGTAAAACTGAAAAAGCATATAAAAAAATGAGGAACGCGCCGTTCCTCATTTTTGTTATTCAGTATTTTTAGTTAGCTGTTCGCGCTTTTCGGTAAAGCCCTTGCCGCGAACCTCCTTTATCTTCGTTATGGTAATAAATGCGTTCGGGTCGATAGAATGGATAAGCTCAGTGGTATCGTAAAGCTTACGTGAGGAGATAACGCAAAGCACGCCCTTTTGCTGCTTTGAAAGATAGCCCGTTTCAATATGGGACATAGTAACGCCGACGTTCATTTCGTTAAGCAGCTTATCCCTGATTTCCTCAAACTTATCGGAAACAATATAGAGCTGAGTCTGCGCCTTACCGAAAATCATAACCTGATCAAGCACGAGGGTTTCAAGCACAAGTACGACTATACCGTGAAGCAGCTTTTCAGGCTTTAAAAAGAGCGCCTGACCGCCTACAACGATTAAATCCGTAATCCAGACAAGAATTGATACGGGAACGTGGAACCACTTGTGCATCATAAGGTTAAGCACGTCCATACCTCCCGTGGATGAGCCTACACGCATAACGAGGCCGAGTGCGAGCCCCATAAGAACTCCGCCGAAAAGCGAAGCTAAAAGAGTATCGTCGGTAAAGGAGTCGATACCGGGTATCCTCTGGAAAAGGCCGAGAAATACGGGATAGAGTATTGAGCTTGCGACGGTGGTAAAGAAAAACTTTTTACCGAGCACGATAAGCCCCATAATAAGAAGTATTACGTTTTGAATAAGTACGAGAGTCGCGGTTTCAATGGGTACGAATTTAGAAAGCACTATCGCTATACCCGTAGTACCGCCCATAATAATATCGTGCGGAATTATAAACGCCGCTACAAGAAACGCAAGAAGCGCATTTCCCAGCAGTATAAATACCGTTGTTTTTAAATAGTCTACAAATGTTTTTTCCTTCTCTGCCAAAGGTGTCACCCTCTTTGCTTTTTTATTCTATTATATGTTTATAAGATAATATCCTCAACGGTTTTCTGACATATTTTTTACACATTAAAGAAAATATACATATTTTGAATAAAAATACATTTATTCGCCTCGTTAAGTTATATTTTAATTGACAGAGAATACAAAGTTTGTTATAATTTTGTTATTATATTAACAAATAAGTGCACCGCACTAAAAAAGGAGATTTTGATATGAAGAATTATTTTGATTTAAAGGGACAGGTTGCCCTTGTAACAGGTTGTTCAGGCGGACTCGGCGTACAGATGGCAAAGGCGCTTGCAAACCAGGGCTGCAACATCGTTGCTATTGCACGCAGACAGGAAAAGCTTGAGGCTGTATGCGAAGAAATCAAGGCTGAATTCGGCGTTGACGCTCTTCCGCTTAGGTGCGACATTACCGATACAGCAAATGTTGACGATGTTGTTGCAAAGACTCTTGAGCATTTCAGCAGAATCGACATTCTTATTAATAACGCGGGCACAGGCGCTGTTGCTCCCGCAGAGGATATCACGGACGAGCAGTTTGAAAACGAAATGAGAATCGACCTTGAGGGCACCTTCAAGGTAGCAAGAGCCGTTGCTAAGCAGGCCATGATTCCCGCAAAGTACGGAAGAATTATTAACATCGCTTCAATGTACGGTCTTGTTGGTAACAAGATTGCAGGCTCTGCTCCGTATCATGCAGCTAAGGGCGGCGTTGTTAACCTCACAAGAGCGCTCGCAGCTGAATGGGGTAAATACGGTATCACCGTTAACTCTATCTGCCCAGGTTACTTCTACACCGACCTTACAAGAGAAACTCTTAATTCCGATTTCTTCCAGCAGAATGCAAGAACTATGATTCCTATGGAAAGATACGGCGAAGAGGGCGAGCTCGATTCGGCTACTCTGTTCTTTGCTTCAAACGCATCAAGCTATGTAACGGGAACGAATCTTGCCGTTGACGGCGGTTACACCTGCATGTAAAATCAAAAAATTTTTAAGGTGACTGAAGCCACACGATCTTAAGGATAGGTGTGAAAGTGCAGGAGTAGCATAGTAAAAGAGTCAAGATTTATTCTTGGCTCTTTTTTTAATCCACACATTCGACAGATTTTGCTTCTTCAAGGTCGGTTTCAAATTAGGCACAAGATTAACAATAGATGCATATGCATAAGAAAAGGAGAGGATTTTTATCCTCTCCACAGCGTGTCGAAAAAGTCCACCTAAAAAGGTGGGCTTTTGTTGTTAAAGAGGAG
>CALCYI010000002.1 GCA_937907605.1 uncultured Clostridia bacterium | reverse complement strand
GGGAATCGAACCCGCGTATCCAGCTTGGGAAGCTGGTGTTCTGCCATTGAACTACACCTGCACGGACATTTATAATAACATATTTTATCTATTAATGCAACCTATTTTTAAGAGGTGAAAAAATGGATTTAGCTAAATATGACGGTAAATGCGTACGCATAACGCTGAAAGACGGCGAGGTATACGAGGGCGTGTGTATTCACGACCCCGTGGAATATATAGTGCACGAAATTGGCGGCGACGAGGACGCGCTCGAGATGTCCCGGTGGATTTTCTATAACAGCCAGATTGAGAGGGTTGAAATCATCGGCGAGGACGGCTTTTCCGCGCCGTACGGAAGGCTCGAGGAGGAGACGTTGGAGGCCTTTGATTTAACGGAAGAGGTGCTCTCGTCCGAAGAGCCGATAAGCGTGCTGAGGCTCCTTTGCTGTATTGAGGATAAGGCTACAATAGACGAAAAGCTGGAGGAAATCCTTAAATCGCTGCTTAGATATAATGACGACGAAATGGTTAAAGAAAAAGCAAGAAAAATATTATCGCTGTGGAGGGATACGAATGACTGAATACACTCTTGATACGGCAAGAGAAGCGCTCCTTGCGCTGCAGAGAAAAATGGCTGCCTACGAGCACGCGCTCGGGCTGCTTCAGTATGACGGTGCAACCACCGCGCCGAAGGCGACGGCGGAAAACAGAGGCGCGTCAATCGCCGTGCTCTCGGAGGAAGTATACCGCCTCGGAACTTCAAAGGAAACCGTGGAGCTGCTTGAATATCTTGATTCAAGAAAGGACGAGCTTACCGAAAAGGAAAGGCGAATGGTTTACCTTCTCCTTAAGGACATACGCGATATGCAGAAAATTCCGATGAAGGAATATATTGAGTATGAGGAGCTTACGGTTATCGCCGACGACGTATGGCATAAAGCAAAGGAAGCCTCTGATTTTGAAATGTTCCGCCCGTATCTTGAAAAGCTTTTTGAGATGAATAAACGCTTTGCGAAGTACATTGAGCCCGATAAGGACGAATACGAGCACTGTCTCGGTCAATACGAGGAGGGGCTTACGACCGCTACCCTTGATAAGTTTTTCTCTAAACTCAGAGAGGGAATCGTACCCCTGCTTAAAAAGGTATCCGAGAAGGAGCAGGTTGACGACGGTATCCGCTTCGGCGAATTTCCGATTGACAAGCAGGAGGAGCTTTCCTACTACCTTATGGAATTAATCGGGCTTGACCTTGACCACGTCGGGCTTTCGACCACCGAGCACCCGTTTACCACCTCGCTCGGCTCGCATTTTGACGAGAGGATTACGACTCATTATTTTGAGGACGATTTTGTATGCTCAATGTACAGCGTAATCCACGAGGGCGGTCACGCGCTCTACGATACGGGCTCTGCCGACGAGCTTGCCTATACCGTGCTTGACGGCGGAACGGCGATGAGCATTCACGAGAGCCAGAGCAGATTCTATGAGAATATTATAGGCAGAAGCAGAGCATTTTGTAAGCTTGTATTTCCTAAGCTTAAGGAGCTTTTCCCGAAGCAGATGGAGGGGAGAACGGCTGAGGATTTGTACCGCGCGGTTAATAAGGCTGAGCCGTCGCTTATAAGAACCGAGGCGGACGAGCTTACTTACAGCCTGCACGTTATGATACGTTATGAGCTTGAAAAGGCGGTCTTTGCGGGCGAAATTGAGGTTAAGGATTTACCGCGCGAGTGGAACAGGCTTTATAAGGAATACCTCGGTATTGACATTCCCGACGACAAGCACGGCGTGCTTCAGGATAGTCACTGGGCGGGCGGTCTTATGGGCTACTTCCCGTCCTACGCGCTCGGCAGCGCTTACGGCGCTCAGTTCCTTGCAAAGATGAAGGAGAGCGTTGACGTAGATAAGTGCATAGAAAACGGCGATTTTGCCCCGATTAACGAGTGGAACAGGGAGAATATCTGGAAGCACGGAAGCCTTTATACCCCCGCGCAGATTCTTGACAGAGTACTCGGCGAGGAGTTCAATCCCGATTTCTATATTAATTATCTAAGCGAAAAGTGTAAGGATATTTACGGAGTATAATTATGGAACAAGCTTTTTCAATACTGATGTTTGTATTCGGAGGGATGCTGCTGATTTATTCCGCAATTCTGTATGCTACGGGCGACGTTAAGCTAATACCCAGGCACTGGGCGGCAAAAATTGACGACGAAAAAGCATATGCAAGGGGAATTGCCGGGGTTGTGGCGCTGGTAGCGCTTACGCCCGTTCTCGGCGGCGTAACGGCGCTTTTTGCCCCGCCTCTCGTAACGGGTATCGTTATGGCTGTTTCGTTTATTCTGTTTATGTACCTTGGCGTGCAGATAATGAAAAAAGGAGGTCAAATATGAACGCGTATGCTGACAGAGTGAAGCCTATAATCAACGAAATTGAAATACTGAGCCGCCGTCCTGCTTACCGTATCGTGCTCAAAGAACAGGAGAATACGGATATTTTTGAATCAAAGCTCGGCGGCGTACCGTACTGGGATATGAAAAAGTCCTATCCCTGCGACAGCAAAGGTAAAAAGCTTTCGCTACTGTGCCAGATTAATTTTGACAGAGCGGCGCTGAGCGACGCGCGCTTACCGCAAACGGGAATGCTTCAGTTCTTCATTCTTGACGATGATTTCGATTACGGGCTTGATTTTAAAAATCCTGATACGCAGGATACCTTCCGTGTGGTGTATCACGAGCATATTGACCAAAGCGTTACGGGGGACGCGGTGCTTGCCCTCGGAGCTCCGACTATGCCGAGCGAGTATTCTCCCGTGCTTAAGGAATGTGCTCTCTCCTTTGAGGAGTACGGGGACACTATCGGTATGACCTCGTTCGATTTTGATTCGGTATTTCAGCAGGCGGTTAAAAACGTCACGGGTGAGGAAACGAATGAAAGCATTTATGATTACTTTACCGACGACGAGTATAAGGAAATCGGGCGCAGCCTTATGGCTGACGGGCATAAGATGCTCGGCTATCCGTTTTTCACCCAGGGCGACCCGAGGGAATGCAACGGGGAATATGAGGATTATTACGATACGCTTCTGCTTCAGCTCGATTCCGTCTATTGCAAGGATAGACAGCTTATGATATGGGGCGATTCGGGAATTGCAAACTTTTTCATAAACAGCAGGGCGCTTAAGGAGCTTGACTTTTCAAGAGTGCTTTATAACTGGGACTGCTATTAAAAAGAGAGGAAGAGTCAACTCAAATAGTTACAAATTCGTAGTAGGGGCGACCATTGGTCGCCCGCTTTTTCAATATATCAAATATATACGAACGGATAATATCCGACCCGTACGGTTATTTATAAGACTTGACTTATTATAATTATAGTGATAAAATGAAATTGCTACATTAATTGAAAAGAATATTTTTCCGAAAATTATGCACGCTATTTTTATCACCTTTGATAAAAATGCATGCTCTGTTTTGACGTGCTTGATTTTCGGTATAGTTCAATTAGTGTAGCAGCTTTGAGCATTGCGTTTTTGGCGCAGCTCAATGCTGCGCATTTTTAATTATGGAGGCAAAATATGAAAAGAGTAATGAGCATTGTGCTTTCGGCAGTTATACTGTTGAGCATTACAATTGGTTTTAATACCCGTGTAAACGCAGCAGGAAATCCATATCCTCAGTATAATTATTACAATAGTGCATCAGATTATCAAATAGCTTGTACATGGTATGCGTGGAAGCAAGCTAATGAGCGGTTGTCTCTAAGTCTTCCCTCTTGGGGAAATGCAGGTAGTTGGTATTCTGCAGCAGGATATTCAAAAGGCTCTGAACCAAAAGCAAACTCTATCGCCTGTTGGTCTTACACAAACAGTCCTTCATATGGTCATGTTGCATATGTTACCAGTGTTAACAGCGATGGATCAATAAACATTGTTGAAGGTGGTTCAAACTGGTCTGGCAACAATCATGGCATATGCAGTCGAACTGTAAAAAGAGGACGATATTGGCCCGATTTAGGATTTATTTACATCGGAAACAATGATACTACTGGTCCGTCTTTTGATGATTTTAAAGTTTGCGAGTTCACGGACGGAAGATTCACCGTATATGCTCATATAACTGACCCAAGCGGTATCAGTTCAGTAAAATACGCAGTATGGACGCCCTGGAATAATGGTCAGGACGATTTGGTGTGGTATACAGGAAACCACACTGACGGCAACGGGTATCACTGGATACATGTGTATTTCTCTGAACACAATAACGAAAAAGGTAGTTACGTTATTGATATGTATGCGACTGATAATGCGGGCAACGTAACTTCGTCAAGAATCAGTTATGATTTCCCTGATGAAGGACCTTCTATAAGCAACGTTAAGGTTTCGAACGTTTCTTCATCAGGCTATACTGTAACCTGCACAGTTAAATCAACGTCTGAAATGGGTGTGTCAAAAGTCCAGTTCCCGACTTGGACGGCTAAAAACGGACAGGATGATATAGCGTCAGAATGGTGGAGCGACAGTAAAGTCAAAGGAACAATAACGGGTAACACTGCAACCTTCAGGGTTAATTCCTCGGAACACAATAACGAAACAGGAAACTATATGACCCATATTTACGCATATGATAAAATAGGGAATGCAACAAGTGTAGCCATACCTTTAACAAATGTTCACAACCACAAATGGAACAGCGGAAAGGTTACAAAAGCAGCGACTTGTACAGCATTTGGTATAAAAACATACACCTGTACCGTATGCGGCGAAACAAAGTTAGAAGCCTTAAAAGCAAAAGGACATACTACAGTAACCGACAAAGCTATTGCAGCCACCTGCACATCAGCGGGAAAAACCGAGGGCAGTCATTGTTCCGTATGTAACAAGGTGCTTGTTGAACCAAAAGAGGTAGCTACAAATGGTCATAAATGGGATACCGGCAAGGTAACGAAGAAAGCTACTCCAACTGCAACAGGAGTTAAGACATATACCTGTACTGTATGCGGCGCAAAGAAGACGCAGACAATTGCCAAATGCGCAAAATATGTCAACACGCTGACAGTAAGCGGTAAAACGGCAACGAGTAAGTACAAAAACCTCAAAAAGAAAAATCAGACCGTATCACAGAAAAACGCCTTTACTGTAAACAAGGCACAGGGTAAGGTGACATATACTAAAGCAAGCGGTAATAAAAATATTACCGTGTCGAGCGCAGGTAAGATTATCGTTAAGAAGGGACTTAAAAAAGGCACCTACAAAATAGCCGTTAAGATAACGGCTGCGGGAAATGCAACCTACAAAGCCGCAACAAAGACCGTAACCGTAACGATAAAGGTTAAATAGAAAACATTTACAAATTCGTAGGGGCGACCATTGGTCGCCCGCTTTTTAATGCCATATGTAAATATATACAGGCAGATAATATGTAGCGTTTAATTTATATATTATTTTGTAGTTGTAATTTGAATTAATAGTTGCTATAATTACAATGGTAGTTTATGTAATGCTGAATTTCAGGTAATTATTATGCAGATTATTAAGACCAATGAGGATATAAAAAACATTACCGATAATAAGATTATCGGCGGGGAGAATATAACTTTTAATAATTCCCAGATAAGCTTTACGGGGAGAAATAACGTCCTTTTCTGCGAGGAGGGGGTTACTCTTTCCTCGAGTAATCTTAAGTTTAACGGCGACGGCTGCCTTATCTATCTTTCAAAAAACAGCCACGCATATATGCTTGACGCAACGCTTTACAGGGATTCGGTACTGTTTTTCGGTAAGAATAATTATTTTAACGGCGCTATGCACATTATTCTTTCGGAACGCAAGCACGCCTTTATCGGAAGCGGAAATCTTATTTCGTTCGGCGTGTGGCTTCGTACCGCCGACCCGCATCTTATATACAGCGTAAAAACTATGAAGCGTATTAACCCTTCAAAGAGCGTCTTTATCGGCGACCACATCTGGATAGGACAGGGCGCTATGCTCCTTAAGGGAACTCAGATTTCGTCGGGTAGCATAATCGGCGCTATGGCGCTCGTTTCGGGTAAGCATATTCCGTCTAATGAGTCCTGGGGCGGAAATCCCGCAAAGAAAATTTCAGACGGAATTTTCTGGGATAACGCCTGCGTTCACGCCTTTGACGAAGAGAAAACCGAAAAGAGCATGGAATACTCAAGCAGGAAACATATCTTTAAATACAAGAGCAACGAGAATATCCCGTTTCTTAAAATCGACGAAGCGCTTTCCTCGGGCTCGGTCGAAAACAAGATAGACTATATTAAGAATTTTTCAGAGGATAAAAACCGTTTCGCTCAAAGCGGCGAAACCGTTAAAAAGAGAAAGCTATTCAGGTGATACAATGGCAGAGATAAAATGTCCGAAATGCGGCGAGGTCTTTCAGGTTGACGAAAGCGGCTACGCAGAGATACTGAGGCAGGTGCGAACCGCTGAATTTGAAAACGAGCTCAGGGAGCGCGTTGCCCTGCTCGAAAGGGAAAAGCGTCTTGCCGTAAAAGAGGCGCTGGCTGAAAAGGATAAAGAGCTGAGCCGAAAAGAGAATGAAAAAATAAGGCTTGAAGCCGAAATTAAGGGAATAGACGAGAAGTATAAGCATCAGGAGCTGCTCCTTAAGGAAAGCTATGAGGGCAAGCTTAAGGAAAAGCAGGAGCTTATTGATTACTATAAGGATTTCAAAACGAGGCAGTCGACCAAAATGATAGGCGAAAGCCTTGAGGTACACTGCGAAAACGAGTTCAACAAGCTCCGCGCAACCGCTTTCCCGAACGCGTATTTTGAAAAGGACAACGACGCGCGCTCGGGCTCGAAGGGCGACTATATTTATCGCGAATACGACGAAAACGGCGTGGAGATAATCTCCGTTATGTTCGAGATGAAAAACGAGATGGACACGACGGTGACCAAGCACAAGAACGCCGATTTCTTCAAGGAGCTTGACAAGGACAGAAACGAGAAGAACTGCGAATACGCGGTGCTCGTATCAATGCTTGAGGCTGACAGCGAGCTGTATAATTCGGGAATCGTGGACGTGTCGTATAAATACGATAAGATGTACGTAATCAGACCGCAGTTTTTTATCCCGATGATTACGGTGCTCAGAAACGCGGCTATGAACTCGCTCGAATATAAGCAGCAGCTTATGACAGTGAGAAACCAGAACATAGATATTACTCATTTTGAGGAGAATATTGAGGCTTTCAAGCAGGGCTTTGCAAGGAATTATGAGCTTGCAAGCAGGCAGTTCAAGAACGCTATCGACGAAATTGACAAGTCGATAGACCACCTCCAGAAGATTAAGGACAGCCTTACAAAATCCGAAAACAATCTCAGGCTTGCTAATAATAAGGCTGAGGACTTATCGGTAAAAAGGCTGACCAAAAACAATCCGACTATGCAGGCAAAATTTCAAGAACTTAAGAATACTGAGGTAGAATAATGGCAAAATTTGATTATGACGTAATAATTATCGGCGCAGGTCCCGGCGGTATATACTCCGCGTATGAGCTTACGACGAAGAATGATAAACTAAAAATAGCGGTATTTGAAGCAGGCAACGAGCTTTCAAAGCGTAAATGTCCCATAGACGGCGACAAGGTTAAGTCCTGTATTAACTGCAAAACCTGCGCTATTATGAGCGGCTTTGGCGGCGCGGGTGCGTTCTCGGACGGTAAGTATAATATCACTAACGACTTCGGCGGTACGCTTTACGAGTATATCGGAAAGAAAAAGGCTACCGAGCTTATGGAGTATGTTGACGGTATTAATATCACTCACGGCGGCGAAAAGTGTAAACTTTATTCCACGGCGGGAAGCAGCTTTAAGAAGATTTGTATGCAGAATCAGCTTCATCTCCTTGACGCTTCAGTACGTCATCTCGGTACGGATATTAACTATGTCGTGCTCGAAAACCTTTTCTCAGAGCTAAAGGACAAGGCGGACTGGTTTTTTAACACCCATATTGACACTATCGAAAAGCTTGACGGCGGCTACCGCGTGAGCACAAAGAACGAAAGCTATACCTGTAAGGACTGTATCGTTTCGGTCGGCAGGTCGGGGAGCAAGTGGATGGAGAGCGTGTGCGAAAGCCTCGGTATCAGTACCCTTTCAAACCGCGTTGATATCGGCGTAAGGGTTGAACTCCCCGCGGTTATTTTCAGCCACCTTACCGACGAGCTTTACGAAAGCAAAATTGTATACAGAACCCATAATTACGAGGACCAGGTGCGCACCTTCTGTATGAACCCGAAGGGAAGCGTGGTTAACGAGAACACGAACGGTATCGTTACCGTGAACGGTCACAGCTTTGAAGACCCCGAAAAGCAGACGGAAAACACAAATTTCGCTCTTCTTGTTGCAAAGCATTTTTCCGAGCCGTTTAAGGACAGCAACGGCTACGGCGAAAGCATTGCAAGGCTTTCAAATATGCTTGGCGGCGGCGTTATCGTTCAGCGTTTCGGCGACTTGGTTTCGGGCAGAAGAAGTACGCCAAAGCGTATTCAGGAGGGCTTGGTTGAGCCCACTCTTGCTGCAACTCCGGGCGACCTTTCGCTCGTGCTTCCTAAGCGTATTCTCGACGGTATTATAGAGATGATTTACGCCCTTGATAAAATTGCGCCGGGTACCGCCAACGCGGACACTCTGCTGTATGGCGTTGAGGTTAAGTTTTATAATATGGAGGTTGAACTTGACAGCAATCTTGAAACCGTGCATAAGGGACTTTATGTAATCGGCGACGGCTCGGGCGTTACTCATTCGCTCTCCCACGCCTCTGCAAGCGGCGTTTATGTAGCAAGACAGATACTCGAAAAAACAGGAGAATGATAATATGAAACTTAAAAAGGACATTGTGCTCGGTCATATTGACGGCAAGGATTTCGCAATAGCGACGGGCAAGCTTTCAAAGAAGCTTAACGGTATAATTAATAACAACAATACTGCTAATTATATCTTCGAGCTGCTTCAAAAGGAGCAGACTGAGGACAGTATTGTTGACACTCTTTTTGAAAAGTATGACGCTCCCAAAGAGGTTATCAGAGCGGACGTTAAGGAAATACTTGATAAAATGAAAGAACTCGGAATTCTGGAGTAATTTATGGTAATAACGAAAACGAAAGAGGAACAGTATCTTCTGGCATTGGTGGATTGTGCGCTGAATAGTAAAAATGCGCCTTATCCGACGGACGTTGATATGGGCGCTCTGCTTAAGCTTGCTGATAAGCAGCAGGTTTACAGCTTGGTACTTCCCGTTCTCAGCGAGGGCAGATTTTTATCCGAAGCTGAACTGAGGGCGTGGAAAAACCATCAGCTTTCCGATTTGCAGAAGACTATTATGGTGGATAATGAAAGAAATATGCTGTGCAGCGAGCTTGATGAGCACGGCATTAACTACATGTTCTTAAAAGGACTTGTAGTGAGAGCGTATTATCCTAAAACCTCAATGCGCCAGATGGGTGATAACGATATTCTGTACGACGAATCAAGACGAGACGATTTGCTGAAGATAATGAAGAAACACGGATTTCATTTAGACGCTGTATCGGAGTCCTCGGACGATTTTATTAAGTATCCCGTGACCATGGAGTTTCACAGGAAGCTGTTTAATCCCGACCCGTATTTCAGCTTTCCGCTAAACGTCTGGGAACGCGCCTCACGTTTTGATAATTCGCATCGCTGGCTGATTAACAAGGAGGATAACTATCTTTATTCCCTTGCACATTCATATAAACACTATTTATACGGCGGCTGTACTCTTCGCGTTTTGTGCGATGATTTTGTACTAAGGAAGAATGTGGAATATGATACAAACTATATAAATACCGCTTTAAAGGAATTAAACCTTGAGGATTTTCACAGCGCCGTTACGGGACTTTGCGATTGCCTGTTTGAAGGCAAGGACGCAAACGCCGCTGAGCAGAAGCTTCTTAATGTTATTTTCGGCAGAGAGGTTATTATAAGAGAACACGAAAGCTTTCGCCCCGACATGAAAGAGGGAAAGCTCAGGTATTTTGTTAAGCGTATTTTTCCCGGTAAGCAGTTTATGATATGGAGTTTTCCCGTATTGGAAAAAAGGCCGTATTTGTTGCCGTTTTATTATATTAAACGCCTGCTTTTGAGAGCTAAGTACGGCAGGAAAAATATTGAAAAAGAGATTACCAAACTGAAAAAGTAGATATCGGAGGATATCGTATTGTCTGTAAACAAGAAAAACATAAGGAACTTTTCCATAATAGCCCATATCGACCACGGCAAGTCCACCCTTGCCGACAGGCTTTTAGAGCTCACGAGCTCCGTTTCCGAGCGTGATATGCAGGAGCAGATACTCGACGATATGGAGCTTGAAAGGGAAAGGGGAATAACGATTAAAGCGCACGCCGTCAAGCTGAATTATAAGGCGAAGGATGGCGAGGAATATATTTTTAATCTCATTGATACCCCGGGTCACGTCGACTTTAACTACGAGGTATCAAGGAGCCTTGCCGCGTGCGAGGGCGCTCTGCTTATAGTCGACGCCTCCCAGGGCGTTGAGGCGCAGACGCTTGCAAATACCTATCTTGCGCTTGATCACGACCTTGAGGTGCTTCCCGTTATCAATAAGATTGACCTTATCGCAGCCGACCCCGACAGAGCCGCCGAGGAGGTCGAGGAGGTTATCGGCATACCCTGTATGGACGCGCCGAGGATTTCCGCCAAAACGGGCGAAAACGTCGAGTCCGTGCTCGAGTATATCGTGAACGAAATTGAGCCGCCCGAGGGCGACGATAATAAACCTCTTAAGGCGCTTATCTTCGATTCCGTTTACGATTCCTACCGCGGAGTTATAGTCTACGTAAGGATTAAGGACGGTAAAATTAAAGCGGGCGACACGATGAAGATTATGTCCACTGGCGCAACCTTCAACGTCGTCGAGGTAGGTTATATGAGGGCGACCTATATGGAAAAGGCTGAGGAGCTTACCGCGGGCGAGGTAGGGTACATTACGGGCTCTATCAAAACGCTCGGCGACGCGCATGTCGGCGATACGATTACCACCCTGCCCAACGAAGCGAGCGAGCCTCTCCCGGGTTACCGCAAGGTAAATCCGATGGTGTTCTGCGGCATCTATCCCGCAGACGGCGCGGACTATGAGTCCCTGCGCGACGCGCTTGAAAAGCTCCAGCTAAACGATGCCTCGCTCTCCTATGAGCCTGAAACGTCGAGCGCTCTCGGCTTCGGCTTCCGCTGCGGCTTTTTAGGTCTTCTGCACCTTGAGATTATACAGGAAAGGCTGGACAGGGAATACAATCTTGACCTTATCGCAACCGTTCCGAGCGTTGTATACAAGATTCATCTAACCGACGGCACTATGGTTGAAATTGACAACCCGACCAATTACCCCGACCCCGCGTATATTGACTACTGCGAGGAGCCGTTTGCGGACGCGCATATCTACGTGCCGAGTGAGTTTGTCGGTACTGTAATGGATATGTGCCAGGAAAAGCGCGGTATTTTCAGGACGATGGATTATATAACCCCTGACAGAGTTGATATTCACTACGAGCTTCCGCTTAACGAAATTATTTACGATTTCTTCGACGCGCTTAAGTCGAGGACGAGGGGCTACGCCTCCTTTGACTACGAGCTTAAGGAGTACAGAAGAAGCGAGCTTGTCAAGGTTGACGTGCTTTTAAACGGCGACGTTATCGACGCTCTCTCGTTCATCATTCACCGCGAAAAAGCCTATCAGCGCGCAAGGCGTATTGCCGAGCAGCTTAAAAAGTACATTCCGCGCCACCTGTTTGAAATACCTATTCAGGTTGCAATCGGCGGAAAGGTAATAGCGAGGGAGACCGTAAAGGCGCTGCGCAAGGACGTGCTTGCAAAGTGCTACGGCGGTGACGTTACGCGTAAGAAAAAGCTCCTTGAAAAGCAGAAGGAGGGCAAAAAGCGTATGCGCCAGTTCGGCTCGGTTGAGGTTCCGCAGGAGGCGTTCCTTGCCGTGCTCAAGCTTTCCTCGGACGATGACGATTAAATTTTTTAAGCATTTTATATTTGACAAAAAACACCCTTGAAATAGATTATAATAATCTCAGTCGGGGGTGTTTTTTATTGTTATTTATGCCGATATTCTGTTTATAATTAATTTTTTTATTACGCTTCTTCTGCTCTCGGTTACCGCAAGGCTCTCAAAGCGTGAAATAAAGACGGTAAGGCTTGTCCTTGCCTCAGCCTTCGGCGGAGCGTATTCAATGATTATTTTAGCTGATATTCCGCGCTGGGTATCCTTTTTGTCAAAATTTTTGTCCGCGTTCGTTATAGTTTTTATCGCCTTCGGTTTTAAGCGGCTTAAAAGCTTTATTACTGCTTCATATATATTTTTCTTTTCAAGCTTCGTTTTCCTCGGCGTTATTTCTGGAATATACCTTATTTTCAAAACTCCGCTCATCGCCCTGAATAACGGCACGGTGTATTTTGATATCAGCGCAAGGGGACTTCTGCTGTGCGCGTTCATATCTTATCTTCTCTCCTGCCTTATCGTAAGGCTGTATAATAAGCGGCTTGAGAAGGGAGAGGTCTATTCAATGAAGATTATAAACGGCGGTAAAACCGTTAATCTCCTCGCGCTAACCGATACGGGAAACAGACTGAGAGAGCCGTTTTCGGATTCTCCCGTAATTGTTGCCGACGAGGAAAAGGTTAAGCCCGTTTTTTCTGAAAAAACCGTGAGGCTTATACCCGCCGCGACGGTAAGCTCAAGCACTTACTTAACGGCGTTCAGACCCGACAGGATAGTAATAAAAACGCCCTCGGGCGACAGGGAGCTTGAAAACGCGTACGTTGCGCTGTCAGGGGAAATGAAGGACGAAAGGTGCAGCGCGGTAATAAATCCTAATATTCTTTCCTTATGAGGTGATAAAATGAAACGCTTATTAATGCTTATTCTGAGCAGACTGAAAATCAAACAGTACTGCCACTACATAAACGGTCCCGAAACCCTGCCACCGCCGCTTACGCGCGAGGAGGAGGAAACGATTTTCAACGAGCTTATCGAGGGAAACGAGGAGCACAGAGAGCTTCTCGTAATTCATAATCTGAGATTAGTAGTTTACATAGCCAAGAAGTTCGAAAGCCCTAAAACGAGCACGGAGGATTTGGTGTCGATAGGCACGATAGGGCTTATGAAGGCGGTTAAAACCTTTAATCCCGAAAAGAATATAAAGCTTGCAACCTATGCCTCGCGCTGTATAGAAAACGAGATACTTATGTACCTGCGCAAAGCCTCTAATTCAAAGGCGGAGCTCTCCTTTGACGAGCCTCTTTCTACCGATTGGGACGGGAACGAGCTCACGCTTCGCGACGTTCTCGGCTCGGAGGGGGACGAGGTCAGCCTCGGTATTGAAAGCGACGACGAAAAGCGCATGCTTCGCGAGGTTATAACGCGCCTGAGCGATAAGGAAAAAAGGATAATAATGATGCGCTTCGGTATGAACGGCTGCAGGGTGCATACCCAAAAGGAGCTTGCGGATATCCTGGGTATTTCGCAGTCATACATTTCCCGCCTTGAAAAAAGAATACTCAGTAAAATAAAAAAGGAAATGGAAAAGGAGCTATTATAGGGCGACCGTCGGTCGCCCTACAATAATTATGAATTGTGAATTATGAATTATTGGTGCTGCGCACGGCAATTTAATAGAGTGCGGGTGTTCCGCCCTCAATTCGTAGGGGCGAGCATTGCTCGCCCGCTTTTAATTATGAATTATGAATTATTGGTGCTGCGCACGGCATTTATATATTCGGGTGTGGGCAGAGCCCACCCACAATTCATCATTCATCATTCATAATTAATCATTCGCTTTTCCACTTTTTTCTCCTAATCGCCTATTATTGTAAAATTTAGACTAATCCGTAAGATTATTCTGTCAAAACCCCTTGACAATATATATATATATATATATATAATATTTTAGGACACCGGCGCTTGATTTATAAAGACACCGGTGTAAATCTGTTTAAAGGGGAAGAAAAATGAAAAAATTATTATGCTTTCTGCTCGCTGCAGTAATGGCGTTTGCGGCGCTTCCGCTTACGGCGTATGCCGAGGAGCCGCTTGATGAATACAGCGTCACGGCGAATGACCGTATCGGCTTGAACCTTTATATTGACCTTAACCCTGCGGTAAGGAATACCGAGAAGGTAACGATTACATATACTAACGAGGCGCTGGAAACGGTCAGCAATACCTACAACGTGGCGGATTTAACCCCGTATCACAGCGAGGGCAACCATACCCAGTATGCGTTTACGGTTATCACCGCCCCTGCGCTTATCGGCAACCCCGTTACCGTCAGCTTTGACGAGGGTATTGCGCCGCTTGAAACGTCTATAGTGAATTATACATCCACCATTCTTCCAACAACGGATGACGATTACTTAAGATATTTTTGCGATTGGTTAGAAATATACGGTTTAAGTGCTCATTATTTTTTCAATAAAGGAGAAGCCTTTATTCCGTTTGGTTATGAATCCTACGAAGCAGAGGAGACATATTTCTTCGAGCACAATGGTCTGTTTACGCGCCCGTTTGAAGTTTATTATGGCTTATCAAGATCGGATATTGTTGAAAGGCATTATATTCCATATGAATCAAGAATAGGTTATGGTCATTCAAATGATTTTTCTAGCCCTATTGAGACTACCGGATTTAGTGTTGACCGTGTGATTTATATGGCAAAAGCAATTCCGGAACTCCGTTTCTACTATACCGATATTGATGAAGCGCAGGCAGCAGAATATAACGAGCAGGGTATTGCCGTTACAGGGGTTGACGGTATCACCGCACGCTTTATGAAAGATGAAAACGAAAACGTATTTCTGGAGGTAACGGGAATTTTAGCAGAAAATGCGTTTGATGAAATTACCGTTTCATTCGGAAATAACGAAAATTCAGTTAAATTTGCAACTTATGGTGCGTTCACTCAGCACATTTATAAAGTATATTTAGACTCCTTTGGCTCTTATGAAGAAAACCTAAGATTTAAGGGGTTTACAGAATATGTTTGGGGGTATTTTAATGCCGCCAATGCATATTTCAATTACGGAAACAACTAACGGAGGAAAAACTATGAGAGAATATAAAGAGCCTTTATTTGACGTAATAAACTGCAAAACGAGCGACGTAATAACAACCTCGGGCGATATAGGCGGAGGAGGCGGCGCAGGCGGCGGCGGAAGCACGGGCGGCTCGCTTGATACCGCAAGCAGTCTTTGGGCTGTTCCGTATATATAAGCTATGAAAAGGCTTATAGCGATAATACTCGCGCTGACGGTTATACTCTCGCTTGCGGGGTGTACCAAGCTTGAGAAGCTCGTAACTATCCCGACTACCGACCGTGACGTTATTGCCGCGTCGGACGGGTTAACTACCGAGGCTGAAACGACCGACCCTCTCTCCTATCAGGAGGACGAGGAGCATGAGCTCCCTAAAATACCGATGCATTAAAAAACAACGGACAGGGGGTGTCCTACGCAAAGAAGAATAGGTTTTGGCTTTGTTCTTTTGCCCCTAAAGAAATTAAAAGCCGCCTGAATACGCGAGTATGCAGGCGGCTTTGTAATCCCTTTATGAGCTAAAATAACTTTGCCAAAACTGCTTTGCACCTTAAAATCAACCTATTTTTTGTTAGAACAAAGCATAAAATCGGGTTAAGGCTTGCCGCCTTGACCCGATTTTTAATGACGTTATAGCGAAAAAGAGGTGATTTTAAGGCTGTTATTCTTTACGCAGGACACCCCCCTGTCCGTTGTTTTTCGTAGGGGCGAGCATTGCTCGCCCGCTTTTAATTATGAATTGTGAATTATGAATTATGAATTGTGGGCGGGCTCTGCCCGCACCCGAATATATAAATGCCGTGCGCAGCACCAATAATTCATCATTAATAATTCATTATTTACATTTATTCTTGACATTTGCAAAAAGCTTATCTATATTGGTATTTGAAGGAAGTTAACTTCCAATAATAAATTGGTGAAAAATATGAGTATTGTTAATATAATTAATCTGCTCGGCGGGCTCGGTTTATTCCTTTTCGGTATGAACTATATGAGCAAGGGTATTAACCAGGTAGCCGGCGATAAAATGAAGAATATGCTTGAGCGCCTGACGAGGAATCCCGTAAAGGGCTTTTTCCTCGGCGTTATCGTAACGGCTATTATCCAGTCCTCCTCCGCGGCTACAGTAATGGTAATGGGCTTCTTAAACGCGGGGATTATGGATATGGCGCAGGCGACGGGCGTTATTATCGGTACGAATATCGGTACTACTATTACCGCCGTGCTTATCGCAATTGACGTTTCCGCTATCGCGCCTATCTGTATTTTCGTCGGTACTGCGCTTTCGCTTTTCGGCAAGAAGCAGAATTCAAAATACGCGGGTCAGGTAATACTCGGTTTCGGTATTCTATTCTTCGGGCTTAAGTATATGAGCGGCGACTCCGCCATGGGCGTGCTCAAGACGAGTGAAGCCTTCCAGGCTTTTATAACGAAGGCGAACAACCCCGTTTTAGGTATACTTATCGGTATTCTTATCTGCTCAATTCTCCAGTCTTCCTCCGCCGCAATCGGCGTTTTGCAGGTGCTTGCGCTCCAGGGGCTTATGCCGCTCAGCTTTTCAATCTATCTTATTATGGGTATAAATGTCGGCTCGGTAATGCCTCTCTTTATCTCATCAATCGGTGCAAAAACTAACGCAAAAAGAGCGGTTTTCATCTTCTTCTTTATCGACTTTGTAGGGCTCTGCCTGTTTACTCCGATAGCGCTGCTTACCCCGTACACCTCGTGGGTTGAGAGTCTTTCGACTAACGGCTCTGTACAGGTCGCTATTGCGCATATTATCTTTAAAACCGTACCCGCGGTGCTCCTCGTACCGTTTATAAAGTACGTCGGAAAGCTCTCGGAAATTGTCGTAAAGCCTAAGGAGCATGAAACCTCCCTTCGCTTTACCTATATTGATAAGACGATTAACCGTAACGCTAATATCGCCGTCGTTCAGGTCGGCTCGGAGGTTGAGCGTATGGCGAAGATTGTCAGGACTAACTACGTCCTTGCAAGCGAGGATTTATTCTCGGGCAATATCTCGCATCAGCGGGAAATACTCGATAACGAGGAGCTTATCAACTGGCTTAACCATAATATTTCGGACTATATGGTAACCCTTACCTCGCACAGAATTTCGGGCGAAAGCTCGGAGTATGTAGGTAAGCTTTTCCATGTTATTACCGACCTTGAGAGAATCGGCGACCACGCGCTTAATATTCTTCAGCGTAATGAGGTTGCCATTAATCAAAAGCTCGATTTTACCGAGGAGGGCAATAGGGAGCTTCGGCAGGTTTATGAAAAATCACTTGAGCTTTTCGACCGCTCAATCGGCGCGTTCGTCAATCACCGCCTGCCCGACGAGGAGGAGCACGAGCTTCACTTCCTTGAGGATACTATTGACTCGCTTACTCTTCAGGCGCAGGACAACCACGTTCAGCGTCTGCGCGAAAAAAAGTGTCACACCGCGTCGGGCGTGGTATTTACCAAGCTGCTTCAGGATTTTGAAAGGGTGGGCGACCACTCGTACAATATCGCCTGGGCGGCGCGTAAGGATAAGGACTTAATCAGACAGATATGATGAAAAGCAAGAGAAACGCACTCGATAAGCTGAATACGCTTTTATTCGGCAAGGATTTAAGAATTACAAAGGGCGAAATCTATACTGAGGTTCGCCCTTTTGACTATTCCTCATATTATCCCGAGGAGAATTATATTCACGCGCAGGAGCTTCCGAAAGAAAACGTATTTGACATAAGGGACTTTGGCGCAGACGTTAAATCCGAGGATAACGCCGCCGCGATAAATACCGCCGTTGTACTCGCCTCCGAGGTCGGCGGTATTGTGCTCGTTGCGGGCGGAGAGTACATATCCACTGAGATTATACTGAAATCAAACGTAACTCTTTTTATCGAAAAGGGCTCGTCTGTTACTGCGAATAAAACGGGCAGGGGCTACAGTCACGGAGGTATTCTGTTCGCCGACGGTGAAGAAAATATCACCCTGACGGGCGGCGGTAAGCTTAACGGCATGGGCGAGTATTTCGGCTATAAGCCTCAGGCTGACGAAAATATGACGGAGCACCCCGAGTTTATCGACGTAATCCGGATGCGCCGCGACAGCCGAGCACGTATTCGCTTCGGTCACCCGAGTAAATACGGTTGTCCGATATATTTTAAAAACTGTAAAAATATTACCACCGAAAACTTCATTATTGAGGATTCTGCCGGTTGGTCGTTTAAAATCGAAAACTGCAACGGCGTCGGCATAAGCAATTTTGTTATAAATAATAACCGTCACGTAGCGAATACGGACGGTATTGACTTAACGGGAACGAGTAACGTAAATATAAGGCATTGCTTTATTTCAACGGCGGACGACGCCATATGCCTTAAAAACGCAATCTGGCTCGGTAATAATGGCGCTATGGAGAATATTCATATCTCCGACTGCGAGGTTATTACCTGCGCAAATTCGTTTAAAATCGGAACGGAAACCACCTATGATATTAAAAAGGTTACCGTTGAAAACTGCTCGTTTATGATGACGGATTTGTATCCGGGTACGGTGAGCGGTATCGCGATTGAATCAGCCGACGGCTCGGTCGTAAGCGATATTACGGTAAAAAATATTAAGATGAACCGCGTAACCTGCCCGATATTCATCCGCCTTTGCAACCGCAACAGAGCCGCGATAGTTAACGCGCAGAGCGCGAACGCCATTGAAATAAATCAAAAAGCTCAAAAGGGCGGTTCGGCGGCTAAGGATACCTTCAATATGCTCGGCGAGGTTAAGAATGTCTTTATAGAAAACGTTGAAGCTAAGGACGCAGAGCTTCCAGTAATAATCGCGGGCTTTACCCAGAAGGGCAAAACAAAGCGTGTAAGCGACGTTACGCTGAAAAATATAAATATCGAATATGCGCCGTATAAGGAGGTATACGATAAAAGAGCGTTCATACCCGAATACGCCGACGTATATCCTGAGTCCTGGCGCTTCAGAAATCTCCCCTCCTACGCTCTCTGGGCAAGGCACGTAAGGGGACTGAAGCTCCTTGACTTCAACTGTACCGTCCCCCGCACAACCTGGAAAAAGGATATAATAACCGAAGATGTTCAGTAAAAAAACACCCCGTCAGGATGAGCCTGACGGGGTTTTATTTATTTTATTAGATATACCGAAAGTCCGAAGAGCATCTGCGCTGCGTAGTAGGTGGTGAGGGTGAGCGTTCTGTGCTTTAGGGTGTGATATTTTTTGTCGAAAAACCGCATTGCGAGCGAGGAGTCCGATACCACGAAGCACAGCGCCGCGCATATTAAAACCGCCTGCTTGAGATATTCTCCTTTATAGCCGAGCACGGACAGCGTAACGGCAAGCGCAAACATTGCCGAGAGCGTAAGCGCATATGCGAGAATCGGGAAAGCGAATTTGCCCATTTTAAGCTTTATTGCAAATTTAATGATAATTGCCGTCGTAATAGTTACCGCCCATATGATTAGGAAGAGCCCGAGGTGACCGCCCTTTACCGCTCTGATTTCCTGTCCGTATGCATACATATAGAGAAGATGACCTATAAGGAAGAACGCAGCTCCTATTATTGTGCATATGATGATTTTATTCTTCTTTGTTGCGTCCTCGTCCTTAAACAGCGGCTCAAAGGATAAAAATGCATCGCCGATAAGCCCGAAAATAAGGGCGAGTACGATAGTTAAGCCGTACGCGGTTTTACCCACCGTGAGATATGCAAAGTAACCGTTTACGACGAACACAACGCCCGCTGCGATTTTTACGCTCAGCGCGGTCATAGTAACCTTAGGAAAGCCCGCCTTGATGTACCAGCCTCCGAGTATTGCTTCAATAACGAAAAGTGTAATAACTAATACAGGATTCACACTAATCACCTCATGTCTATTATGACTCAAAAAGTAGCTTTTGTAAAGTCTATTATCACAAAATCGTATTGCAAAATATAATATTATGAGGTGAGTGTATGAAAATGAGTATGCTTAAAGAGGGCGAAAGCGCCGTTATTAAGGAGCTACAGTGCGAAAACGCCTTTGCAGTAAGGCTCAGGGATATGGGGTTTGTAGAGGGCGAGAGAGTGGAGTGTAAAAAGATTGCAGCCCTGTCGTCGCCCGTATTATACCGCGTTAAAGGGGCGGATATTGCGCTCAGAACGGGTGACGCCGAAAAGCTCGAGGTGAGCCTATGAGTAACCGTACCGTAGCTCTTGCGGGTAACCCTAACGTAGGCAAAAGCACGGTCTTTAACGAGCTTACGGGTATGCACCGCCATACAGGAAACTGGATAGGAAAAACGGTGGACGCAAAGGAATCCGTCTACTATTATAAATACAACGATTATACCGTGGTGGATTTGCCGGGGACGTATTCGCTCCTTACCGCCTCTCCCGAGGAGGAGCTTGCGGCGGATTTCATTATGAGCGGGAAAGCCGACTGCACCGTATGCGTGGTCGATTCAACCCTGCTTGAGCGCTCCCTTGTGTTAGTTTACCAGATACTTAATATTACGAATAAAGCGGTTGTACTGCTCAACCTCAACGATGAGGCTGAGAAAAAGGGGATAGCCGTTGACGAAAAAGCCCTTTCCGAAATACTCGGAGTCCCCGTGGTTAAGGCTACCGCGCGCTCGGGTAAGGGAATTAACGCTCTGCTTGAGCAGGTGCATTTAATTACAACGGGCGCTCTTGTACCGAGAGGAAGCGAATATACGGGCGAGGACGATATTTACGGCAAGGCTAAGGAAACCGCCGCTTTATCGGTAAAAAAGATTAAAAAGGACAGGGAAAACCCGCTTGATAAGATAATGCTCGGTAAGTATACCTCGCCCGTTGCAATGCTTATTATGCTTTCGGCGGTGCTTTTTATTACCGTTAAGCTTTCAAACTATCCGTCCGAGCTTCTGAAATCGTTATTTGACTCTCTTGAGGAGCTTATAGGCTCGTCAATGCTGAAGCTCGGAATCAGCGAAGGGATTGTAAACGCAATCGCGCACGGCGTACTGAGGGTGCTTTTCTGGGTTGTTGCGGTTATGCTGCCGCCAATGGCGATTTTCTTCCCGCTGTTTTCGCTTCTGGAGGACTTTGGTATTCTCCCGAGGGTTGCCTTTAACCTTGATTACTGCTTTGAAAAATGCGGCGCATGCGGCAAGCAGTCGCTGACCTGCTGTATGGGTATGGGCTGTAATGCGGTCGGGGTTACGGGCGCAAGGATTATTGAAACTAAAAGGGAACGCCTCCTTGCAATACTTACAAATTCCTTCATACCCTGCAACGGACGTTTCCCGATTCTCATTACGGTTATAGCCGCGTTTTTTACGGGAAAAAGCGCTTTGTCCTCCCTTATACTGTGCGCGCTGCTCGTGCTTTCAATCGGTATGTCCATGCTCGCGTCAAGGGTGCTTAGCAAAACGGTACTTAAGGGTATGCCCTCCTCGTTCGTTATGGAAATGCCACCTTACAGGAAGCCGCAGATACTTAAGACCGTGCTTCTTTCAATGCGCGATAAGGTTCTCTCGGTTCTGCTCAGAGCCGTAGCCGTCGCCGCTCCCGCGGGGCTTATTATATATCTCCTTGCAAATATCAATATCGAGGGCGGAAATCTGCTCTTGCGTATTTCCGATATTCTTAACCCGCTCGGGCATGTTATGGGGCTTGACGGGGCGATACTCCTTGCCTTTATCCTCGGCTTTCCCGCTAATGAAATAGTGCTGCCGATACTTCTTATGATATACCTTTCCTCCTCGAGCCTCGGCGATTTCTCGTCGCTAAGCTCGCTTGCGGGAATACTTATAACAAACGGCTGGACGGTAAAGACGGCGCTTTGCGTATGTATTTTTACGCTCTTCCACTTCCCGTGCTCAACCACGGTGCTGACTGTATATAAGGAAACAAGGAGTCTGAAATGGACTGCAATGTCCGTAATTGTACCGCTTATTACGGGAATACTTATATGCTCGGCGGTAAACCTGACATTTACTGTTTTCCCACATTACTAATAGCTTGACTGTCAAAGAGAAATAATATAATATATAAATAAGGGGATGATTAAATGCTCCGCTTCATACAGAATAATCTTGCAACGATAGCTGTTATTCTTATTGTTGCATTTATGGTATTTCTTGCTATACGTAAAATTATTAAGGATAAAAAGGCAGGCGTTGGAGCCTGCGGTCATAAATGCTCTGAGTGCGCAAGATCAGGACGCTGTGAGGCGCAGAAGGACGAGTAAATAACCGATTATTTACAAAGGTTGCCTTAACGGTAGCCTCAAATGGATTTTTATGCAACAGTATAACATTACGGGTATGAGCTGCGCCGCCTGCTCCGCAAGGGTAGAAAAAGCGGTAAGCGGCGTTGAGGGAGTAACCTCCTGCGCGGTAAACCTTCTGACAAATTCAATGGGCGTTGAGGGCAGCGCCTCCTCAAAGGAAATAATCAAAGCCGTTGAGGCTGCTGGCTACGGTGCGTCGCTTAAAAACAGCGATACGCCCTTATCATCTAATGCCCTTAAGGATACCGAAACGCCGAAAATAAGAAGGCGGCTTATACTCTCCATACTATTTCTCCTCCCGCTGATGTATATCTCTATGGGACATATGATGTGGAAACTTCCGCTTCCCGCGTTTATGGTTAATAATCATATGTGGGCAGGAGTTGCTGAGCTTATTCTCGCGGCGGCTGTGATCATAGTTAACAGAAAATTCTTTATCAGCGGCTTTAAGGGCGTGCTTCACCGCTCGCCTAATATGGATACGCTTGTTGCGCTCGGAGCGGGCGTTTCCTTCGTGTACAGCGTGGTGCTTCTCTTTACAGGCGCGGAGCTTCACGCCCTGTATTTTGAGTCCGCAGCGATGATATTAACGCTGATTACCGTCGGTAAGCTCCTTGAAGCGTATTCAAAGGGCAGGACGACCGACGCGCTTAAGGGACTAATGGCGCTCGCGCCCGAAACGGCTACCGTAATAAAGGACGGTAAAGAGATTACCGTCCCCGTATCACAGCTTAAGGCGGGCGATATCTTCGTAGTTCGTCCGGGTGAGAGCATTGCGACCGACGGCATTATTATCGAGGGCGAAACTGCGGTTGACGAAAGCGCTCTTACAGGCGAGAGTATCCCCGTTGATAAATCAGCGGGCGACAGCGTATCCGCCGCTACGATTAATTATTCGGGCTTTATTAAGTGCGAGGCAAGCCGCGTAGGCGAGGATACGACTCTGTCCCAGATTATTAAAATGGTGAGCGAAGCTTCGGCTACAAAGGCTCCTATTGCAAAAATTGCCGATAAGGTATCGGGGATCTTTGTTCCCGTTGTAATAGCGATAGCGGCTGTAACCTTCGCTATATGGCTTATAACAGGAAGCGAGCTCGGATATGCGCTTTCAAGAGGTATTACAGTTCTCGTAATTTCCTGTCCCTGCGCGCTCGGGCTTGCAACTCCGGTTGCGGTTATGGTAGGCAGCGGTATCGGCGCAAAAAACGGTATTCTTTTCAAAACCGCCGCCTCTCTTGAGGAGACGGGCAGAATTCAGATTGCCGTGCTTGATAAGACTGGCACGGTAACTAAGGGCGCCCCCGAGGTTACCGACGTTATTCCGTATGAAATAAGCGAAAACGAGCTGCTCTCCCTCGCATATTCCGCGGAGGATAAGAGCGAGCACCCGCTTGCTAAGGCAGTGTGCGCCTATGCGCTTGGCAGCAATATTCCGCTTACCGAGGCGGCGCAGTTCAAAGCCCTTACGGGCAGCGGAATTAAGGCGCTTGTCGACGGCAGGGAGGTATACGGCGGAAGCCTTAAGTTCATTTCAACTATCATAGCTACAAAGAGCGTTGAAGATACCGCCAACGCGCTGTCGGAACAGGGAAAAACGCCGCTCCTCTTTACCTCTGACGGTAAGCTTGCGGGAATAATTGCCGTTGCTGATTCCGTTAAGGAGGATTCAAAACGGGCGGTTGACGAGCTTCACGGTATGGGAATTAAGGTCGTTATGCTTACGGGCGATAACGCCCGCACTGCCGGGGCGGTAGGAAACGCGGTAGGCGTTGACGGGGTTATTTCCGACGTTATGCCGGGCGATAAGGAGCGAGTTATAAGGAAGCTTTCCAAATACGGCAAGGTATGCATGGTCGGCGACGGTATTAACGACGCGCCCGCGCTTACAAGGGCTGATATAGGTATGGCTGTCAATACGGGTACGGATATTGCCGCCGATGCGGCGGATGTCGTGCTTATGAACAGTAGCCTTTCTGACGTGCCCGCGGCTATAAGGCTCTCGCGCGCAACCCTGCGCAATATTCACGAAAACCTGTTCTGGGCGTTTATTTATAACTTAATCGGTATACCGCTTGCGGCGGGACTGTTTATTCCGATTACGGGCTGGACTCTCAGCCCGATGTTCGGCGCAGCGGCTATGAGCCTTTCAAGCTTCTGCGTTGTAACTAACGCGCTGAGACTCAATCTCTTTAAGCTTCACAGCACGAAGAGGGATAAAAAAATAAAGCCCGCAGAGCTTGACTTGAGGGCGATTATTGAAACGGAGGAAAAGGGAATGACAAAGATTATTGAAATTGAAGGTATGATGTGTCCTCACTGCGAGGCTACTGTTAAGAAGGCGCTCGAATCTCTTGACGGCGTTACCGAGGCTTCCGCAAGCCACGAGGAAAACAGAGCTGTGGTAACTCTTTCAAAGGAGGTTGACGACTCTGAGCTCACAAAAGCGGTTGAGGATAAGGAATATAAGGTAATTGCAATAAAATAGTATTGAATTTATTGAAATTTATGGTAATATAAATATAAAGAATTATTTTTATAAAGGAGAATACTATGAGTTATTGCAGTAATTGCGGAGCGGAAATCAGAGAAGGCTTTACGGTATGTACCGCTTGCGGAGCAGTTGTTGAAGCACCGGTTGCAGCAGCAGAGTCTGTAGCAGCCCCCGAACCTCAGGTGACGCCGGAGTCGGTACTTTCTGCGGCGCAGTCGGAAGCAGGAGCCGCGGCAGCATTTGCAGGCGCAGCAGGTTATCAGCAGCCCGTACAGCAGCCTGTTCAGCCCCAGCAGCCCACTTATCAGCAGCCGAATCCTACGGGATATCAGCCCTACAGCCAGCAGGCACAGTCTCAGCCGCAGCAGGCTGCATATCAGCCGTATCAGCCCGCGCAGCCAAGCCCTGCCGACAATGCGCCTTATATGCAGAATGCAGGCGTGAACCCGCAGCCTCAGCCCGCGCAGCAGTTTAATTATCAGCAGCCCTTCGGCGCTCAGCAGAATAATCAGGAATATTACCAGACCGCTGCAAAGGCGAAGAAAAACGGCATCGTTGCTATTATCTTTGCTTTCCTTATTCCGCTTGTTTCATGGATTTGCGGTGGTATGGGTATCAGCAAGGCGGGCAGTGTAATAAGCTTTGCGGAGAGCGTAGGCGATACCGAGCTTCTCGGTCAGGCAAAAAAGGCAAGAACGCTTTGTATTGTCGGAATTGCAATTTCAATTATAATGGGTGTTTTAGCCGTTACTAATATGAATTCATAAAAGTAAAAACCCGTGCTCTGCACGGGCTTTTTTATATGTGTTTTTCAAGCGCTTTAACGAAGTCCTCGAGCCCCTCTTTGTCCTCGTCGTCGAAGCGGCTGAATATCGGACTGTCAATATCAAGCACGCCGTAGAGCGCGCCGTCTTTGATAATCGGAATTACGATTTCGGAGTTTGAGGTGCAGTCACACGCGATATGACCCTCAAATTCGTGGACGTTATCTACCCTTACGGTTTTCATTTCCTTCGCGCACTTTCCGCAAACTCCTCGCCCGATTTCGATTACCGTGCACGCGGGCTTACCCTGAAACGCGCTGAGCCTGAGCTTCCCGCCCTTCAGCACGTAAAACCCTGCCCAGTTAATATCATCAAGCGAGCTGTATAAAAGCGCCGAAGCGTTTGCAAGCACGGTAATATCGTATTCAATTCCGTCGCTGAGCGCTTCAAGCTGTTTGCTGAGTAATGCATAATTCATATCCTCACCCCGAGGATATTCTACCATATATCTTTTGCCGCTTCAACCTCTATTTAACGTGCTTTCTTATGTCGCCGAGCGTCTTGTTTTCTATTCTCGATACGTAGGAACGGCTTATGTTAAGGCGCTTTGCAACCTCTCTCTGTGTGAGAGGTCTTTTGTTATTGAGCCCGTATCTGAGGATAATTATTTCCCTCGCTCTGTCGTCGTCCATATTTTCTATGTATGCCTTAACCTTGCTCCAGCGTATCTTCTTTTCAAGGTCGTCCTCAATATTAAAATCGTCGCTGAGCGTATCCTCGACGGTAAGCGGATTACCGTCCTTGTCGACCTCAATAGTGTCGCCGAGGAAAACGTCGCCCTCGTGTTTTTTCATTGCTCGGAAGTGCATTAAAAGCTCGTTTTCTATGCGTACCCGACGGATAAAAATCCTCGTTATCATCAGGGTTTTCAGGCGTTTTTACTATCTTTGACAGACTGTCGTCATATTCGCCGCCGAAGAACACGATATGCGCATATTCGCCGTCCCAGATAACTTCTTTTACGAAGGTGCGAATAGCCAGTCGCTTCTGCTCAATGCTCAAACTGTCAACATTGTTTGCAAAGTGCTTAATTAAATCCTTCATCAAATCAACAGCATTTATCCGGTCAAACAATTCTCTGTTATCGGACTGTAAGGTTTCAAGCCGTGCTTTATAATTATTTGCTTTTTTGCCAAGCTCGTCAATCCTTTGAAGAATGTATTTTTCAGCACCGCCCGAACCAGTAAGCGAATCAACTAATTTCTGAATATCCTTTTCCGCTTGTTCAATTTCCTCCTGAAGCTTGCTTGCTTCGCTTTCGCTGTCGTTCTTTTCAATTTCGTTTTGAGAAAGCGTTTTCTTTAAGGAAGTAAAGTAATCATCGCCGTTCAAATCTAACGCTTTGATTGCTTCAATAACCTTTTTGTCAATCTCGTTGCCGTTCGCGTTCTTGCCGTCGCAACGGGATTTTTTACTTCTCAGCTTCAGGTTGCAGGAGTAGTAATAGGTCAACTCGTTATCCTTGTTGACGCGCTGAGTCATATGCGGGCGCATAAACTCACCGCAGTTGCCGCACTTCAGTATTCCCGAAAGCAAAGCCGTGTGGCTGCGTTCTTTGCGATAAGCTTTCGACTGATTGCGCTGTAGCATATTCTGAACCGCAACAAAGTCAGCACCGCTGATAAAGCCCGGGTGTTTTCCTACGGAAACAATCCACTCATCCATAGGTTTTATTTTAGTTGCCTTTCCTTGCTCTTGATGCGTTCGGTTATATGCCATAATTCCGTGAACGCCGTCAAATTCGCTCTCATCGGAGTAGAGTTCAACGCCGCAATCGGTCAGATACTTGAAAGCGTCGTTGTCGGCAATCATATAAACGGGATTCACAAGAATTGATTTCACAGAAAACCTTGTAAAATCTTTGCCGTTTTTGGTTTTGAAGTTGTGTTCCAGAAGATACGCTTCGGTTGCGGTGAGCGAATCCGTTTCCTTGAATTTTGAAAAGATGAGCTTAACAAGCTCCTTCTCATCTTCTTTTTCTGCAAGATGAAACGCCTTTTTCTTCTTGCCGTCTATGTTTACGGTTTCCTCCCCCTGAGATACGTAACCGGTAGGCGTAGTTCCGCCGAGCCATCTTCCCGTTTTGGCGAGTTCGTGAAGGTTATCACGGATACGCTCCGCAATCGTTTCTCTTTCAAGCTGTGAGAAAACGGAGGCGATATACATCATGGCTCTGCCCATAGGTGAGTTCGTGTCAAACTGCTCACGAATGGAAATAAAGCCGACTTCAATCGCATTCAGTTCCGTTATCAGCGTTGCAAAGTCGCCTATATTACGGCTGATACGGTCAAGCCTGTAACAAACGACGGCGCAGATTTTTTTATCCTTAATCGCCTTCATCATTTCCTTGAACTGAGGACGGTCAAGGTTTTTACCGCTGAAGCCTTCGTCCTCAAAAACGATTGCCATTTCCGCTTCCTCCTCACCAAAATGCATTTTCAGGTAATCGCGGCACATTTCAATCTGGTTTTCAACCGATTCACCCTTGCCGGTAAATTTTGATTTACGGGAATAAATTGCAAATACCTTATCCATAAAGCACCTCCAAAATATAATATGCTACTTTCTGTTTAACATAATAAAAGTCGGATTGCAAGTGATTTATTCAAAATGCAAAACAAGGTCCCAAAAATCGGTCACAGTACCGTTGCAACAACCTCGCTGAGTATAAAAACTTAACAAGGCTCTTTAAAAAATTTTAGAAAAACAATAATAAAAACCCTTCAAAAATCTACATCATTCAAAAAATGATTTGTAATTTATTTTCAGTGTGGTATAATGCAGGGCAGTCTATCACAAGCCGAAACAAATTTTGGGCACCGCAACAGGACAAACGTAGTTTTTTCATAGCACTTTATTGTTTGTTGGACATTTGTTGGACACAATGCTATACTATAGATATAGTAATCTAAAAAAGGACTAATTGTATGACTGAATACATTATTTTAATCCCTCTTGCAATTTTGATATTTGGCTTGGCGCCTATTGTAGCACGTGACAACTATCTTAATAAAAATCAAAAGAACATCATGTTTGCAATCGTCGGTCTTATCGGAGTGCTGGTGCTTCAAAACGTTGCTGATTATTTACTTCAAACGGTAATATTTGCACCGTATATCAGAACGCTTGTAAGTATATTCGGCTACGTTATTCGACCTGTCATTATTGTTCTGTTCTGCAAGTTAGTAAAACCAAATGGTAAAAATGCTTTCGCATGGGTTATGGTCGCAGTAAATGCAGCCGTGTATCTTACGGCAACATTTTCGCACTTTGCTTTTTATATTGATGAAAACAACCATTATCATGGCGGCGTATTCTATTTCAGCAAAACCGCTTTCGTCGTCAGCTTTGTTCTGCTTGTTTATCTTGTCTATTGTACGGTCACTGAATACCTTAATGAAAAAACGTGGATTTGGCTACCGATTGTAAATGCTTTATTAATTATTGCATCGGTGCTTCTTGATATATCGCCGGCGTTCCGTGTATATCCCGTTAGTTATTTAACCATTGCCGTTGTATGCTGCAGTCTGTTCTATTATATCTGGCTGCACCTTGAATTCGTTAAGGAACACGAAAACGTGCTCAAAGCAGAGCAACGAATAAAAATAATGATGTCGCAAATTCAACCGCATTTTCTGTATAACACGCTGTCCACCATTCAGGCGCTTTGCATTACCGACCCCGATAAAGCGGCGAAGGTAACGGAGCAGTTCGGAACGTATTTAAGGCGCAATCTTGATTCGCTGAACGATACGGATTTAATTCCGCTTAACAAAGAACTTGAACACACAAAGGTATACGCAGGAATTGAAATGCTGCGTTTTCCGAAAATCTCGGTTGAGTATGACATTCAGGCAGAGGACTTTGCTCTTCCTGCGCTGACGATTCAGCCGCTTGTTGAAAATGCAATCCGCCATGGAGTTCGCAGCCGTGAGCACGGCTTGGTAAACATAGCCACAAGAGAGGATAGCGACTTTTATAAAATCATTATCAGTGATAACGGTATAGGCTTTGATGCGGATAATGTCGACAGTACAGACGGCAATCATATTGGTATTGCAAACGTAAGAGAGAGAATAAATACAATGTGCAAAGGAACGCTGGATATTGACAGCCGTATTGACGAAGGAACAACAATCACGATAAGTATTCCTAAAAAGGAGAGAAAATGAGAGTAATTTGCGTAGATGACGAACAGTTAGTGCTTAATTTGGTTGTGTATCTTTGTGAGCAGCTACCCGAGATAGACGAGGTAAAGGGCTTTACAGAGTCTAAAAAAGCGCTTGAATGGCTTAAAACAAATAAAGCCGACCTTGCGATTCTTGATATTGATATGCCCGTTATTGACGGAATAAGTCTTGCTATCAGAATAAAGCAGGTTCAGCCAAACGTTTCGGTTATCTTTTTGACCGGCTATTCAAAATACGCTGTAGAAGCATTTAAAATGCACGCGCAGGGCTATTTGCTGAAGCCTGTTAATAAAGAAATGCTGCAAGCGGAAATCAGATATGCTATGTCAGCAAAGGCAGCACCGAAGGAAACAAAAATATACGTAAAGACCTTTGGCGAATTTGAAATATTTGTTGACGGCAAGCCCGTGCATTTTGCCCGTTCAAAGTCAAAGGAGCTGCTTGCTTTTTTGATAGACGCCAAGGGGGCAAACGTATCAAGGGCAACTGCATTTTCAGCCTTGTATGAGGATATACCCTATGACAGAAAAATGCAAAAGCAGTTTGACGTTATTGTGCGCAGTCTCAGGGAGTCTCTTAATG
Organism: uncultured Clostridia bacterium; assembly: GCA_937907605.1. Classification (GTDB taxonomy): domain Bacteria; phylum Bacillota; class Clostridia; order Oscillospirales; family Acutalibacteraceae; genus Eubacterium_R. The sequence continues at coordinate 113,780 of CALCYI010000002.1, read as the reverse complement.
CAAGCGGAGCAGGAGAAATATTTGAAATAAAGTCAGGTGTGATGCGTATCAATACAGATTTATTTGAATGTGATTTATACCGTTTACTAAACGGTAACGTAGACGCAATTAATGAATTTCGTGGTGAATATATGAACGCATATTCGTGGGCTAACATTACCGAGGCAAGCATTGCAACAAAATTCGGAAAAGAATAAAATAAAAAACTTTATTCTTTTGTTGGACATTTGTTGGGGACGTTTGCGACCGCTCGCAGTGCGAGATGAAGGGAGCAATAAGGAGTGGCAGCGGTCAAAATTTGTCGGCGCTACAAGCCGAAACAAATTTTGGGTACCGCAACAGGACAAACGTAGTTTTTTAAAATCACCTTAATATTGTTGGACATTTGTTGGACACGATACTTTATAATTAAATTATCAAATAAAAAGGAGTATTAATTATGTCCAAAAAAACAACAGCAATCATTGCAGTAATGTCAGCGGTTATTCTGATTCTTGCGGGACTTCTGGTTTATACTCAAGTAGATAAATCGCACTACAAGAGATATAAAAACATTATATCTCAGGAAGAAGTAGAACAGACCCTGTTCGGTCAGCCGATTTCAACCGAGCGTGACGGCGAGTACAGAATCGGTATCAAAACCGCCATTGACGGCGATTACCACGCCGAGCTTACCGTCTATCAGGCAAAGGGCGGTAAATATGAAAAGCAATTCACTTGCGAAGCGCTCGTCGGCAAAAACGGACCCGGTAAGCAGTCAGAGGGTGACACAAAAACTCCACTCGGCACTTGGGAAGTAGGCGAGGCTTACGGTATTAAGGACGACCCGGGCAGCAAGCTCCCGTTCACAAAGGTTACGGACGATATGTACTGGTGTGCCACGGGTTCAAACGGCAAAAAATACAACACTCTGCTTAATAAGAAAGACGATCCCGATAACGATTATTCCGAGGATGAACATCTGATTGAATACCCCATCAGATACGCTTATTTTCTTGATATGGGCTATAACAAAGCGGGCGCACCTTATGCGGGCAACGCGATTTTCCTTCACTGTTGGAAAGAACCCGATTATCCGACGGGCGGCTGCGTTGCGGTATCCGAGGAAAATATGGTAAAAATCCTTCAGACGATTACTCCCGGCACAACAGTTACAATCTATTAAAAACAATTAAAAAGGAGAATAAAAATGAAAAAAATCTTACCCGTTATTTTGTCCGTCGTTGCAGTGGCTATCGGCATTATATTTGTCGGCAACGGCATCAGCACCATCGCAAACAAGGATAAGTATGACACACAGATTACGGCAATGGTCGTTGACGTTCAGGAGGAGTGGGAATATGCCACGACTGAGGACGAGGTCGACAGACTTGTAAACACAGCTTACATTGACTACGAATTCGACGGCAAGAAGTATGAGCACGTTCTCGCTCCCGAGCAGGACGACAGCCTCAAGGTAGGCGATACGGTGGATATTCTCGTTCAGTCGGGGAACCCTGAAAAGATTTCTGCTCTCAATCCTGCCAAGGGCGGCGCTATCTTCATCGTAGTCGGCGCGTTGTTGGCGATTGTCGGCGCTTTTACAGCTTTCAGGATGATTGTCAGAAGAAGATAATGGGCGAGAGGTGAAAGGGTTATGGAAAACACTAAGAAAAACATATGGAAGCCTATGGCGATTGACCTGTTTATTACCAAAACTACGGTTACAACAGAATAAACTCAAATGCAAATACTTCCTGCTTGTGCAGGAAGTTTTTTATCATTTTTTAAAAAACGCCGTTTTTTGTTGGACATTTGTTGGACGCGACATATTATAATACAATAAATTATAATAAATCATCAAAAAACAAAAGGAGAGATGAAAAATGAAGAAAATAATCAGTTTATTGTTATCCCTGTGTATGCTCCTGAGCGTATGCACTGGTCTGACGTTTTCAGCGCAGGCTGCGGAACCGGATGGGGAGTATATCTACAACCTCAAGATTCAGACAACGGACGACGCTGATGACTGGAATGTGGCTACACTGAAGCTATACAACAGCAACGACAGCAGTATCCCTGAAAAAGCGTGGACGATTACGTCAAGTATTGATGATGGAGGCGAAGCATTTGAGGTTTCCTATCACTCCGAATATTTTTATAATGGAGCTGAAGCCTATTTCGATTTTGGCGGTAACATTGCCATTCACCATTGGGAAGGTACTTTCACGGCAAACCTGAACGGAAAAGAAGAACGGTCACAGGGCTTTTCGGGTACTTCCGCGCCTTTTTCGCACTGCAAAATAGGCGGCGGCTTTCGATGGGATGACCCGGAGATTAGCGCTATTCATGTTTACACCAAGGATGAAGACGGTAACAAAAATACCGATCTGAAAATTCTTCAGAGTCTGGATTCCGAAGAAGGCGTAGCCACAGGCAATATCTATTTTCAGATGATTGACCAGTATGGTGTTCAGATGAAAAATCTGAAAAATACGGTCAGCCTTACAACTTCCGATGGCGAAAGCGCCGAGATTGTTGAAGAATTGCCAACGGAGTGTAAAATTAAGTTGCAAAGCAACAAGGGTACTGACTATACCTGCCCCGTGACAGTAAAGAAGGACGGCAGTGAATATATTTATTATGTTGATTTCGTTTTCTGGCACAAGGTAACCGCTGCTGCTGCCGAGCACGGTACCGTAACAGTTTCAAAAGAGAAAGCTTTTGTCGGTGACGAGGTGACACTGTCGGCAACACCCGACGATGGCTATGCGCTTGAAAGCGTGAGCGTAACGGATGAGAACGACAACGATATAACCGTTTCCGATAACAAATTCACTATGCCTGGCAGCGACGTAACCGTTAACGCTACCTTTGCACCTGCTACTTATGTTGCACGCTTTGTTGCCGACGGCAAGACTGTTGCGGAAATTCCGTATACCGTAAACACGACTGAAATTGAAGAGCCTGACGTTCCCGTAAAGCCGGGCTACACTGGCGCCTGGAAGGCTTATGAGCTTGCCATCGGCGGCGTAACGGTAGAAGCGGAATACACGCTTGATATTCACAACTACGTTGTTACTTCCTCTACACCCGCAACCTGCACCGAAGAGGGCTATGACACCTACACCTGTGAATACTGCGGCGACAGCTATAACGTAACGACTACGCCCGCACTCAATCATTCATACAAGGTAACCGAACAGGTTGCTGCGACCTGTGAAACCGAGGGCTATGACGTTTATACCTGTTCCGTTTGCGGCGAAACTTATAAAAAGACTACTACCCCTGCAAAGGACCATCAGTACAGCGCTACGCTTGTTAATGTGCCGACCTGTGCGGAAACGGGCGTAATGGAATATGCCTGCGCAAACTGCGATGCGGTTTATTACGAAGAAATCCCGATGACTGACGACCACCTTTACAGCGAAGAGGCTGTAAAGCCTGCGACCTGCAGCGAGGACGGTATTCTGCGCCATACCTGCGAGGTCTGCGGCCGTTCCTATGACACGGTGATTCCGTCAACCGGAAGACACCTGTTCAGCGCAGAGATTACAAAGGACGCAACCTGTACAGAAAAGGGTATAATCACTTATACCTGCAGCGGCTGCGGCGTAACTTATACGGAGCAAACGCCCGCTATCGGTCACTCCTATAAGATAACCGCTACTAAGGCTGCAACCTGTACTGAGGAGGGCTACGATACCTATACCTGTTCCTCCTGCGGCGATACTTATAACAAGACGACCACGCCCGCTCTTACGCACGACTGGAGAATCGACAAGTGGAGCAAGGACGAAACTGACCACTGGCACGACTGCACCCGCTGTGACGAGGTACTCGATAAAGAAGCGCACACTTACGGTGAAGTAACTTATGAATGGGACGGTACATATTCTGTAACAGCTTCCCATACCTGTACGGTTTGCGGCTACGTAGAAAAGGAAACTGCTACTGTAACCTCAGAGAAAACGAAAGAGCCGACCTGCACAGTTAACGGAGAAACCACGTACACGGCGACCTTTACCAACCCCGCGTTTGAAACTCAGACAAAGGTTCTTGCCGATATTCCCGCTCTCGGTCATGATTGGGAAACCGTTTGGAGCAAGGATGCAAAGAGCCATTGGCATAAGTGCACACGCTGCGACGAAGTAAATCAGAAAGCGGCGCATACCTACGGCGAAAAGGGCGCTGCTCGCTATACTTGTACGGTATGCGGCTATCTGGACAAAAACAGAAAGGCTGCGGCAGATGCTGCTGATAAGAAGGCTGCAAGAGAGCAGGCGTATGCAGAGTTTGTAGCAGGGCTTCAGGGTACCTCAACTGCAAAGAAAGCAACGCTTAAATGGGGCAGAGTGAAGGACGCAGATTCCTACGTTATTTACGCTACCTACTGCGGCAATACGAATAAGTATAAGAAGATTGCAACCGTAAAGGGCAATGCCACAACTTATGAGATTAAAAAGCTGAACGGCAAAAAGCTTAATCCGTATAAGAACGTTAAGACCTACGTTGTTGCGCAGAAGAAGGTTAACGGCAAGGACGTTACTATCTTCACCTCACCGACAGTTCATATTGCGGGCGCAAAGGGCAACTACACCAACGTCAAGACCGTGAAAAACAATAAAACCGCGGTAACGTTGAACGTAGGCAAACTGGATACCATTAAATCTCAGCTTGTATTCGTAAATAAGAAGAAAAAGGCTATCTTACACGTTGCAAAATTCCGCTATTTCTCAAGCAATACGGCGGTTGCCACTGTTGATGCAAACGGTAAAATCAAAGCCGCAGGCAAGGGCACGGCATATATCTACGTTTATTCCAACAACGGCTTTGCTAAAGCAATTAAGGTAACAGTTAAATAAAAGGAGAAAGACTATGAAAAAATTCAGTAAAGCTTTAGTAGCATTAATGCTTATCGGGGCGCTCGTATTTTCCTTTGCCGCCTGTTCGTCAAACGGCTCAAACAAGGCGGAAAACACAGACACACCGTCACAGAGCGACACGGCTGATAATACTGCTGCTTTGCAGACTATCCTTGATAATTTCAAGGCTGACGAGCAGTATGCAGATTATAAGACTATGTATCCTAATACCGCTTTTGAAGAAAAGGTTGAGGGCGACAGCATTATTATTAATATCAGCGGCGACGAGGGCGTTAGCGGTAACTACGAATTCAAGCTTGACGGCGACTTTTTGACTTACAAGCAGGAAGCAAACTCCGAGGATTACATAGGCTATTCCTTCTTCATGTTCCTTAAATCCGCTGCCGATAAGTATCTCGGTATGGATTCCGACCTTACAACAGGTTATATCTCCGGCTGTGAGTATTTCGGAATTGATAATAAATATTTTATTACCGAAACCGATGAAGCAGGCACAACCACGATGAAGCTTTATATCGCAGGTAAGTGGGATATGACCGACCTTGATACGATGTACGTTAACGAAAATGCGCTCGAATATACCGACGCGCTTGATGAAAACGATATTAACGGCGTTATCAATTGCGGTAAAATCAGAGTGATTTATTACGGCAACAAGGATTCCGTTGATATCATCGTTAGCGAGTACGGCGAAAGAAGCGACCTTACCTATCAGTCAATTATGAATACCGTAGCAAAGCTTCAGCCGACAAATGCTGATACTTTTGCAAAGAATTTTAACGAGCTCAAAGAGGGCGAGGGCGACGGCTTCAAGGTTACCTTCGGTCTTGACGACACACTTAAAGCAGAACACGAGCTTGAAGAAGCAGAAGGTTACGAATACACAGTAATTCACTTCGGCGCATAATTAAGAGGGCTGTGGAAACACAGCCCTTATTATTGTATTTTTGTACATTTTATGATAGAATATTTTTATCACGATAAGAGGAGCAGCCGTATGAAACAGAATCCTGACAGTTATTTACTGTACGAAGCGGGCAAATTTATTACTTATAATTTCCGCCTTAAATTTGTAATGCGCCAAAAGGTTGACGCCAAAGCGCTTGAAATGGCGGCTAATACAGCCTTTAAGCGTTTTCCGTATTATGCAAAAAGAATTAGTATTCTCAAAAACGGTGAAATTGAACTTGTTGACAATCCGCTGCCGATAACAGTAAAACAATATAGCGGCAAGCATCCTCGTATGGGCACGGAGGAAGTAAACTATCATCTGTTCAGTATTGAATATGAGGGCAATGATGTTTATTTCAATATATATCACGGAATGTGCGGCGGCTGCGGCGCTATGTTCTTCATTAAGAGTACGCTTTGGTATTACGTGAGGGAAGCCTTCGGCGTTGAAACGGAAATCGGCGATATCAAAACCGCAGATACACCGTTTGTTGACGGAGAAACCGACTATCCCGACCTTGAAACGCTTACTGATGACGAGCCTCTTGGCAGCATAAAAAAGGACAGCGTGTATATCCCTGCGGCTGATTACGTAAAACAGCTTGTTTCAATGCCTTTCAGGGACGCAAAATACTACGAGCTTGAACTTGAAACAAAAGACTTTATGAAATACGCCCGCAGTAACGACGGCAGCCCCAATTCAATTCTATCTGCATTGATGTTTCGTGCAATCTGCAAGGTTACATCGCCAAAGGTTGCAAAGGCAATCCGTGGAAACATTATATGCAATTACCGTGCGGACGTCGGCTGTCCCAATACGTATCACGACTTGGTGCGTATGCTTTCCGTCTACTATCCTCGTGAGCTTGAAAGCAAGACGACGGAATATTTAAGCACCGTTACCCGCAGTATGATGTACGTCCAGATGCAGCCCGAATTCAGTTCAAAGATAATGAAAAGCATATATAAGTCTATGGATGACGTAGATAATAAGAAAGGACTGCTGAATAAGAAGCTCTTTACGCTTACACACAGTCAGCACGTACAGCCTCCATTCGGCACCTTTATCGTAAGTTACGTCGGCAAGGATGAGTGGTACGGCTTGGAGGAATACATAGATCGCATACACTGCATTACGGACGGACATCTTCTGCTTGAAGTAAACGCTCTGCGTGATAAATTCTATCTTACCTTTATGGAACTCAACGGTAAGCACAAATTTTATGATGCGTTCTGCGAGGCTATGAGGGAAGAGAATATTCACTTCAAGGGGCTCGGCAGTCATGAACGCAATCTGCCTTACACGATTCTTCCAAAGAAAAGTAAAGGTAAAGTGTAAAACCTTTAGAATATAATAAAATATTTAAGGAGATATTGAAATGCAACTCACATCAAACAAAGAAAACGGAAAACTTACAATTCTTGTATCGGGCAGAGTGGATACGACTACTGCATCTGAACTTGAAAAAACTATTTTTGACAGTATTGACGGTATCACTGAGCTGGTGCTTGACTTAAAAGAGATGTCTTACATTTCATCGGCAGGACTGCGTGTGCTTTTGAAGGCGGAAAAGAAAATGAAGGCACAGGGCGAAATGAGGCTTATAAACGTTAACAATGACGTAATGGAAATCCTTGATATGACAGGTTTTTCAGATATTCTTACCATAGGATAAAATATGAAAAAGATACAAAAATTACGCAGTAGCTTAGCGTTTAATATTATAAGCGCCGTAGTGTTGCTGCTTTTAGTGTTCAGCTGGATTGTGAGCGTTATAGGCTATGTCAGCTTTACAAACGCTTTTAAAAGAGAATACAGTAATACGACCGCAAGTATGGCTGATACTGCTGCCTTACTTGTAAACGGCGACCATATTGATGACTATCTTGCAGACGGCGGGCAGTCGGAGGAATATCAGCAGACAAAGCAGTATCTTGACGCCTTCTGCGAGAAAATGGATGTTTCTATTGTGTACGTCATCAAGGTCGATACCACTGATTACGGCAGGTTTACGTCTGTGTTCAATTCCGTCGGAGAGGATACGCCATACACGCCTTGGAAAATTGGTTATCAACAGGACACCACGAACGAGGAATATGTTGAAATCTATCGTGATATATATGAAAACGACCTCGCTTACGGCACAGTTTACAGAACGACTAAACTAAACGGTGCGCCGCCGCATATCACAACATTAGCACCTCTTAAAAATTCGCAGGGCGAGGTTGTCAGCTTGATGTGCATTCAAAGACCCATGGAGGAGCTGAGAGATGCCAGACGTCCGTATTTAATAAATATTGCCATTTCAACGGTTATTCTTTCCGTGATGGTTGCTTTAACTTCAGCCTTTTATATTCGCAAGGAATTTGTAAATCCGATGAAGCGCGTCAGCAGTGAAACAAGCCGTTTCGCTTTGGAAAACAAAAAGGGCGACGAGCTTGGCAACGTCAGCAAAATTGAAGAAATTTCAACGCTTGCCCGTTCCATTGATAAAATGGAGGACGATATGCTGGCATACATTGATAATCTGACTGCCGTAACCTCCGAAAAGGAGCGTATCGGCGCAGAACTGAATATTGCCAAAACCATTCAGGAAAATTCAGTTCCAAATATTTTCCCCGCCTTCCCGCAAAGAAAGGATTTTGACGTTTACGCTTCAATGACTCCTGCAAAGGAGGTCGGCGGCGATTTCTATAATTTCTTCCTTGTTGACGATGACCATCTCGCTATGGTAATGGCGGACGTTTCAGGCAAAGGTATTCCCGCAGCGCTGTTTATGATGGTAACGAATATTCTTATCAGCGACAGAACGCATATGGGCGGCACTCCTGCCGAAATTCTCACCTTTGTTAATGACAGTATATGCGACCATAATCAGGCGGATATGTTCGTAACGGTATGGCTCGGTATTCTTGAAATTTCAACGGGCAAAATCCTCGCTGCAAACGCAGGTCACGACGACCCCGCAGTTTATCGCAAGGGCGGTCAGTTTGAAATTGTTAAGAATAAGCACGGTCTTGTCGTAGGCGCAATGTCAGGCATAAAATACAAGGACTTTGAAATTCAACTGAATAAGGGTGATAAAATTTTCCTTTATACCGACGGTCTGCCGGAGGCTACCGATAAGGACGAAAAAATGTTCACCTTAAACGGTATGATTGAGGCGCTGAATAAGTATAAAGATGAAAAACCACAGGATATTCTGGACGGCGTTAATGAGTGTGTGAGTGAGTTCGTCGGTGACGCAGCGCAGTTTGACGATTTAACCATGCTCTGTCTTGAACTGAAAGGCAATGAGGGAAATACGCTGACCGTAGACGCCACAACGGAAAACCTGCATACGGTAATGGATTTTGTTGACGGCGTTTTGGAAGAAAACGGCGCATCAATGAAAGCCCAAATGCAAATTGACTTATCCGTTGAGGAAATCTATGTCAATATTGCAAATTATGCTTACGGCGACGGCGTAGGCAAGGCGGAAATATCTGCGGATTGCAGCGACGGCGAAATCACTATAACGTTCAAGGATAGCGGCGTTCCGTATAATCCGCTTGAAAAGGAAGACCCTGATATTTCACTTTCAGCAGATGAAAGAGAAGTCGGCGGGCTCGGTATATACCTTACCAAAAAGAATATGGACTCCGTTTCGTATGAATACAAGGACGGCTATAATATTCTGACTATGACAAAGAAAATATAAAGGAAACAGTTTTATGAGCAATGTTTTTGATAAAGCCGTTGCCTTTGCGCTTAAAGCGCACGAGGGACAGACGAGAAAGGACGGCGGCGTGTATATTCTTCATCCGCTTGAGGATGCAACGATTGTCGGCACGATGACAAATGACTTAGAGATTCTTGCTGCCGCCGTGCTTCACGATACGGTGGAGGATACGCCTGTTACTGCGCAGGATATTCTTGATAATTTCGGACCAAGAGTCGCAGAACTCGTAGCGCACGAAACGGAGGATAAACGTCCCGATATGCCGCCTAGTCAGTCGTGGAAAATCCGCAAGGAAGAAAGCCTTGCCGTGTTGAAAGACGCGGGCATTGAAACCAAAATGCTTTGGCTCGGCGATAAGCTCTCCAATATGCGCTCACTTGCAAGAGATTTTGACAAAATCGGCGCAGCGGTGTTTGACCGTTTTAACGAAAAGAATCCAAAAGAGCAATACTGGTATCATTCAACGATACTTGAATATATCAGAGAACTTTCAGACTATCCTGCATATAAGGAATATGAAAAGCTCGTAACTCACGTTTTCAACGGGGAGGACTAAACTAATGACTATTAATTTAACAGGACGAATTGATTCTTCAAATGCGGCAGAAACAGAAGCAAAAATCAATGAACAGATAGGCGATTATAGCGGCGAGCTTATTCTTGATGCAAGCGGGCTTGAATATATTTCAAGCGCAGGACTTCGCGTTATTCTACGCCTGAAAAAAGCAAACGCCGAAACAAAGGTAGTAAACTGTAATTCAGAGGTTTATGAAATCTTTGATATGACGGGCTTTACGGAAATGATGGATATTTCAAAGGCGTACAGAAAGCTTTCCGTTGAAGGATGCGAGGTTATCGGAGAGGGTGCAAACGGTATCGTTTACCGTACGGACCCCGACACTATCGTTAAGGTTTATAAAAACCCCGATTCGCTTGACGAAATACATAATGAGCGCGAGCTTGCAAGAAAAGCCTTTGTTATGGGAATTCCAACGGCTATTCCTTACGACGTTGTTCAGGTTGGTGATTTATACGGCTCGGTTTTCGAGCTGCTTAATGCCAAGTCCTTTTCAAAACTTATTGCCGAAGGCGGCGACATTGACGAACTTGCAAAGGAGAGCGTAGACATTCTTAAAACGATTCATTCAACTATGCTAAAGGACGGCGAACTTCCGAGCAAAAGTGAAGAGGCAATCGGCTGGGCTGAATATGTTAAGCCTCATCTTCCCGAGGAAATCGGCGAAAAGTTGCTCTCGCTTTTTAAGGATATTCCTGAAACGAATAATATGCTCCACGGCGATTATCATATCAAAAATATCATGCAGCAAAACGGCGAAAACCTGCTGATTGATATGGATACGCTTTCTATGGGACATCCCGTTTTTGAATTCGCTGCTATCTTTGCAGCATACGTCGGATTCAGCTGCGTTGATAAAGAAAACAGCGCAAATTTTCTTGGAATTAAGCGTGAGCAGTGCGAAGATTTCTGGAAATACACGGTTAAGTACTATTTTGAAGGTGAGGAGCAGGAAAAGGTTGACAGCATCATAAGAATGGTTGAAACTATCTGTTATGCGCGCCTGCTCAGATGGATATCAAGGCACAACGACGCTTTGCGCTTTGGAGATCAAGTTGTTGCGTTTTGCAAGGATTATTTAATCGAAAACGTGCCTAAAATAGATAAACTTTATTTCTGATTAATATGAGTATTTCGATTAAAACGGCATGCGCCGATAATTTCACTATGAACTATTTTACCTTCGGAAAGGGCGAAAAGACTTTCATTATCCTTCCGGGGATGAGCGTTCAGAGCGTGATGGGCGCTGCGGATATGATTGAAAAGGCTTATGCCGTTATCGCAGAGGAATTCACTGCTTATGTGTTTGACCGAAGAAACGAGCTTCCGCAGCAGTATTCCGTTTACGATATGGCTGAGAATACGGCAAAGATATTTTGCACTCTCGGACTGAAGGACATTTATCTTTTCGGTGCGTCGCAGGGCGGAATGATTGCTATGACGATTGCTGCCCGTTATTCCGAACATGTCAAAAAGCTGATGCTCGGCTCCTCTTCGGCACGTATTACCGAAAAGCAGTTTAACGCAATATCAAAGTGGACTGCTCTGGCAAAGAAAAAAGACGGAATTAATCTCAGCCTTGAAATGGGCAGGGTCCTTTATCCCGAGGCTCTTTTTGAGCAGTATAAAGAGGTGCTGAAAAAGACGGGCGAAAGCATTACCGACTCTGAACTCGAACGTTTCATTCTTTTTGCCGAAGGCACAAAAGATTTTGATATATCAAAGGAACTCCGCAACATTAAATGTCCCGTTTTATCACTCGGCGCAGCGGACGATAAGGTGCTGCCCGGTGCTGCTGAAGAGCTTGAAATTTTGTTTTCGGATAATCAAGATTTTGAAAGTTATCTGTATAACGGCTACGGTCACGCCGCTTTTGATACTGCTCCCGATTATAAAGAGCGCCTGTTACAATTTATGAGTAAGGAATAACGTTATGGCTACTGATTTTAAAAGAGAAGCAGAGCTTGATTGCTCGCGCTTTGTATTACTTTCGGATTACGTTCCCTCCATCGTGCAGGAAATCCGCTATTTTTCAACCTATAACTTTGTCGGCGACAGAGTTGACGGTTATGAAGAGCCCTGTGCGATTATCACGAAAGACGCGGCAAGAGCGCTGAAAGCTGTTGCGAACGAGGCAAACGTTGCAGGTTACCGACTAAAAATATTTGACGCGTACAGACCTGCAAGAGCAGTCAAGCATTTTGTGCTTTGGGGTATTGAGGATTTGGATTTAAGAACGAAACCCTTTTTCTATCCCGACCTTGAAAAAACGGCGCTATTTGAGCTTGGCTATATCGCAAGTCAGTCAAGCCATAGCAGAGGCAGCACCGTTGATTTAACGCTGCTTGATATGGCAACGGGCAAGGAAATTGATATGGGCAGTCCGTTTGACTTTTTCAGCGAGGTTTCGCATCCCGATTACAAGGGCGTTACCGACGAGCAGTACGAAAACCGTATGTTCCTGCAAAAAATTATGGTGCGAAACGGCTTTGAACCAATAGACTGCGAATGGTGGCATTTTACCTTAAAGGATGAGCCTTTTCCTGACACCTATTTTGATTTTCCCGTTTCAGCTGAATATCTGAAAAACAAATAAATATACTGTAGATAGCATTAAAGAGTAGTACCTTTTCGGTAACTACTCTTTAATATTTCTAAATAAAAATCTTTTATAACGCCTGGGATAAAATCTTTAGAGAAATAATAACAAACCCCTCTTCAAATAACGACTTTGTATCTTCCGACGCCAAAACTGAAAGTGTCGCGGATAATTATGCTGTCGGGAATTTGTTTCAGCCACTTCTTGCTGAAATTGGTGTTGCCGAAATACATATCAAAGTTCGCCGTCGGTAGCACCACCCAGTCTGAATCGTCAGGCTTATTCGCAAGATAGTATTGTACTAAAAGAACGATAATTTCTTCAGGCACGTCGCTTGTATTAAACTCGTTAATTCTCTTCAGAGTTTCTTCGGAAAGATTAACTGTCTTGTCTTTCAGCGGACCGAGCACTAATGCATCTGCAACGATACTGTCAAAAGTCATTACCCAGCTTTCTGTCTGTGGCGTAAATATAGGATATTGAAACTGCAACAGTTTTTTGTGCCATTCTCTGTCATACTTGCTGCCGAGCAAATCAGCTTTATTAACGGCAACCTTGCTTACCTTGTCTGGATAGCATTTAATAAATTTATACACATTTTTAATATGATGAAAGTACCACCCGTTACCATTGTTATCAACGAGTTCGGGGAACTCACCGTGAAGGTAACGGAAATCTGTTGTAAACTGCCACGCCTCTTTAGGAGTGGCTTTTTTCATTTCAGGCATACTGCACCAGGCGCACAAGGCACGCCTTGCACGCTCGGTATCCGGCATTTCGGTTTCAAACATATACCCTCGGGCAATAATCGTCAGCACACGGCTGAGTCCTCTGAATTCCATAAAGGCATCAAAGGTAAACCTGCCAAGATAAGAAGTATCTCTTTTACTTTCAGCCGTATAGATAACGGGCGTGGTATATGCCTTGAATTCTTCAATTTCGTTTAACATAATTATATATACCAAACAGGAATCTGAAGCACGTTTTCCCTGAGACTGCCGGGCTGAGGACACATACAAATAATAGCGCCCGCACCACGCTTTTTATTTTCTATTTTATCAAGCACGGTGAACGCACTCGTTTCGCTTGCAGTAACCTTAGAAGCAGACTTGATTTCAATTGGATAAAGAACGCCGTTTTCCTCAATGATAAAATCTATTTCGCTTTCCAGTTCAATTTCTTCGCCGTTCTGCTTTATTTTCTTTTTATCTCTTCCGCGATAATAGGAAACAAAATAACTGTAATCAAGTCCTGCATTTGAAAAAGATTTCAAGAGCTCTGATATAACAAAGGTCTCAAAAATATGACCGCTCATAGCACCGTATGCAAGCGCTTCTGCACTCAGCCAGCGAGTCAGGTAACAAGCCAGTCCCGTATCACGGAAATACAGCTTGGGCGATTTGATAGCGCGTTTAAGAACGGATGCCGTGTAGGGTTCCAGTAAATATATAACGCCGGAGGCTTCAAGAATGGAAATCCAGTTTTTAACTGTTCCGATGTCTTTGCCGATTTCACTTGCAATGCTGCTGTAGTTAAGAATCTCTCCCGTTCTTGCTGCTGTTGCAATCATAAAACGGCGAAAAGCGTCTAAGTCCTGCACGGCAGACAGTTCGCGTACATCTCTTTCAATATACGTTTTAACATAATCTGCATAAAAAGACGCCCAGTCGAGGTTCTTGTCCTGTAACGCGGGATAAGAGCCACGGTGAATAATTTCCCAGATGTTTTCAGGGGCTTTTGCCGTTTTCTGCCTTTCTGTAATATATTCCAGAGTGGGAAGAAATCGTTTGTTAAAAGAATCGCTCTGAATTTCTCTGAGCGATAATCCCGCAAGCTCAATTATATTAATTCTGCCAGACAGCGTTTCGGAAACGTTTTGCATTAATTTGAATTGCTGTGAACCTGAAAGGCAGAACAGTCCTTTATCATCTGTTTCGTCGCATTTGATTTTAATATAGCGAAACAATTCGGGTGCTCTTTGTACCTCGTCAATCGTAACGGGAGGTTGGTTGAGCATCAAAAACATGCTTCCGTTTTCTTTTGCTTGTTCTTCTATAAAGGGGTCGTCAAGAGAAACATACTTCCTATCAGGAAATATTTGTTTAAGCAGTGTAGATTTACCTACCTGCCTTGCGCCTGTTACCAAAACAGATTTATATGTTTCGCTTGATTTTAACAGCCTTTCTTCTAAATGACGGGGAATATACATGTTAATCACCATAGCCTTTCAGGCAACAAATAGTTCATTAAAAATCACCTAAATCCTGTGTTGCCTGAACAGGCGTTAATGGTGATGACAGCCATCGCTCGTTGTTGCGTAGCGACAAACTGAGCGGGCAATATAATTGGTTAGTGTGATTTTTCACACTAACGTCTCCATTATTATATGGCAAAATTAGAATTAAATTCTAAATCTGCCACAATTATAGCATATTAATAATAAAATTTCAAGTGACGTTAATCCTTTTTCAAAACGGTTTTTTCAACGCTGTCAAGCAGCAAATCAAAAAGAAGATTCCGTTTGCCGAGCGCAACGACGTACTGCACGGCTACGGTTGGCTTAACTATTCCGTCAAGCAACTCTCTGCATTTTACAGATACGGCTTCACGGTATGAAACGGCGGCGGACTTGTCCATATACGCCTGCATCATCTGTGCAAATGTCGCTGAATCTGTATCACGAATCAGCCTTTTGTTATCAAGCGCGGCGTTTTCGTCGTCAATATCGGCAATCAAATCGTACAGCACTTTGTAACCGCCGAAACGAAAATCACAAAGGAGAGAATAATAATCCTTAAAATCATCGTCGGGAAGATATCCGTTCAGGAAATCTTCTCTTTCTTTTTCTCCCATCAGATGCCAACGCTCACCCCGTATTGCATTTCGAATTGCAGAAATACGTTCAGGGGAAAGTAGTTGGAAAAGCGCATACAGTTCATCAGAATTATATATTTTCTCTTGCCCTCTCGAATAAAGAATACGGTCAATACCGCTTTTGCGGTTCTTGTTTTTAATCGGAACCTTGCAAAAGCGGATGCGGTTGAGTACCGCCTCATAATCCAAAATTAAGTCACTGACTGCAGAAAGAATATCCGCATCAAGATTATCTTTCCAGTTATCGTTAACCGCAAAAGCAAACATCTCGCTGTCCTTTGCAGGATGAGCCTTTATCTTCGGCGTGTGTTTTTTCAGCTGACGGGCAAAGTACGGGAGCAGTTCAAGGTTTGAACTGACGGCGTTCCAGTCAGTCTGAGAAAAGAATTTGTTGATTTTGTCTCGGTGAGTGTCCTGATACCATTCCCGACGGGTTTCAGATTGTTCAACCAGATTTTTGTGAGTCAGGAAAATACTGCGTGAGATACTTCCGCTGCCGAGATATTCGGTAAGGTCGGGCTTAACTCCGCTTTTTGCAGAGTCAATTTCAAGACCCGTTAATATAGCGAGCGTTTCCGTTTCCTCACGACACTTTTTACGCAAAGCGGAATCGGAGTTTTCATCGTAAGCAATAATGCTTCGGTCAAGCGCGGCATTTGATATCTGACCGACGCGTGAAGAAAATGTGCTCTTTACCGTTTCAAATCTCGCTTCCCAGTCGTCAGCATTACGGATAAGCGGTTCGGCATCGGGGATTTTTAAAAGCGGAATGTTGTTCATATTGTCAAGACTGTCAAGTTCATAATTCCGCTTAACCGCCGCATTGATAATCGGGTCGGATATGGTTTTAATCATATCGCCGTCATAGTCTGCTCCGCCGAGTCGCTCTGCGGCGAGCATATGTGTGTCAATGATAACGATATCCGAAAGATGACCGAGATAATGCTTACGCATCTGCTCTACCTGCGGATAAACGGCTAACTGAATTTCCTCGTTTCTTGCAATATGCGGATTACGAAGAAGCGTGCATTCGCCACCGTGTTTGTACGCAATCTGCGGCGCATAGTAAGAATTCTTTGCAAAGCGATTGGAAACGGCAACTGAATAAAACCTTCGCTCTCTGCTATCTTTTTTGCCGGTGTGCGAAAGCAGCAAATTCAAAATCTCAATTAAATCACCGGAAAGAAATCGGTTATCGCCTGCAACGATTAACTTACCAAGCGCATATTTTTTCAATATGTTTTCAGCATGGTTCTCTAATTCTTTTGTGTAAACGGGCTCGTTGATAAAAAGCGGATTGCTTTTCAGTATAGTAGCTAATCGATAATTCTTCGTTTTGCGGTTGTGTCTCTTCAGATATTTAAGAAAATAGTTCAGACGGTATTCTTCATCAGCACAGAGATTGTAGTAAGCAGTTTCCGTTTCCTTCGTCAGCCAGTTACGCTCATTATCAGCAGGGGAAGAAGTCCAACCGTCAGGTAAATCGGCAGGACGAAATTCATCTCTTGTAAGCGAAAGCGTATTCAGAAATTGATAGTTCAGTTCCGTAAATTCTTCGGGATGTTCCTTGCTGACGTTCGTGATATACAAAGCGTGATTGTATTCAGAAAATGCCTTCCAGTAGTCAGCCCACGTCATACCGTTATCAAGCAACCAGCCGTAGCCCTTGAACATACTTTTGGTCAGAATAATATCCACATCCTTAACCTTGTGAACGGTTCCGAAAACGTCCGTTATCGTCTTTGTTCCTGCACTGTGAAGAAAGTCTTTGAAATCAACCTGGTGCAACATACCTTTTACATACGGCAGACGAATCTGAAAAGAGGTATGACAGTGTTCACCGCAGTAGGCTTTGTCAATAACGGCGGCGTATTCTTTTGAGATAAGACCTTCGCCGTCAAAACCTGTTATCTCCACTGCGCCTCTCGTTTCTTTTCTTGTATATTTACGAACGGAATCATTCGTACCGTCGTCTTCAACTGTAATAATTTTCGTTGCATCAACGGTGTATTTTTGATTATCAATTACGATTACCCGATGCGGCTTTTCAATATTTATGTTTTCAATTCTCGTTCCCGAGGACAGCAGCAGTCCGTTATATGCGTAAAGCTTTGAAAGCTGGCAATCATCGATTGTCATACCGAGCATTATTCTTTTCCTTATCGGCTCATAGTAGTCGGCGCGGATAAAAGATAGCTTTGCGTTGCGGCTCATACTTGCCGAACGTTCAAATGCAACGAATTGAAATGCACTCGAGCCGAAGTCAAGCGTGATACCTTCGGGACGAAACATATCTCTTGCTCTGCTCTGAAGGTCAGCGTATTTCTTTAAACTGCCGTCTCTGTCAAATATGTTTTCAAAGTTGCAGTAGAAGATTATATCTTCAAGTTCGGTGATAACATTCTCCTCTCCAACACTAAAACCGTTTCCGTTTTTCTCACACATAATCTGATAGAACAGGGCGTTGCTTTCCTGCTCTTGAGAAGCAGAAATAACCCTGCACTTTTCTGTCTGTGCAGAGTTGAGATTGAAGATTGTTCTCCCCTCGGAATTCAGTTTTGAGTTTGCAATTATGGCTCTTGCAGATAGCTCATAAATGCGATATTTCTTTGAATTCATATCATCACCGATTAGATTTTATCACATAACCTTTCAAAATGCAATATGAATATTGTGTCCACTTTTATTTCCCTTTTTAGGACACGGTATTTAATACTGCGAAAGGAAAAGTTTAATTATGGTTCATAGTAACAAAAAATTCCCTTCAGGCAATTTCTTTATCGTACCGAATTGTATCTATAAAGAAAAACTGAAGGCGAGGGACTTTGCCGTTTACTGTTATCTGTTTCACCGTGCAGATATGAAAAAGTTTAACTGCTATCCTTCAAGAAGCACTATCGCCAAAGAATGCTGTATGTCCGAGCCTACGGTTGATGAAGCGATTAAGGTGCTTGAGGATAAAGGTTTGATTTCAATTACGCACCGATATGATTACACAAACGGCAACAGACTCTCTAATCTCTACACTATCAATAAAATTTGGTAGGGGTGGTTTAAAAACTTAATAAAAATAATAAGAAATACCTCTGAAACGAAAATTGACGCTGAAACTTGATTGATTATTTCAATATTTCGAAGAAATTATTGAAAGCAGGTAAAAGCGAGGCGTATCTCGCCACGCCTCGCTTTTGACATCAGCCCGCAGTGCGGACTGTTTTTGAAATTTTTTACAGGGGTATGCTCAAATTAACAATTCAGGAGATGATTACAATGGAAACGATGAAAAAGTTTGCGTACTTTCAGCTGCCTAGTCAGGTGAAACAAATGGATAAAGTGCTGCCTTTATCCAACTGCGTCAACCGAAGTGACTTCGTCCGCACGGCGATTGATTTCTATATCGGCTACCTTTTGCAAAATGAAAATGCAGATTATCTCTCGCCGATGATAACTTCAGTAATCAAAAATGAAATTCGTCATACGGAAAAAGGTATGTGCGAAATGCTCTTCAAGATGGCGGTTGAAATCGGAAAATTAAACCGTCTTAACGCAGCGTTTAATGATTATACAGGCGTGGACTGGCAAGAACTTAATAAGGTTGTCAATGAAGAAGTTGCTCAGACCAACGGATATATTTCTCTGGAAGAAGCGGACGAACTTATGAGCGGTGACAACTGATGGCAAAGATAATTGTATCAAGCAGGTTCATTAAAAATCCGTCCGTTCAAAATGCAGGAAAACTCGTAAAGTATATGGGTACTCGTGAGGGCGTTGAAAAGTTACCGAAAGGTACTGACAACGCTATTGCTACTCAGCAGCAATTCACTCTGATAAACAGAATTACAAAATGCTTTCCCGATACGAAAAAATATATTGAGTTCGACGATTTCATTTCAAAACCGTCCAAAGCTAACGCCAATGAGTTTATCGACGCAGTAGCCGAGCGTGACGCTGACCGTACCGATGAACTTAAGAGCCTTGTTTCATATATTGCCGAGCGCCCGGGCGTTGAAAAACTCGGCTCGCACGGTCTGTTTTCTGCAACGGACGAAGCGATTAACCTTGACGACATTGCCGAAAAAGTTTCAAATCATCAGGGAGTCGTCTGGACGCACGTCGTCAGCCTGCGCCGTGAAGACGCTGAACGCCTTGGCTACAACAATGCAGATGCATGGAAACAATGTGTGCGCCGTAATATGAATGAGCTTGCCGAAGCGCATAAGCTTAAACCGAGCGATATGGAATGGTATGCAGCGTTTCATAACACGACGCATCATCCGCATATTCACCTGATAGTCTTATCAAAAACCGGTCAGGGCTATCTTACGAAAAAGGGAATGGAAAAGATGCGCAGTACCTTCGGTAACGATATTTTCCGTAACGAACAACTGAAATTATTCAGAGAGCAGACGGGCGTTCGTGACGAATTGAAAGCGGAGATGAAAGAAGTGCTTGAAGGAATATCCTGCAGGCGATTTCCGATTACGGATGAAACTGCTGAACTGATTAAGCAACTGCAAAATGAGCTTAATGCTTGCAAAGGCAAAAAGATTTACGGTTATCTTCCCAAGAACGTCAAGAACACCGTAGATAATTTGCTGAAGCATATCGTAAATGAAAATCTGCCGCTTCAGTATATGTACGCAAAGTGGAACGAGATTAACCGCCTGAAACTTGCGCTCTATCACGACAGCGAGAAAACACCTGACATTCCGATTGAAGCGAACAAGGAATTCAAATCGCTGAAAAATATGCTGATAAAAGCGGTACTGGAATCGCTGATCTTCGGAGCGGATAACGGCTGGAAGAATATCGGCAAGAACACGAATATTTACAACAGCCTGCTGCAATCCATTGCCACGCTGTTCAACAGCAAGGCAGCTGACCGCATCAACGAAATCAATGCGCAAAAGCGACAGCAGACGGACAGCAAGGAGCTCACCAAAGAGCAGCAGAAACGCATTGCTCACGGCGAGCGTTCCGTCGGCGGCGAATACACGAAGGTGGAGAAGAATGAAGAAGACAGCCGCAGGGCAGCCGAAAACGCAGAAGCGCTTCTCAACATCGGCACAGGCATTATTGACTTCTCCCTCCGCCGTGCAATCCAGCAGCAACGCTATCAGCAACAACTTCAAAACACAAATCAGAACAACAGTAACGACACTGACGAAGACCTTGATGAAGACGAAGGCTTCGGTCAGTCGATGTAAATGAAAAAATCCTGACGACAGTCAGGTAGAAAGGTAAGTATTGTGAAAACTATTAAACCCGCAGTGCGAACTGCAAAGAGATTATAAATTAAGGAGGTTGATATAAAATCAAGTAAGGAATAGTGTTGCCTTATGGCAATTAAGTTCTATGACAAGCAGTTCCTTGAATATACTTTCAACAGCAGGGGAGAGAGTATATTATGAAAGCGATAGTTTATCTGCCGAAAAGCGAAGATCAATGGAAAGAATTTGAAAAGCAAGCCGGATATATCGTCGGCAAGGCTATGCTTGAAAGGATAAACTCCTTTCCGATTTCGTATGCCGAAAAGACGGAAATACTCAAAGAACTGAAAAAGGAACTGTAAAAAAGCCGCAGCGGATCAATATCATCCGTTGCGGCGTATTCTTTCTTAACAAACACCGTTGATTTTTTCCCATTTCTCAAACGGCATTTGACAGGTGTTATTTTCCCATTTTGAAACGGTCTTTCTATGTACGAAAAGACGTTCTGCTAATTCGGTTTGCGTTAAACCATTAGCTTTTCTATACGCTTTTATCTGCTTGCCCTGGTTGTTCATAATGAAAATCTGGTAAGGCGTGTAAATCTCTTCGGGCGCTATATTAAGTATCTCGCAAAGCCTAATAAGCTTGTCCATATGATGAAGCTGATACTCGCCGTTTTCTATTTTAATATACTGCGAATAACTGACACCGAGTAATTTGTGTATATCGCCTACATATATCTGTTTGTCAATTCTTCTTTTACGAATCCTGCCGTGCAGCGTGTTGCCGTCAATCTGCTCATACGATTTTTTGGAGTACTGCTTAAAATCGTTCACGAAAACACGATACGAAAAGAAAACTCCATACTCAATTTTACCGTAATGTATCCTGTGGAGCAAGGCGAGTCGATTATCGGCGGATAAAACGCTCCATTCGTCAATTAGCGGGACATGGAACACATTCTGAGTGAAAACACCGTCAAAAGTATCCGCTGTGTTAGTATAGCATTTTCTATACACCTTGAAGCGTAGGTTGCAAGGTGTATTCCCTTATTCATATCAAAGGAGTCCACCGCCTTGATAAGTCCTATCGTGCCGATTGAAATCAGCTCGTCGGTATCGTTCGTTTTGGAGTAGTATTTTTTCACGATATGGGATACAAGGCGAAGATTACGCTCAATAAGCACAGCCCGCGCGTTCATATCCCCGTCCGCCATTTTAAGCAGGTATTCCTTTTCCTCCTTTGCGGAAAGCGGCTTCGGAAAAGAGGAGGAGTTCTGGATGTGCAGGATTAAAAAGAGAATATTCGCACCGATAAAGGAAAGTATTGCAGACAGCATTTTCATCACCGTTATATCATATGAGAAAGGTTCAAAAAATAAAACTCCAACACCTAAAGGTGTCAGAGTTTTATTGGTGGAGCATAGGGGACTTGAACCCCTGACCCCCACACTGCCAGTGTGGTGCGCTCCCAGCTGCGCTAATGCCCCTTATAATCGGCGACAGTACAAGAAGCCGAAGCCGTAAAATACCGCCATTGGCGGTATTTTGATTTTGGTGGACCTGAAGGGGTTCTCCTCTCAACAACGAAACAGTCCACCGGACTGTTTCTCCCGCTTCTCGCTCCCTGCGGTCGTGACAAGCGGTGTTTCGTTTCTCACCCCTTCAAGAAACGTATTATACCGTAAGCGACGGTATAATACCTTTGGTGGACCTGAAGGGGTTCGAACCCTCGACCTCCGCATTGCGAACGCGGCACTCTCCCAGCTGAGCTACAGGCCCATATATTCAGGAGCTTTTGACTCCTGAAAAATATTATCATAAAAGCTTTTAAAAGTCAACCGATTATGCGCTTATTCTTTACCTAAAATCTGGAAAATTCTTGAGCCGCAGTATACTATTACCGCCGAAATTACCGAATAGAGCACGGCGCACGCGATTACAATAAGCTTCTCCCTTGAGGTTTCTCCGCGGAAGCCGTAGAAAATACTTATAACCGTTATAGCTATCGGTATTAATTCGTAAAACACGGGGAATTCGATTACCTTTTCATTCTTCTTATAATCGTTTGCCATAATGCAGATTAGTATGCCCACAAGCATTAAACCGAGCTGGAACATTATAAGGTTGAAAAACAGACATTCATTGGTCGTCATTGAGCTGATATAAAAAACGGAAATAAAGTCCGTCTTAAAAATCAGAATTATTGCAACAGCAATACCGACTGCGTAGTTTGCCGCGTTTGTAATTACCGCAAGCGCTTTAAATAGCTTTTCCATTTTTACCTCCTTATATATGCTTCGGTTTCTTTCAGGAATATATCAACCTCTTCGTCTGTGCCTACCGTCACTCTGATATAATTATCAATTCTCGGGAGGTTGAAGTACCTTATGAATACCTTTTCCGTTTTGAGGTATTCAAATAATTCCTTCATACTGTAATCATTGTGTGTTGCGAAAATGAAGTTAGCGCTTGAATCAAGCACGGTAAAGCCGAGCTCCCTGAGGCGCGCCGTCATTCTCTCCCTCGTTGCGATAATCTTATCCACCGTTGCCGTAAAGTAATCCCTGTCCTCAAACGAAGCGATGCCCATTGCGATTGAAAGGGAATCAACGGTGTAGGAATTGTAGGAATTCTTAACCGCTTCAAGCACGGAAATAAGCGCCTTTGAGCCTATCGCAAAGCCTATTCTCAGACCTGCAAGCGAGCGTGATTTCGAGAACGTTCCCGTTACGAGCAGGTTCTGATAACTGTCGCTGTCAACGAAAAGCGCCGCGCTTTGTACTCCGAAATCGGCATACGCCTCGTCGATGATAACGACACTGTCGCGGTTATAATCAAGGATTTTCTGTATAAATTCAGTATCCTCGCCGATAGAGGTTGGAGCGTTCGGGTTCGGGAGTACAACGCCGCCGTTTTCCTCCCTGTAATCCTCTGGATTAATGCGGAAGTTTTCGTCAAGCGGATAGGTCTTGTACGGGATACCGAAAAGCCTGCACCATACGGGATAAAAGCTGTAGGTAATATCGGGGTAAGCTATCGGCTTATCCCCGTTGAAAAACGCCTGAAACGCGAGCGCGAGCACGTCGTCGGAGCCGTTTCCGAGGAATACGTTATTAACTCCTACTCCGTAGTAATCGGCTATCGCTTTTTTCAGCGGAGTCGCGTCGGCGGGCGGATAAAGGCGCAAGGATTCTGCGTTAAAATCCTTTAACGCCTGAATTGCCTTCGGCGACGGGGGATAGGGGTTTTCGTTTGCGTTTAGCTTAACGATATCCTTTTCCTTGCTCTGTTCGCCGGGGACGTAGGGTTCAATTTTCCTTAAGTTATCTTTCCAGCTCATATATGGTCCTTATATCTTTCGGCGGTAATAATACCGTCCTTAACGTTCAGTTTGCATATTCTCGCGTTCCTTGCGTCAAATGCATCCGCGCCGAGCCCGTCGTTATAGTCGCGCGCGTGATAAATCGCGTACCACTGTCCGTCCTCTTTAATCATCGAATGATGTCCCGTGCCCTCCTCAAATTCGTTTGCGGACAGAACGGGGCAGTAGGTTTTATCGTCGGGATACTTTTCAAAATTTATTTTCGTAAGGTCTGTTTCGTCTGTTTTCGCCCTTGTGTAGCCTATGTAATAGGTAGGCTGCTCAAAGCAGTTTCCCGAATACATAAGATAGTGCCAGTCGCCCTCGCAAAAGTAAAACGCGCCCTCGATAGTGTGCCAGTGCTCGCCCTTTTTATATCTGTCGCGGCGGAATATATCCTCGTCAAGCGTCGGTACGACCACGGCTTTCGGATTGCCCTCGGGCGTGAAGGGGTCGAGCATACGGTCAACGACTATATACGTACCTATCCTGTCGCCCTCAAAGCGATTTGTTGAGTAAAACAAAAACAGTCCGCTTTCGTTTTTAACAATATGCGAATCTATTGAAAACGGGTGAAGAAGCTGCCTCGGGTTTTCAAACGGACCGAGCGGACTCTTTGCGGTGGATACGTGCATAGTCTGGCGGTGACCGCCCTTGTCGGGCGTATCGCCGAAGAACTCAAAGGAGTTATACATATAGTACGTCCCGTCAAGCTCTATTACGCTCGGTGCCCAGAAGCCCTCGTGACCTTCTACCGTCATAACCCTTCCGTAAAACTCCCAGTTTTCAAAAAGGCTGTCCGACTGATAGGCGTAAATTCCGTCGTGACCCGTGGTGTAGATATAATATCTTCCGTTTGCTTTTAGTATGTACGGGTCAGCCTGACCGATATAGTGGTTTTTATCTATTTTGAGTAAGTGCATTTAGTTCTCCCGCTCCGCCTTTTCGCGCGCTAATTCTTCCTTTTCCTTGTAGAACATATTTGCCTTGACGTAGACCTCAATATATCCTCTGATAATCTCAGCCATGTCGCCCTCGTTGTAATTAAGCGGCAGCAGCCTTTCGTCGTCGTCAATTGCAAGCGGTCCCTTTTCAAAGTCGTTAAAGGTCGGCATAAGCGAATAGCCCGACTGCATTTTAACAATTGAGATTAAGGTGTAATCCGCCGTAGCGTTTACGAAGCCCTTTTTCTTCGTATATCTTTCAATCGTTGAAACGTCGCTTTTGTCGTTGTGCTTTTTTGTGTAGCAGGCGTTTATTACCTTTTCGATATAGCTTTCGAGCGCTTTGTCCGTATAAGGCGCCTTGAGCAGCATAACCGTATCAATATCCGCAATTCCGTACTTTTCGCTATCTCCGCAGGGGATACCTATAAGGTTTTCATTTTCGTCAACATAGACGGAGATTGTATAGAATTCTCTTTCCATAGCTTACCTCATAATATTAATTATAAAAATTATATACTACTTTATTGAAAATTTCAACAATAAATGATAAGATAGGCTTGGTGATATAATGAAAAAGGTGCTTATAACAGGCGGCGCAACGGGTATAGGTAAAGCCTGCGCCGGGCTGTTTAAATATAACGGCTATGAGGTTTATATTACATATAACGAAACTCAGCCCGAGGATAATGCTTTTAATTCGATTAAATGCGATTTGAGGAATACCGACGATATCAGGGCGCTTTTTGATAAGGTCGGCGATATTGACGTGCTTGTTAATAACGCTGGCGTTTCGCTTATCAAGATGATTAACGACGTTACCGAGGAGGATTACGAAGCCGTAACCGCCGTGAACGAAAGGGCGGTATACCTCTGCTCGAAATATGCTGCGCTTTCTATGCTCAAAAAGCACAGCGGCGCGATAGTTAATATCTCGTCAATCTGGGGCGAATGCGGCGCGTCGTGCGAAACGCTCTATTCAATGACGAAGGCGGGCGTTATCGGGCTTACAAAGGCGCTCTCAAAGGAGCTTGCGCCGTCGGGCATTACCGTAAACTGCGTAGCGCCCGGGATTATTGATACGAGGATGAACGCGCAGTTTGACAGGGCAGAGCTTGAAAGAGAGGTACCGCTCGGAAGGCTCGGAACGCCCGAGGAAATCGCAAGGGCGGTACTGTTTTTAGCCGAGAGTAAGTATATAACGGGACAGATTCTCTCAGTAAACGGGGGAATAGTATGAGTTATACCTTTGAAAGACTCTCCGACGATATTAAAATCGCCGTGAGCGCTGAGCACACCTTTGGCACGGACGCGGTGCTGCTTGCCGATTTTGCAAAAATCAGGCACAGGGACAGGGCGCTTGATATGGGTACGGGCTGCGGAATTATCCCGTTTTTGTGGCTACGCGATAAGGAGCAGGGTAATATCCACTGCCTTGATATACAGGAAAATGCGATAGCACAGGTTAACGAGTCGCAAAGAGTTAACTCAACTTCCGACAGGCTGACCGCTCATCTGTGCGATTTAAGAAAAATAAACGAGGAATTCAGCGCCGAGAGCTTTACGCTCGTAACTATGAATCCGCCGTATAAACCCGTTAATACGGGCATAAAATCAAGCGGCGAGAGCGCGCTTATAGCAAGACACGAGGTTACGTGCTCCGTCGAGGATGCGGTTAAGGCGGCGGCGTACGCGCTGACCTACGGCGGCAGGCTCTGTATGTGCCACCGCCCCGAAAGGCTCGTTGACGTGCTCAGTACTATGAGGGAGTATAAAATCGAGCCTAAGCGCCTTCGCTTCGTGTGCGATAGAGCGGGCGAAGCGCCGTTTCTGTTTCTCGTTGAAGGGAAAAAGGGCGCAAAGCCGTTTTTAAAGGTTGAAGCGGATTTACTGCTCAAAAACGCGGAAAGTAAATTCTCTGAGGAAATGCTCAGAATATACGGCTCGTATGCCGACGGCTACGAGGATAAAGTGAGATAATTAAAAGTTGAGAGTTTCGGGCGGGACACCCGCGCCCGATTTAATAAGGGGGAAAGTTTATGTCAAACAGAATCATAGGTGCTGATAACGAGCCCTTGAAAATCCAGTTTATCACCGACGTTCACTACTATTCGCGCAAGAACGGTACCGAGGGTCCCGCCTACGAAAAGGAGGAGGCAAAAAGCCAGCAGGTTATCAAGGACAGCGACCTTGTAATTAAAAAGGCGTTTGATATGCTCTGCGAGGACACCTCAACCGATATCGTAGTGCTTGCGGGCGATACGACGAGGAACGGCGAATACACCTCCCACGAGGGTATTATTGAGCTGCTTCATTCCCTTAAGGAAAGGGGCAAGCGCGTTTACGTAATCACCGCAACCCACGATTACAGGGGCGAGGGCTTCGGACGCGGTTTCGAGGGCGATAAGGTGCTTGAAATTCCCGCCGTTAAGGACAGGGCTGATTTATGGGATATGTACTATGACTTCGGTCCGAACGAGGCTATTGCGATTCACAGGGAGTCAATGTGCTACGTCGTACAGCTTGCGCCGGGTTACAGGCTCTTTGCGCTCAACGACGACTATAATTTAAAGGGCGAAAACGGCGGCGGCTCGGGCTATTCCGACGACTGTATGGCGTGGATAATGGAGCAGCTTGAGGACGCTAAGAAGAACGACCAGTACGTTATCGCCATGACTCACCACCCGATGATTTCACCCTCGCCGTTTTATTCGATTATCGGCAGCGGCGATATGCAGAAAAATCACGAGGTAACGCGCGAAATCTTTGTGGACGCAGGGCTTCACTGTATGCTCACGGGACATACCCACGTTCACGATATCGGCTATATCACGACTGAAAAGGGCAACCGTTTTTACGACATAGCGTGCTCCGCGCTTATCGGCTGTCCTCCTAATTACAGGAATATTACCTTTGACCCGAAGAACGCTAAGATTGACGTCGATACCGTAACTATTACCGACGTTCCGGGAGTTGATACCAAGGGCGAGCCGTTTGATAAATATATGGAGGGCTTCTTCTTCGGTATGATAAGAAGGGTAGTATGGGCTATGGGCTACGATATTGACACCCTTGCCCAGATGACTCCCGCCTTTTCAATCCCGAGCGAGAAGGTATATAAAAGCAAATGGTGGATTAAGCCCGTCGGCAAGTTCCTCAATAAGCTCACGTTCAAAAAGATATGGAAGCTCTGCAAAAAGGAGAGCGGACTTTCAAAATCTGATATTGCTGATATCGCCGACAATAAGGTTGTTGACTTTATCGTTGAGCTTGTTAAGAATCTCTACTGCGGCGATTCGCCATACAGCCCTGAGACGAGGGAGTATAAGCTCACCTGCGGCTTACTTAACGTAATCGACAGCTTCCTTAATACTATCCATATGCCCATTGGCAAGTTCCTCAAAGGCGCAAAAAGCGTACGCTCCCTCGTTGAGCCACTCCTTTATAACGACGGCTACTGCGACGCAGAGGCTACGCTCCCGCTCTATCCTATATTCGACGACGAAAACCCCGCGCCCGCTGAGATGTTCGAAAAGAAGGAGTTTAAGGACACCGTTAAGGAAAGCAAAAAGGGACCTCTCGTTCTGATTATACTTATATTGATTGTATTGCTTATCCTTGCAATCCTTGCCGGACTCATTGCGCTGATTGTTAAGCTAATAATTCTTTTAATAGGCTTATTCTAAATTAACAGTTGCATTAATTGTAATTAACTGATATAATAAATTTAATATAAATTTATACATAAAGGAGTAAAATTTATGGCAGATGAAAAGAAAAAGTTATCACTCGGCGGAATAGACAGCGCCGCGGAGGAAAAGGGCTCGTTTATGAAAACCCTCTGGCAGCTTGTAAAGTTCCTCGTAGTAAGCGGACTTGTTACAATAATTCAGCTCGTTCTTGCTAACGTGCTTCCGCTTATCTTCGACATGGAAGTGTTCAAGGTAGGCGTATGGGGCTTCCTTCAGGGAATATTTGACCCCAACCTTATCTTTGACGCAGCAACGCCTAAGGGACAGGAGCAGATAAGTAAATACGTTGCCGACGGTATCGTAACCTGGGGCTACCTCCTTCCGTTCTTCCTTTCAAACCTTATTGCAAATATATACGGATATATTCAGAACAAGAAGACCACCTTTAAGTCCGACGCTCCGAAGATTATGTTCGTTATCTATATTGTTCTTATGATTGCGCTCATTCTCTTCTCAACCTGGTTCCAAGGCTGGCTTGTAGGTATTATCGCAAAGGCTCCGTGGGAGTGGCTTAACAGCCTTGCAAGGACTATCGCGGGACTCGCGGCAGGCTTTGTACAGATGCTCGTTCTCTTCCCGATGGAAAAATTCGTTTTATTAAGGGAAAAGAAGCCCATAGAGGAAGAGGCTGCAGCAGAATAATAGTTGCCAATAGTTATGGCGGCACACAGTCTGTGCCGCCTTGTTTTTTAGAGGAGAAATGAAAATTTATGAAGGCTTATTTTGACAGATTATTACATAGCGAAAACAGCCCGAAAAAATGGGAGCTTGCTATTTGGTGGTGCGCGAGGATTGTTCTTATTGTGACATTTTTTCACGCTCTTTTAATCAGAAAGGACGCGAAAATGGCGCTTCAGGTTTTCGGCAATTTACTTGGACAGTTTGTATGGGAAATCTTTATGCTGTTCCCCAAAAAGAGCTTTTTGCGCCATATACCCGCTTATATTCAGGACTTCAGTGCGCCGTGCCTTATCGGCGGAAGCCTTTTCGGCGCATATCTTAACTTCTATTACAGCGCTCCCGTGCTTGATATTGTTATGCACGCGGCGGGCGGTGCTGCATGTACAGTGATAGGATATGAGATTTTTACCGCGATGGAAAAGCGCGACATTTTAAGAGGGGATGCCCTTTCAAGCGTTGCGATTATCGTATTCGGCGCGTTCTGCTTTTCTTTCGTTGCGGGTAATGTGTGGGAGCTCTTTGAGTTCACAGCCGATCAGCTCAATCCCGTGAATCCCGGAGACGCGCAGCATTGGTCATATGACCTTGCGGTGCAGGCCATTGAGGAGACAGGCGGCAAAATCGGACTTCCTAATTTTATTGATTTCAGAGATCCCGTAAGGTATGGATTAATAGATACAATGGAGGATATGATTTGTAATACGGTCGGCGGCTTTATCGGCTGGGTAATCCTCAAGTTCGTTCCGTATCACCATATGGATAGGAAAAAGACCTCAAAGGATTTTGCGCTTACTAAGTAGACCCTTAAACCTTAAACCTTAAAGCTTAAACCTAAAAAAGAACACGGCAAATTGCCGTGTCTTTTTTTATCCCTTTAATTCAATTCCGTCTTTTTTGAGGGTTTCTATAATGAGGTCTGCAACCTCCTGAACCTCCTCGCGCTTAAGCGTTCTTTCGGGGTGGGAGAAGGTCAGCCTCGTCGTAATCGACTTGGTGTTTTCGTCCTCGTATACGTCGGTAACCTCAATGCTCTTGATGAGCGGGGAGTCCGCAGCGCGGATAGCCATGGCAATCGGCGCGAATCTCTGAGCAACAAAGGAGAGGTCCATTTCAATTGCAGGGTACCTGCTCGGCTCCTCGTATTTGATGGAAGCGTTCTTGATTTCGGCGAGCGCGTTCACGTCGATTTCTGCGTAAGCGATTGCCGCCTTCTTGTCGATTTTCTTTGCAACCGAGGGATGAAGAATACCGATTTCGCCGATATCAACTCCGTCGCAGATAACCCTGTTGAGATTTCTCGGGTGCCGGAAGCTGTGCGAAGCCTCCGCTTTTTCAAAAGTGAGTCCCTTGTGCTTAAGGTCGTCCGCGATAACCTCGAGCATATTCTTAAGCTCAAAGTAGAGCACGGGCAGCGGCTTAACCTTTGAATAAAGCGTTATACCGAGCTTTTTCCTCTCAATGCAGAGTCCGTTTTCGTCAATGCCCGTAACCACTCTGCCTATTTCAAAAATGCCGAAGTCGGGAGCGAACGCCGTGTTCGTCTTGAGCTGACAGAGTTGAGTCGGAATCATTGAATTACGGATAGTTTCGATATTCGGGTTCGTAGCGCCCGTAAGCTTGATTTCACCCTCAACCTCAATTCCGAGCGCCTTGAGCTCGTCGTAGTATGCCCATACGTAAGAGTGAAGCTCGTGAAGAGAATATCTCTTTACGAGTATATCCTTGATTTTGTCCTCGTCCGTCTTTTCAATGTCGGGACGTACGGGGTAGAGGGGTGAGCGCGTGGTGTGAATGTCGAAGTTGTCATAGCCGTAAATACGGGTAATTTCCTCGATAATGTCCGCCTTCATCGTAACGTCCTTGGTAGCTCTCCAGCTCGGTACGGTTACGCTGAATTTATCGTTCTCCTCGCTCGCCTTGAAGCCGAGGGAGTTAAGAGTATTAACTATCGTGCCGTTATCAATTTCAATTCCCGTGTACTTGTCAACGAAAGCCTTGTCAAAGTCAATCTTGATTTCGGGATAGTGATATGCGTACTCATCGGTGAGCGCTGATACAACCGTAGCGCCGCCGTCAATATCCTGAAGGAGCTTTACGAAGCGCCCTATCGCAAGGTCGCAAAGCTCGGGGTCAAGGCTCTTTTCGTATCTCATAGAAGCGTCGGTTCTGTGCGAAAGACGAACGGTGGATTTACGGATTGAAGCCGCGTCAAAGGTTGCGGATTCAAGAGTAAGAGTGGTCGTATCGTCAACGATTTCGCTATCAAGACCGCCCATAATGCCCGCGATTGCAACGGGTGTTTCGTCGTTACAAATCATAAGGGTATTTTCGTCAATGAGCCTGTCAACGCCGTCGAGGGTTTTAAACGTGAACGGCTTATCGTAGCGCCTGATTCTGATTTTACCCACCTTGCGCGAGTCAAAGGCGTGCATAGGCTGACCGAGCTCGAGCATAAGGTAGTTCGTGAGGTCGGCAAGGAAGTTGATAGCCCTCATACCGCAGTAGTAAAGGCGTATTCTCATATTGACGGGGGATACGCTCCTGCTGATATTTTCAACCTGCATACACGCGTAGCGCTGACAGAGCGGGTCGAGTATCTTAAGGTCAACCTTCGGGAGAGCATCGTACTGAGACCAGTCGATAGCGTCAACGGGCTTAAGCGGACGGTTTGCAAGCGCTGCAAATTCCCTCGCGATACCGTAATGTCCCCAGAGGTCAGGACGGTTGGTGAGGGACTTATTGTCAACCTCAAAGATAATATCCTCGATTTCATAGATATCCTTAAGGTCTGTGCCGTTAGGTACGTCGTCGGTTATTTCCATAATGCCGCTGTTGTCGTCGGAAATGCCGATTTCCTTTTCAGAGCAGCACATACCGTAGCTCATATATCCCGCAAGCGGACGGGGCGCAATTTCAATCTCGCCGAGCCTTGCGCCGACCTTTGCAAACGCGGTTTTCATACCTACCCTTACGTTCGGCGCGCCGCATACTACGTCGGTGAGCCCGTCTTCTCCTGCGTCAACCTTGAGGAGATGGAGCTTTTTGCTTTCGGGGTGCTCCTCAACGCTCTTGATTTCGGCGACAACTATGCCTGAAATGTCCGAGCCCTTGAAGAATATATCGTTTTCAACCTCAGCCGTGGAGAGCGAAAACTGATTAATAAGCTTTAATTTATCAAGACCCGTTAAATCAACGAAGTCCGAAATCCAGTTCATTGATAAGAACATTTAATTCACTCTCCTTTCTTATTCCTCGTCGTCCGTGAACTGCGCCATAACCTTGAGGCTGCCGCTGTTGAGGTCGCGTATATCGCTTATGCCGTATTTCATCATTACGAGCCTCGTGAGTCCGAGACCGAACGCAAAGCCCGTGTACTCCTCGGGGTCAATACCGCCCATACGCAGTACCTCGGGGTGAATCATTCCGCAGGGGCAAAGCTCCAGCCAGCCGCTGTGCTTACAGCTTGAGCAGCCCTCGCCACCGCAGATAAGACAGCTTATATCAAGCTCAAAGCCCGGCTCTACGAACGGGAAGAAGCCCGGACGGAGCCTTACCTTGATGTCCCTCTGGAAAACCTCGGAGAGCATCGTTTTCATAAAGTAAATGAGGTTCGAGATTGAAATATCCTTGTCGACCATCATGCCTTCCATCTGGAAGAAGGTATTTTCGTGGCAGTTGTCGGTAGCTTCGTTACGGAAGCAGCGGCCAGGGAAGATTGCCTTAATCGGCACGCCGTCCTCAACGAGCCCCTTCTTATACTTTCTGAGTATAGCGTTCTGCGCCGCGGAGGTCTGGGATTTTAAAAGCTGACCGTTGGTGAGATAATAGGTATCCTGCATATCGCGCGCGGGGTGGTCCTTCGGGATATTAACCGACTCAAAGCATTCGTAGTCCGTTACAACCTCGCTGTAATCCTCAACGGTGAAGCCCATTGATTTGAATATCTGCTCGCACTGGCGCTGAACGAGGGTAATCGGATGATAGGAGCCCCTAGCCGTCTTTGCGGGAAGGGAAAGGTCAAACTCGGGCATAAGCTCGATTTCCCTTTGCACCTGCGCCTCCTTAAGCTGCTCGGTCTTATCCGCAATCTTCTGCGCAACCGCACCCTTGAGCTCGTTCACCTTCTGACCGAAGGTCTTTTTCTCCTCGTTTGAAAGCTCCTTCATACCTTTTAAAAGGTCGGTTACCGAGCCCTTTTTGCCGAGGTAGGCAACCCTGACCTCCTCAAGCTCGGATAATTCGGAAATAGCGCTGAGCTCCTGCTCAAAGCGGGCTTTAAGTTCCGAAATCTTGTCCATAGTGTTTTCCTCCTGATAAATAAAAAACCGCCTCACTATGAGGCGGAAGTATTTCCGTGGTACCACTCAAATTACAGGGGTAATATAAAGCCCCTGTCGCTCATATACTTTAACGCAGTACATACGCTCTGCTTAGTTTCTCACAGAGTGCTCCTCAGCTGAAATTCAGCATTGTACTCCTGCGCGCTTTCACCGCCCGCGCGCTCTCTTAAAGGGCGAAACAATACCTACTTATACTGATTCAAAGCATTATAATTATTAAACATTATAAAAAATTATACCCTCGAAGTGAAATAATGTCAAGTTTTTTGACGGTTTTATAATAAAAATAAATAAAAAGTATTGTATTTTTTCGAAAATATGTTTATAATGTATGAGTATAAGTCTAATATGGATTAATATATGAAGTATGGAGGTGACTTTACTATGACCGGTAAGACAATGACTTTTAAAATCGGTAACGATAATGACGACGTTATGAAGGAGACCTTAACGCAGGTTTTTGACGCGCTTCAGGAAAAGGGCTATAACCCGATTAACCAGATAGTCGGCTACATTCTCTCCGAGGATCCTACCTATATAACGACTCATAAAAACGCAAGAAGTCTTATCCGCCGTATCGACAGAGACGAGCTTCTTGCTGAAATGGTAAAGTCCTACTTAGGATAAGAAAAAATAAAGGAGGACTTTTAAATGGCAGAGGAAAAAAAGACTGCTTCTAAGAAGTCTGAGCCTAAAGCAGAGAAGAAGAGCGAATTCTTCGAGTACAAGGGAAAGCCCCTCGTTCGCTCGGGAAAGAGCCTTTACTACGGCGATATTAACGACCCCTATGTAGTCTGCCTGACCGTCAAGAGCGAGAAGGAGGAAGGGAATACCAAGATTGCCGATTTAGTCGGAGTACAGCTTATCGCAACCGACGAAACTATTTCACCCAAGGACAGAATTATTAAAAAGAGCGAGAAAAACGGTCTGTTTACCGCGCTTGACCTCGGGGCTGCATGGCTTGAAAGACAGCTTAAAAAAGGCTAAAACGCTGATGTTTTCAGCGTTTTTTCTTTTTGCTTTGTAAAGTCAGAAAAAGTCAAAAATTTTTTAGAAAAAAGTATTGACTTTTCTTGATCTTTGTGCTATAACATACTCGAAGGTTAAAGAAAGTCAAAGACTAATTTGGCCAATCTCTTTGGAAAGAGGATGATTGAAAAATGAAAATGAGCGATTTAATAGCTGATATGATACTCGATATGTTCGACGACCAGACGTCGACGGTACAGATTCAGCGTAACGATTTAGCCAACAGGCTCGGCTGCGTCCCCAGCCAGATTAACTACGTAATAACCTCGCGCTTTACGCCCGAGGCGGGATACAGAATCGAAAGCCGCAGGGGCGGCGGAGGCTATATCCTTATATCCCGCGCGGGGAGCAAGGACTCCGCGATAATGGGGCTGATAAATTCGATAGGCGATACTATCGACGAGAGGAGCGCAAGGGCGCATATCTACAACCTCAGCTATCAGAGCCTTATCGACGACAGAGCCGCGAAAATAATGCTTTCTGTCTTAGCCGAGGTTAATTTTAAGGAAATTGACAGGGATACGGCAAACAGAATAAGGGCAACCTTATTAAAGAAGATGTTGATTTCATATGTTAATTAATAGGAGGTGTTCATAATGAAATGTCAACACTGTAATGAAAGAGAAGCAAATACTCATATCAAGAGGAATATAAACGGAAAAAAGGAAGAGCTGTATCTTTGCGAGGAATGTGCAAGGGAGCTCGGCGTAATGAAGGAATTTGAGTTTGAGCCCTTCTCCGCCTTCGGTACGGATTCGCTCTTCGGTAATCTTCTGACCGCGGGCGTATCGGCGTTTAATACTCTCACGGGAATAGATCGCTGTACCTACTGCGGCTCGACTTTTAACGACATCGTAAATTCGGGCAGAGTCGGCTGCGACCACTGCTACGAAAAGTTCGAGAGCAGGCTTGAGCCGAGTATAGAAAGACTCCACGGAAGGACTAAGCATATCGGCAAGAGCGTAAGCTATACCGAGGAGGAAGCGCCCGAGGAGGAAAAGAGCGAAAACGAGGTTGAAAAGCTCAAGGCTGAGCTTAAAACCGCCATTCAGGAGCAGCGCTTTGAGGACGCCGCGGTATTAAGGGATAAGATTAACGAGCTCACAAAGGAGGAGAAATAAGATGTCAAAATGGTATCAGGGCGAAGGCAATAACAGCGACGTAGTGCTCTTTTCAAGAGTACGTCTTGCAAGGAATTTAGCCAATTCTCCGTTCCCCTCAAGGATGAGCGCGGATATAAGAAAGAGCGTATGCAAGAAAATATATGCGACGGTTAAAAGCTCGCCTCTTGCAAACGAGTTTGACCTTATTAACCTCAACGAGCTTTCTAACGCCGAGTCGGCGTCTTACGCTGAAAAGCAGCTTATCAGCAAGGAATTTTTAAGGCTTAAGGATAAGGCTTCGTTCATGCTCTCTAAGGAAGGCGACGTGTCCATAATGCTCTGCGAGGAGGACCATATTAAAATTAACGCCTTTTCCGCAGGTCAGGACCTATTTACCGCATATAATAAAGCGAACGCGCTTGACGATATCTTTATCTCGGCGTTTAAGCTCGCGTATTCCGACAGGCTCGGCTTTTTAACCGCGTCGCCTATGAATCTCGGAACGGGGCTTAAGGTAAGCTTTGCGCTTCACCTCCCCGCGCTTGCAAGGCAGAAAGCTATATACAGGCTCTCCGCTATGGTAAGTAAGCTCGGGCTAACGCTTCGGGAGCTTTACAGAAACGGCGCGGGCGATATCTATATTCTCTCAAACGGCGTAACGCTCGGCATAACGGAAAAGAACGCTATGGATAACCTCACTGCTATCTGCGACCAGCTTGTAAAGCAGGAAAGAGCAGCGCGAGAGGAGCTTAAAAAGGACGTTGAATTTGAGGACAGAATCTACCGTACTCTCGGTATTATGAAAACCGCGAGGAAGCTTGAGAGGGGCGAATTCCTTGAATACGTATCGCTCCTCAGGCTCGGCAGCGCTCTGGGATACCTCGACGTCGATTATAAAACTATAGGTGAAATGATGCATACGCTTCAGGATGCGTCGATAATCTCAGGCTCAAATGCGGAAATTGACGGGCTTGAGTGCGCTAAAATCAGAGCGCAGAAGGTGAGGGAAATTCTTAAGTGATTCCCTTGCTTTGCAAAGGAGGAATGACTTATGTACAGATTTAATTCATTTACACAAAAGGCAAACGAGGTGCTTAACCTCGCGATAAAGGCTGCCGAGAATTACGGCCATAACTATATCGGCAGCGAGCATATATTAATCGGTCTGATTAAGGAGGGCAGCGGAATCGGTGCTAACGCTCTTATTGAAAGGGGCGTTACCGAAAACGATATCGACTCCCTTATCAGAAGCGAAATCGGAGTCGGAAACCCGACGAGGCTCAGCCCCGACGACTTCACCCCGAGGTTGAAGAGAATACTCGAGATGAGCTTTCAGATTGCAAGGGGTATGCGCCATTCGTTCGTATCCACCGAGCATATTTTAATCGCGCTTGTAAACGAGGGCGACTCCTACGCAGTTAAGTTTTTAAACGAGCTCGGCGTGGACGAAAGACAGCTTATCGAGGAGATTGCAACCTCTATTTCCGAGAGCGAGGGCGACGCCTCAAGGGGCGCAAAGCAGGGCAGAAAGGGCAAGAGCAAAACGCCCACCCTCGACGAGTTCGGAAAGGATTTGACCGAGCTTGCGCGCGAGGGCAAAATCGACCCGGTTATAGGCAGGGAGAAGGAAATCCAGAGGGTTGTGCAGATACTCTCAAGGCGTAACAAGAACAACCCCTGCTTAATCGGCGAGCCCGGCGTGGGCAAGACCGCTATTGCGGAGGGACTTGCGCTTAAAATCGTTCAGGACGAGGTGCCCGAGCTGCTTGCGGGTAAGAAAATCGTAGCGCTCGATTTAACCTCAATGGTCGCGGGTACTAAGTACAGGGGCGACTTTGAGGAGCGTATCAAAAAGGCTATGGACGAGGTAAAGAGCGCAAAGGACGTAATCCTTTTCATAGACGAGGTCCATAACATTATGGGCGCGGGCGCAGCAGAGGGCGCGGTTGACGCGGCTAATATCCTCAAGCCGTCGCTCGCAAGGGGCGATATTCAGGTAATCGGCGCGACCACTATCGACGAGTACAGAAAGAATATTGAAAAGGACGCGGCGCTTGAAAGGCGTTTCCAGCCCGTTACAGTCGGCGAGCCCACGGAGGAGGAAACCGTTGAAATCCTAAAGGGGCTGCGCGATAAGTACGAGGCGCACCATAAGGTTAAGATTACCGACGAGGCGATTGAAAACGCGGTTAAGATGTCCGCAAGGTATATTGCAGACCGCTTTCTTCCCGACAAGGCGATTGACCTTATCGACGAGGCTGCTTCTATCGTAAGGCTCAACGCCTACACTCTCCCACAGAACCTTAAGGATATGGAGGAGGAAATCAAGCGGCTTGAGCAGGAAAAGCAGAGCGCAATTACCGCCCAGGATTACGAAAACGCGGCGAAGCTTCGCGATAATCAAAGCAAGCTTCAGGACTTACTCTCGGGCGAAAAGGACAAGTGGAAGAACTCCTCGTCACACGACGTAAAGTCAGTTACTACCGACGAGATTGCGGCGGTGGTATCCTCGTGGACGGGTATCCCCGTGTCCGAGCTTTCAAGGGAGGAGAGCGATAGGCTGCTCAATATGGAGAATATCCTGCACGAAAGAATAGTCGGTCAGGATAAGGCGGTAAGTTCAATCTCAAAGGCTATCAGACGCGGCAGGGTAGGACTCAAAAACCCGAACAGACCGATAGGCTCGTTTATCTTCCTCGGTCCCACGGGCGTTGGTAAAACAGAGCTCTGTAAGACTCTTGCCGAGGCGATGTTCGGCGACGAAAACGCGATTATCAAGCTTGATATGAGCGAGTATATGGAAAAGCATACCGTGTCGAAATTAATCGGTTCGCCCCCGGGCTACGTAGGCTTTGAGGAGGGCGGACAGCTCACGGAGAAAATCCGTCGCAAGCCTTACAGCGTGGTGCTTTTCGACGAGATTGAAAAGGCTCACCCCGACGTTTTCAATATGCTTCTTCAGATTCTTGAGGACGGCGTACTGACCGACTCCCAGGGACGTAAGGTATCCTTTAAAAACTCGATAATCATAATGACCTCTAACGTAGGCGCAACGAAGATTACCGAGCAGAAGCAGTCCCTCGGCTTTGGTCAGAGCAGCGACGAAAATAAGACCATCGAGGAGCTTGTTATGGGCGACCTTAAGAGAACCTTTAAGCCCGAATTCCTCAACCGTCTTGACGAGATTATAGTGTTCAATCAGCTTGATAAGGGCGATATTAAGCAAATCGCAAGGCGTATGCTCCGTACCCTTGAAAAGAGGCTTTCCGATATGGATATTGAAATTGAATTTTCCGACAGCGCTATTGACGCGCTTGCCGAAAAGGGCTTTGACAAGACCTACGGCGCAAGACCGCTGAGAAGGGAAATTCAGTCAAAGATTGAGGACAGACTTTCAGAGCTTATCCTTGAGGACAAAATCAAGGCGGGCGACAGGTGCAAAGTCGACTTTGAAAACGACGAGTTCACCTTCGCGGCATAAAAGAGAACAGCGGGTACCGTTATGGTATCCGCTTTATTAGTTATTAGAAAAATTTTTTTAAAATGTCTATTGACAAACTACTCCAAAGGTGCAAAAATATTTACGGTAAATTTTTGTACTACTGAAAGGGGTATTTTATGAACAAGTATATTGAAAACGTTATCGCAACTGCGGAGAGAAGAAACCCTGAAAAGCCTGAATTCATTCAGACCGTTAAAGAGGTTTTCGGCTCGCTTGAAAAGGTTGTTGACGAGCACCCGGAATACGTTGAGGCTGACATTCTCGGCAGAATGGCTGAGCCCGAAAGGTTCATTAC
Organism: uncultured Clostridia bacterium; assembly: GCA_937907605.1. Lineage (GTDB taxonomy): Bacteria > Bacillota > Clostridia > Oscillospirales > Acutalibacteraceae > Eubacterium_R. The sequence goes on along the minus strand of CALCYI010000002.1, from coordinate 73,973 downwards.
CTTCCGCGTAGCGTGGGTTGACGACGAGGGCAAAACGCAGGTTAACAGGGGTTACAGAGTACAGTTTAACTCCGCAATCGGTCCCTATAAGGGCGGACTCCGTTTCCACCCGAGCGTAAATGCATCGATTATGTTCTTCCTCGGCTTTGAGCAGACCTTTAAGAACTCGCTTACGGGACTTCCTATGGGCGGCGGCAAGGGCGGCTCAGACTTTGACCCGAGGGGCAGAAGCAACGCTGAAATTATGCGTTTCTGCCAGGCGTTTATGACGGAATTACAGCGCCACATCGGTCCCGACGTTGACGTTCCCGCGGGCGATATCGGCGTTGGCGGACGTGAAATCGGCTATCTTTTCGGCCAGTATAAGAGAATCAGAAACGCTTACGAAAACGGCGTTTTAACGGGTAAGGGACGCTCCTACGGCGGCTCTCTCATCCGTCCCGAAGCAACGGGCTACGGCGCGGTTTACTATACCCTTGAGGTATTAAAGCACGAAAACGATACAATTAAAGGTAAGACTGTTGCTATCTCAGGCTTCGGTAACGTTGCATGGGGCGCCTGCAAAAAGCTTGCTGAGCTCGGCGCAAAGCCCGTAACAATTTCGGGTCCCGACGGATACGTTTACGACGCCGACGGTATTATTACCGAAGAGAAGATTAACTACCTCCTTGAAATGCGCGCTTCGGGCAGAGATCGCTGCGAGGATTATGCGGATAAGTTCGGCGTTCCGTTCTTCAAGGGCGAAAAGCCGTGGGGCGTAAAGGCTGATATCTGTATGCCGTGCGCAACTCAGAACGAGGTTAATCTCGACGAGGCTAAGAAGATTCTCGCAAACGGTACCAAGTACTACATCGAGGTTGCGAATATGCCTACCACCGAGGACGCATTCGACCTGTTCAGAGAGACCGAGGGCGTTATCATCGCTCCCTCAAAGGCTGTTAACGCAGGCGGCGTTTGCACCTCAGGACTTGAGATGAGCCAGAACAGCGCGCGTCTTTCCTGGACTGCCGAGGAGGTTGATTCAAGACTTCACCAGGCAATGATTGATATTCATAATAACTCCATGGACGCTGCAGAGCGCTACGGCCTCGGCTATGACCTCGTAGCAGGCGCTAACATCGCAGGCTTCGAAAAGGTTGCCCAGGCGATGATGGAGCAGGGAATTTACTAATTTGGAATGCGGAATTCGGAATTCGAAATTGCAGGGCGGATAATATCCGCCCTTTTTCTATTAACTACTAACTAAAAAGAACGGCACCCGCCGTTCTTTTTCATTCTATCTTAATAATATCGTTAAAAACTACCGTCATCTTCTTACTCACCTGCATATCAAGGTGGAGGGAGCCGAAGTACCAGTGCTTGTATTCAACCGCCTTCATAAGCTCCTGAAGGTAGGTGTTGAGCGGGGTGAGGTGCATTTCGCTGTTGGTGTGCAGGCGTATGAAGTCCTTTGCCATGGCGGGCGCCTCGTAGGTTAAAACGTAGTCCACCTTGTAGTCTGCGTCCTTGAGGTTCTGCGCGCCGTTTAAAAGCTCCTCGGAACTCGGCATTTCGCCCTTGAAGCGCGTTTTACCCTCCTCGCGCATTTCGTTGTCCTCGCTCTCGCCGCCGCCCATAACGAAGAAGGTCTTTCTCTCAAAGGTGAAAATCTCACCGCGCGAGAGATGATAGATATTAGAGGAAATCTTCTGAGCGTTGCCGCCTTTAAAGCGATACGGCTGATAGCGTGAGAGCAAATCAAAATTCTCGTGTACTCCGTCGACGAAGCAGATAGTGTACTTCTTTTTAGTCAGGGTTTTTAGCGCTTTGCGCTCCTTTTCGCTGCCCTCCCAGAGAAAGCCGAAGTCCCCGCAGATAATGAGCGTGTCGTCCTCGGTAAGCTTTTTAAGCCTTGAATCCCTGAAAAAATCAACGTCCCCGTGGACATCTCCCGTAATATAAATCATAATATATAAATCCTTCTTGTATTCTTAAAATCAATGTGATAATATAATAATAACTTTTAATTTTACAGGTGTCAAGAGTATGAAAAAGATTACGTCGCTGATGGCGGCTTTATGTATAATAATAGTATCGCTTTTTGCGCCTCTTTCGGCGCAGGCGAAGGATAAGAATAACGACGAGGGAATGTATAACGTATCAAGCGAGATTTACGCCGACGCGTATATGCTCATAAGCCTTGACGACGATACCCACCCCGTAATAGCGCAAAAGAATAAGGACAAGAAAAAGTATCCCGCCTCCCTTACCAAAATAGTTACTGCGATAGTCGCGCTCAATAATATTCCCGACCTTAAGGCGAAAACTAAGGTTTCGAAAAACGCGATTACCGTTCTTTATGGTACGGGCGCGCAGGTTGCGGGGCTTGAAATCGGCGAGGAAATAACGGCTGAAAAGCTTCTTGAGCTCGTGCTCGTTTACTCTGCCTGCGACGCGTGCAACGTTATCGCGGAAATGGCGGCGGGCGGTATTACAGAGTTCGTAAAGCTTATGAACAACTGGGTTAAGTCGATAGGCTGTACGGGTACCAATTTCGTAAACTGCGACGGACTCCACGACGAAAACCACTATACAACCCCCGCCGATATGGCGCTCATCACACTTGAGGCGATGAAGAACGAAACATTTAATAAGATTTCAAGCCTGAAAAGCTGCGAGTTCCACGGATATACGTATATTCATACTAACTTTATGCTCGACAGATTCCACGTAACCTATTACTACGAATATGCCGAGGGTATTAAGACGGGCTCAACGAGCGAGGCGGGCTACTGTGTTATCACGAAGGCGTCCAAGGACGGCTATAACTACCTTGCAATCGTAATGGACTCGCCCGTTAAGAAGCTCAAGGGCTACGATACAAAGTGCTCCTTCATTGACGCGGCGTCGCTCTTTGACTGGGCGTTTGACTCGCTTAAGTATTCGACGGTTATTAAGTCGAACGATATTATCAGCGAGATACCCGTTATTAACGGCAAGGACGCGGACGGCGTGGGGCTGATTTCAAAGGAGGACGTTACCGCTCTCGTGCCGTCGTCGCTTGACCCGTCGGCAGTTATGATTACCCCCATAGAGCCTCCCGCGGAGCTTGAAGCCCCGATAACTCAGGGCGAAAAAATCTGCGAGGCTAACGTGATTTACGGCGATAAGATTATAGCGACCTTTGACCTCGTTTCTGCCCAGAGTGTTGAGCTCTCCACCTTCCTGAAAATTGCAAACGCACTTAAAAATTTCTTCGGGCGCAAGGCCGTGCTTGCGATTACTCTTGTGCTGATAGCGCTCGTAATTCTGTATATTTACGTTTTCATTAAGCGCTTAAGGCGTGACAAGAAGCGCCTTGCCGAAAAGCGCAGGAGAAGGGAAGCCCTTGACGAGCAGCTCAGCCGCGAATACTATGAGAGGCAGCGCAATAATCTTCAGCCGCCGAAACGCAAATAGAGACAGGGATTATCAATATACGGAGGATATATATGAAGGAATATTTAAGACCGTTTTCTGAGGTTATGGAGAAAAACAAAACCTCGATTACAGGACTTTCCGAAAATGAGGCTGCAAAGCGCCTTGAGGAAAACGGAAAGAACAAGCTTGCCGAGGGCAAGAAGGATTCTCTGCTTAAGAGATTTTTGTCCCAGCTTGCAGACCCGATGATTATTATACTCATCGTTGCTGCCGTTATCAGCGCGGTTACGGCGGTAGTAGGCGGCGACGGCGAGGGCTACGCAGACGTTGTAATTATTATGGTAGTAGTAATTATCAACGCGGTGCTCGGCGTATATCAGGAATCGAAGGCTGAAAAGGCAATAGAGGCGCTGCAGGAGATTGCGGCGGCAACGTCCAAGGTTATACGCGGCGGTAAGCTTATCGACGTAAGGACTGAGGATATCGTAGTGGGCGATATAGTAGTGCTTGAAGCGGGCGACAGCGTTCCCGCGGACTGCCGTATTATCGAAAACGCCTCGATGAAGATTGAGGAGGCGGCGCTCACGGGCGAGTCCGTTCCTGTTAATAAGACCTGTGATATTATCGAGTCAGAGGGCGCCGACGACGTTCCGCTCGGCGACAGAAGAAATATGTGCTATATGGGCTCAAACGTCGTTTACGGACGCGGCAAGGCGGTAGTTGTAGCGACGGGTATGGATACCGAAATGGGCAAGATTGCCGACGCTCTTGCGCAGGCTGAGAACGAGGAAACCCCGCTCCAGATTAAGCTCAATCAGCTTTCAAAAATACTTTCGATCCTCGTGCTCGGAATATGTATTTTCATCTTCGCGTTTGACATAGTACGCTCGCTTATCGTGGGCGATAAAATCACCTTTGAAACCACGCTCAACTTCTTTATGGTAGCCGTATCGCTCGCGGTTGCGGCAATCCCCGAGGGACTCGCGGCGGTAGTTACCATCGTGCTTTCAATCGGCGTTACCAAGATGAGCAAGAGAAACGCGGTTATCCGTAAGCTCACCGCGGTTGAAACCCTCGGCTGTACCCAGATTATCTGCTCGGATAAGACGGGTACGCTTACTCAGAACAAGATGACCGTCGTTGAGTATAAGGGAGACGACGAAACCCTGCTTGCAACGGCTATGGCGCTCTGCTGCGACGCGGAGCTTCAGGACGACGGTACCGTTAAGGGCGAGCCCACGGAGGCGGCGCTCGTTGCATATGCTAACAAGCTCGGGCTTAAGAAATATGAGCTTGAGGAAAAGAGCCCCCGTGTAGGCGAGGCTCCGTTCGACTCAATGAGAAAGATGATGTCCACCGTACACGAAACCCCGATGGGCTTCGTACAGTATACGAAGGGCGCTCCCGACGTAGTGCTCTCAAGGTGCGACACGGCGCTCGTTGACGGTAAGAGAGTACCTATGACGGACGGGCTCAGGGCGCAGATTGCCGCTGAAAATAAGGAAATGGCTGACAAGGCGCTGCGCGTTCTCTGCGCGGCTATGAGAGTTTACGACGAGCAGCCGTCTAACGAAGCCGACGAGCTTGAAAGAAACCTCTGCTATATCGGCTTAACGGGTATGATTGACCCCGTACGTCCCGAGGTTGTGGACGCTATAAAGGAATGTGCCTCTGCGGGTATCAGACCGATTATGATTACGGGCGACCACAGGGATACCGCTATTGCTATCGCCAAATCTCTCGGTATCATCACCGACGAGAGCCAGGCTATCACGGGCGCAGACCTCAACAAGCTTTCCGACGAGGAGCTTGACGAAAGGATTGAGGAATTCTCGGTATACGCACGCGTACAGCCCGAGCATAAGGTAAGGATAGTAAAGGCTTGGAGAAAGCGCGGTATGATTACCGCGATGACTGGCGACGGCGTTAACGACGCTCCGTCAATCAAAAACGCCGACATCGGCGTAGGTATGGGCATTACGGGCACCGACGTTACGAAGAACGTTGCGGATATGGTGCTCGCCGACGATAACTTCGCTACGATAGTTTCCGCGGTTGAAGAGGGAAGAAGAATTTACGACAATATCCGCGCGTCAATTCAGTTTCTGCTCTCCTCAAATCTCTCCGAGGTGCTCTCAATCTTTATTGCGACTCTGCTCGGCTTCACGCTCTTTGAGCCCGTTCACCTGCTCTGGATTAATCTTATTACGGACTGCTTCCCGGCGCTCGCTCTCGGTATGGAAAAGGGCGAAAGGGATATTATGAAGCGCGCTCCGCGTGACAGCAGGGACGGTATCTTCTCAGGCGGTATGGGCTTTGACTGCGCATGGCAGGGTATTATGGTAACCGTGCTCACCCTTGCGGCTTACATTGCGGGTATTATCATGGGCTCAAACGGTACGGTAGGTATCGGAGGAGTGTTCGGCGAAATCGGCGAGGAAATCCACAGAAACGGTATGACGATGGCGTTCCTTACTCTTTCAATGGCGGAGATTTTCCACTCCTTCAATATGCGCTCGCGCCGTCAGTCGATAGTACAGATGGGCAGTATTAACTGGTATCTTGTAGGCGCTATGGTGCTTTCGCTGATACTCTCGACGGTTGTAATCTACGTTCCGTTCCTTGCAGAAGCGTTCGGCTTTGCGGAAATTACGCTGACGGAATATGCAACCTCCCTCGGTATCGCCTTCCTCGTAATACCGATAGTCGAAATTGTAAAGCTTATAAGACGAATTGCAAAGAAATAATTGTTTAAACGGAGTCCTCGGGCTCCGTTTATTTTTTTATTGATTACTTCTTATAAATAGAATATAATATAGGTACAAACTACAGGAGGGTATATTTATGAAAAAGATTTATACCGTTGCGACCTCCCACCTTGATACCGTGTGGTCATGGGATTTTGAGACCACTACGAGTAAGTACATCTATAACACGCTCGTTGAAAACTTTGCTCTTTTAAAAAAGTATCCGAGCTACGTTTTCTCCTTTGAGGGCTCGTACCGCTATGAGCTTATGGAGGAGTATTATCCCGAGCTTTTCGAGGAGCTCAAGGGCTACATAGCCGACGGGCGCTGGAACGTGACGGGCTCCGCGTTTGAAAACGGCGACGTAAACTGTCCGTCCCCCGAGGCGCTATTCAGGAATATCCTGATAGGCAATTCATATTTTGACGAAAAGTTCGGCAAGCGCTCCTGCGATATTTACCTGCCCGACTGCTTCGGCTTCGGCTGGGCGCTCCCGAGCATTGCTCATCACGCACACCTCCTCGGCTTCACTACCCAGAAGCTCGCGTGGGGCAGCGCCTACGGCGTACCCTTCGACCTCGGAAGGTGGGAGGGCGTTGACGGGGAGAGCATTTACGCCTCCTGTAACCCGCACGATTATTACTTCACCCTCACTAAGCTTCGCGACTGGGATTTCGTACAGAATAAGCTTAAGGAGAATGAAAAATACGGTCTTGATATGACGTATATTTTCCACGGTATCGGCGACAGGGGCGGCGCTCCGCAGGAGGCTACCGTTAAGTTCGTCGAAGGCGAGATAAAGAAAAATAATGAAAGCGATATTGAGGTAATCGCAGCTTCGGCTGACCAAATCTTTCGCGATATGGAAACCCTTCCCGAGAGAGTGAAGGGCTCGCTCCCCGTGTGGAAAACCGAGCTTATTATGCAAAACCACGGGGTCGGCGGCTACACCTCGAGGGCAATCGGAAAGCGATGGAACGCCAAATGTCAGGAGCTCGGCGATATGGCTGAAAGAAGCAGCGTTATGGCTGAATACCTCGGCGTTTCCGACTATAACGAGGAAGTATTGCTCAAGGCATGGAAGCGCCCGATAGCGCACCAGTTCCACGACGACACGCCCGGAACCTCCTGCCAGAGAGTATACAGAAGGAGCTGGAACGATTACGCGCTCAGCATTAATCAGTTCAGCAGCGAGCTTGAAAACGCGCTCGGTCGCGCTTCATCGCTTATGGACTCCTCGTTCTGTAAGGGTACGCCTGTGCTCGTTTTTAACTCCCTTGAGGCAAAACGCACGGGGCTCGTTAAAATCGAGCTTAAGAACGTTAAAACAAATTATCTGCGCGTTTTTGACAGCGACGGGAACGAAACCGCCTCTCAGATTATCGACGACGCGGGCGGGGTTAAAGCGCTTATTTTCAAGGCTGAGCTTGAGCCGCTCTCCCTGCGTGTGTACGACGTGCGCGAAAGCACGAGGGTTTCAAAGGTTGAAAGTAGCCTTTCCGTTAACGGTAAAACCGCGGAGAACGAAAAGTATAAAATCACCCTTAACGACAACGGCGACATAGCCTCGATTATAGATAAGAGGGCGCAAAGGGAGCTTCTCTCAGCGCCGATAGTCCTCGGGCTCTTTAACTACACGGGCTCAAAGGACTGGCCTGCGTGGGAGATGAACTATAAAGAGGCTGATAAGGAGCCCGACCGTATACCTGAGCTTGAGTCGCTCAAAATCGTTGAAAACGGTCCCGCAAGAATTACCTTTGAGGTTATTCAGAAGGACAAAAAGAGTACCTTTAAAAATTATATCTGCCTTACCGACGGGGGCGAGTGCGTTGAGGTTTACAGCGAAATTGAATGGCAGAGTATGAGAACTCTCGCAAAGAACGTATTTTCCTTTACCGCCGAAAACGGGCAGGCGACCTTTGACCTCGGGCTCGGCGCTATTAAGAGGAAGAATATGAGCGAAAAGCTCTTTGAGGTTCCCGCGCAGAAGTGGGCGGATATTACGGATAAGAGCGGGGAATTCGGCGTTTCCGTTATCAGCGAGTGTAAGCACGGCTGGGACAAGTTCAGTGATAACACGCTACGCCTTACCGTACTCCATACGCCTAAGAAGAATTACCGCATTGACTCAATGCAGTCGATGATGGATTTAGGGCTTAACCTTTACTCCTACGCTATTTACTCCCACGACGGAGACGTAGGAGAGGGCACTCAGCTTGAAGCGAGGAAGTTTACTTCTCCGCTTGCCGCCGTTAAATTCTCAAAGCACGAGGGCGTGCTCGGCAGCGAGTATTCCTTCGGAAGCGTCAGCGATAATGGCGTTATAGTACGCTGTATAAAGAAAAAGCACCATAGCTATAAGGCGGAGTACGTAGTCCGCTTTAACGAGGGTACTAACAAATATGTAAAGGACTTTACCTTTACGCTTGGCGAGGGGATTGAAAGTGCCTATGAGGCGTGGGGCAGCGAGGAATACAGGGGCGAAGCAAGGGTTGAAAACGGCAAGCTTATCTGCGACTTTAAGCCCTACGAAGTCAAAACCTTCGTGTTTTCGCTTAAGGAGAGCGCCGTAAAGGGCGAAAAGCCCGTGCAGACTCCGCTTGAGCTTGAGTATAACGCAAATACGATTATTCCGAAAACGCTTAAGGTTGATAAAATCAGGGCGTGCGGAATTGACTTTAATATAACAGACCGCGAGATGACTGCGGCGGGACAGACCTTCGGCGCGGGTACGGCTCTGCTTTGTACCAACTTTTGCGGTAATGAATTTGTTAACGACGCGCACGAGGCTTACGCGCGCTGGGATTTATACGATTTCTGCGAGACGGCGTATATCAAGGACGGACGGCTCGGCTACGAGTTCACCCACTGCCTTGACCATAAGGGGAACACTAAGTTTGCAAAGGGACTTTACTACTGGGTTAAAATCCTTGACCGACCGACCGAGCTTCCCGTCGACAGCGATATCGTTATTCTTGCCGCGACGGAGCTTGACGGGCGCGATTTTGAGCTCGTAACGCCGCTCTTTGACAGAATTGAGAACAACAGACCGTTTACCTTTAAAAAGAGCTTTGAGGAAAAACTCTGGTATTTCAATTCAAAGCTTGTATGGAATTTAAACGACAAGGACGACTTTATACGCCATAACAACAACGGCAAAAACGGTAAGCGTATTGAACAGCCGACGAGGCATTACGCAACGAGAACGATAGAAACTACAGGACATTAATACTTTGAACAACGACTATTTAATTAAAATGCGCGAGGGCGCAGAATTTAAAACGAACCGTCTTTTAGCGCTGACCGTGCGCTTGAGTATCCCTACGATACTTGCCCAGATTTCCATTATCGTAATGGAATATCTGGACGCCGCGATGGTCGGCCATCTCGGCGGCAACGCCACGGCAGCCATCGGGCTGGTGTCCTCTACGACCTGGCTCTTCGGCGGGCTGTGTAATTCCGCCGTAATCGGTTTTAGCGTCCAGGTGTCGCAAAAAATCGGCGCGGGCGACGAGGCGGGTGCAAGGCGGATTATGAAGCAGGGCTTGCTGATATCCTTTCTTTTCAGCGCCGTTCTGACGCTGATTGGGGTTGCGATTCACCGCTTTCTGCCCGTGTGGCTCGGCGGCGAGGAAGCAGTATTAAAGGACGCTTCAAGCTATTTTCTGATTATTATGCTTTCCCACCCGTTTATGATGTTGCATTTCATTGCGGCGGGTATGCTTGAAAGCACGGGTAATATGCGTACGCCGGGTATTCTCGAAAGCCTTATGTGCGTGCTCGATATCGGCTATAATTATATTTTTATCTACGTCCTTCATCTCGGCGTTACGGGCGCTGCTATCGGTACGGCGCTGTCCGAAGTTACGATTGCAATTCCGATGGCGTATTCGCTTTTGGTAAAATCTCCTGCGCTTCATCTAAGAAAAGGGGAGGGCTTTTGTTTAGTAGGCGAGGAGCTGAAGCGCGCGTTTAAAATTGCGTTCCCTGTAGGTCTTGAGCAGATGATTATGTCCTCCGCTTACGTTATGAGTACGCGGATTATCTCGCCGCTCGGCTCGGTATCCGTGGCAGCTCATTCGCTTGCCGTTACTGCCGAGGGGCTGTGCTATATGCCCGGCTACGGTATCGCCTCAGCCTCCACCGCGCTGATTGGCCAGACCATTGGCGCAAAGCGTAGCGACTTAACGCGGCGCATAAGCTGGATTACGACCTTCTTCGGTATGACTTTAATGGGGCTTACGGGCGTGCTTATGTATATTATCACGCCGTCTATGATGAGGCTTTTAACTCCCGTTCCCGAAATATACTCCCTCGGCTCAGAGGTACTGAGAATAGAGCTTTTTGCGGAGCCGCTTTTCGCCGCCTCAATAGTCGCAACGGGCGTATTCAGGGGAATGGGCGATACCCTCGTTCCGAGCTTTATGAACCTGCTGAGTATGTGGGGCATGAGGATTTCGCTCTCCGCTTTTCTCGCACCGAGGCTCGGGCTTAAGGGCGTATGGATTGCTATGACGATTGAGCTTTGCTTCAGGGGAATTATCTTCCTTGCAAGGCTATATTATAAAACAAAGGGTAAAAAGTATGAAACTCAGGCTTGATGAAAACTGGACGACTAAGAATAACGGCTATCCGCTGTTTGACGAAGAGGTGGAGCGGTATTTATCCGTTCTGCCCACAAAGGCGCAGGCTGAAAAGGCGGACGAGCCCTTTTACTGCTTTATCCACTTCGGTATGAATACCGCAACGGGCAGGGAATGGGGCAACGCCACGGAGCAGCTCTCCGATTTTGACATACTTAAAATCAGACCTGACCAATGGGCGAGGGCGATTAAAGCCTCGGGCGCGAGCGGCGTTATTCTCACCTGTAAGCACCACGACGGCTTCTGCCTGTGGGACACGGGCACTACGCGCTTTAATTCTATGAACGCGGAAATCTCCCTTGATATAGTCCGCGCGGTAAAGAACGCCTGCGACGGTGAGGGACTTAAATTCGGAGTTTACCTCTCCCCGTGGGATATGCACGAAAAGAGCTACGGAGAGCCCATGTATAACGATTTCTTCTGCCGTCAGCTTACCGAGCTTCTCACGGACTACGGCGAGATTTTCGAGGTCTGGTTTGACGGCGCAAAGGGCGCGGTGGCAAAGGATTTCACTTACGACTGGGACAGGTACTATAAGCTCGTAAGGACGCTTCAGCCCGAGGCGGCTATCGCTATCTGCGGCCCCGACGTGCGCTGGGTAGGTAACGAAGCGGGCAAGGCGAGGAAGAGCGAATACTGCGTAGTACCCGAATACCTCACCGTCGCGGAGACCGTTCAAAAGCACTCCCAGCAGACCGCCGAGGGCGCGGCTGCGCTCCAGCAGATTAAATCCTCCGACGAGGATTTGGGCTCGCGCGAGGTGCTTAAGGGAAATCAGTATCTTAAATGGTATCCCGCGGAGGTTGACGTTTCAATACGCAAGGGCTGGTTCCACCCGGGCGGCGGCAAGGTTAAGAGCGCAGGGAAGCTCTTTGATATATATCTGAACAGCGTGGGCAATAACTCGTTTTTACTCCTTAACGTACCGCCGAGCAGAAAGGGCGTTATTCCCTTTAAGGACAGGCGTAGGCTAAAAAAGCTCGGCGAGAAGATAAACGCGATATACGAAAATCCCGTTATTTCCCAGACCTTCGGAGAGCTTAAGGACACCGACGGCTTTATTGAGTTTAAGTTCAACTCTCCGAAAAAGCTTAAATACTGCGTACTGCGCGAGGACATCACCAAAGGACAGAGAGTCGAAAAATTTGACCTCTACCTGCTCAAGCCAAACGGTAAGTATAAAAGGGCGTATTCGGGTACCGTAATCGGTATGAGGAAAATCATTGAGCTCAAGGGCAGCGCAGTCGGCGCGCTGATAATTATACGCCAGTCAAGGAGTAATCCCGTAATACGCGATATAGGCTTTTATGAATAAATAGTCTTGAATTTTGTATTTACAAGTGCTATATTAATTATACTTTTAATTAATAAGAGGATTAAATATGTTTGGTCAGAAGAAAGCGAAAGGCTTGAATATTATTATCGTAGGCTGCGGCAGAGTAGGCTCAACCCTCGTTGAGCAGCTTTCCGCGGAGGGACACGATATTACGATTATTGACAAGGACGCCGCCAAGGTTGCGGAGCTTACGGAGCTTTACGACATTATGGGCGTAGTCGGGAACGGCGCGTCCTTCGGCGTACAGATTGAGGCGGGTATTAAGGATACTAACCTCATTATCGCCGTTACTGAGTCCGACGAGCTCAACCTCCTTTGCTGTACGGTTGCAAGGCGCGTTGCTGAATGTGCCGCAATCGCGAGGGTAAGGGACCCCGACTACTCTATTGAAATCGGCTATCTTCAGGAGAAGCTCGGGCTTGCGATGATTATTAACCCTGAGCTTGAGGCTTCGCGCGAAATGGTAAGGATTTTATCCCTGCCAACCGCGCTTGAGGTCGATACCTTTGCTCACGGACAGGCGGAGCATATTAAGTTTAAGGTACGCTGCGGCACTATGCTCGACGGTATCAGCGTGCGTGAAATCGGCGCAAAGACTGATAACGTGCTTATCTGCGCGGTTGAGCGTAAGGGCAAGGTGCATATCCCGAGGGGCGATTTCGTCCTTAAGGCTGAGGATATGGTGTCCTTCGTAGCGCCGAGGAAAACGGCTAAGAATTTCTTTAAGACCGTTGGTGCTAAAACCCATCAGGTTAAAAACTGCTTAATCGCGGGCGGCGGTACGTCGGCTTACTACCTTGCAAAGCAGCTTCTTCATATCGGCGTTGACGTAAAGATTATTGAAAAGAACGAGGCAAGGTGCGAAAGGCTCGGCGAGCTTCTTCCCAAAGCTGTTATTATTAACGGCGACGCAACGGACGAGAGTCTGCTTAAGGAGGAGGGAATCGAGGACGTTGAATCCTTTGTATCCCTCACGGGTATGGACGAGGAGAACGTGCTATTAACCCTTTACGCAAAGCAGCATTCCAAGGTTGACGCAAAGGTAATTACCAAGATTAAGCGCCTTGCGTTCGACGACGTTATTAATAAGCTCGACCTCGGCTCCGTGCTCTATCCGCGCTATATCACCGCTGAGGCGATTATAGGCTACGTAAGGGCTAAATCAGCCTCCCGTTCAAGCAATATCGAAACCCTTTCGTATATGTTCGAGCAGAGGGTTGAGGCTATTGAATTTAAGGTTGATGAGGACTTCAAAAAGCTTACGAACATTCCGCTCAAGGACCTTAATATAAGGGACGACGTTCTGATTTCGTTCATTAACCGCCACGGGAAGATTATAATTCCCTCAGGTACCGACGAAATAAAGCCCGGTGATACCGTAATGATTGTTACGACTCACATAGGCTTTGTGGATATTAATGATATTTTAGACTAAGTAATAAGCTATGAATTTATCAATTATCAGAAGAATATTAGGCTACGTCTTAGTGCTTGAGTCTGCGCTGCTGCTCGCGCCGTGGATAATCTCGATTATCTATCACGAGGAGCAGGGCTATGCCTATATCATCGTAGCGGGGATTTGTCTTGCAGTCGGCGGCGCGCTTGCCATACCTAAGCCTAAGAAAACGGTTTTCTATCTTAAGGAGGGCTGCGTTGCGACTGCGCTTTCGTGGATAGTGCTTTCGCTTTTCGGGTGCTTACCCTTCCTTATAACTAAGGAAATACCGAGCTTTACCGACGCGCTTTTTGAGACCGTATCGGGCTTTACCACTACGGGCTCGTCGATACTCGACGACGTTGAGGCGCTTTCGCATACCGCGCTGCTCTGGCGTTCGCTTACGCACTGGATAGGCGGTATGGGCGTGCTCGTGTTCATTATGGCGGTTGTTCCGCTCGCGGGAGGCTCAAACATTAATCTTATGAAGGCGGAGAGCCCGGGTCCCTCGGTAGGAAAGCTCGTTCCTAAGATGAAGGAAACTGCACGTTGGCTGTATGTAATCTACCTCGTTATTACCGTGCTTGAGTTCATCTTCCTTGCTGTCGGTAAAATGCCGCTTTTCGACGCGCTTTGCACATCAATTGCAACGGCGGGCACGGGCGGCTTCGGTATAAAGGCGGACTCCCTCGCCTCATATTCTCCTTACGTTCAGTGGGTTGTTGCAATCTTTATGATATTCTTTGGAATTAACTTCAACCTTTACTATTTCCTCCTTCTCCGCCAGGTTAAAAAGGCACTTGCGATAGAGGAGGTTAGGTACTATATCGGCGCAATCCTCGCCGCAACGGCGGTTGTTACGCTTAATACGCTTCACCTCTTTTCAAACGTGTCCGACGCAATCAGAACGGCGGCGTTCCAGGTTTCGTCGCTCATGACCTCAACTGGCTTTACGACCTACGATTACGACGCGTTCCCGTCGCTTTCAAAGACTATATTCCTGCTTCTTATGACGGTGGGCGCATGCTCGGGAAGCACGGGCGGCGGTACGAAGATTTCGCGCTTCGTTATTATGAGTAAAACGCTCGTTAAGGAGTTTCATTCCTACGTTCACCCAAAGAGCGTTAAGAAAATAAAAATGGACGGAAATACACTCAGCGATAACCTTGTGCGCTCAACGAGTATGTACTTCTTCGCGTTCGTTATTATTTTCATCGTTTCGCTCCTGCTCGTTTCAATCGAGGGCAACGACTACGCGACTAATTTCTCCGCCGTGCTCGCGACTATTAATAATATCGGTCCGGGTATGAATATGGCGGGACCGAGCGAATCTTTCAGCTTCTTCACCCCGCTTTCAAAGTACGTTTTCATCTTTGATATGCTCGCGGGCAGGCTTGAGGTTTTCCCCGTGTTAATGCTCTTTAACCCAAGGGTATGGATTAAAAGATAGTATGTATAATTTAACCCGTTGCTGTTAAGAATAGCAACGGGTGATTTTTTATGCTTATAATGTGCGTAAAGGCGTTTCTTGTCGGCGGCGCGATATGCGTTATAGGTCAGCTACTTATCGACCTTACGAAGATGACTCCCGCGAGGATACTCGTTACCTTCGTGTGCCTCGGTGTAGTGCTCGGCGCGCTCGGAGTATATGATAAGCTGATTGACTTTGCGGGCGCGGGAGCCACGATTCCTCTCACGGGTTTCGGAAGCGCGCTTGCAAAGGGAGTTAGGGAAAGCGTCGCAAAGGACGGCTTTATGGGCGTTTTTACGGGCGCGTTTACCGCTATGGCGGGCGGCGTTACCGTCGCGGTAATATCGGGGCTTATCACTGCGTTTGTGACGAAGCCGAAAGATAAGTAAGGTTTAAGGTTTTAGATTTAAGGTTTAAGGTTTAAGGGGGAATTGACGATATGTCAATATCTAAATCTGATTATTCAAAAATGACGGATAAGGCGAGCCCGAACTCGCCGATACTTTTAAACTGTATAAAGGCGTTCGTTTTCGGAGGGGGAATATGCCTGTTTGCGCAGCTTCTGAATTATCTCTTTGAGGCTCTCGGAATGAGCGAGGACGAATGGAAGCTTGCCACTCCCGCAACGGTAATAGTAATTACCGCAATTTTAACGGGAATAGGCGTGTACGATAAAATCGCGCGCCACGCGGGAGCGGGAACTATCGTTCCGATTTCAGGCTTTGCAAACTCCGTCGTTGCGCCAGCGCTTGAATTTCAGCACGAGGGCTACGTCCTCGGCACCGCCGCGCAGATGTTTTCTATCGCAGGTCCCGTCATAGTCTACGGCACCGCCACGAGCGTGCTTTACGGGCTGATTGTGTTTATCTTTAAATTATATTAAAAATTCGTCATTTTTCTCTTGATATTATTCCCTTGTTATGTTAGAATTACTAAAATTTTAACAGGAGGTAATGACTTATGGCTATGACGTATGAGGCAATCGTTGAGGCTGCAAGGGACAAGTTCCTTCCCCTTGACGTGTCGTCCGTTTCGGGCGTGAGAGCTTTTCAGATTAATATCGAGGGCAGGAGCACGAACGGTATTTTCTATATCGAAATCAAGGACGGAAAAGTTCACGTTGAGCCCTATGAATATTATGACAGGAACGCAATTATCCACGTTAACCCGACTAATTTCATTAAGCTCATTAACGGCAAGCTCGACCCCGTGAACGCTTTCACAACGGGTAAAATCAGCGTTGAGGGCGATACTAACGCGGCGCTTGAGCTCATTAAATATTTAAAGTAATTTGTCGCATGGCAGGCGACCAAAAGTGAATTTATACGAGCTATAATGTGGCTGTAAGGTTGAAAAACCAAGCAGTCACATTATTTTTTATAAGGAGAGATTATTATGAAAGAAAACAAGATTAAAAACGGTATTACCGAGCTCGTATTCATTCTTGACCGCTCAGGCTCCATGGCGGGACTTGAGAGCGACACGATAGGCGGCTTCAACTCGCTTATTGAAAAGCAGAAAAAACAGGACGGGAAGTGCTATGTTACCACCGTACTCTTTGACCACGAGCTGTTAACCCTTCACGACAGGGCTTCGCTCGAAAGCATTGAGCCGCTTACTGAAAAGGACTACGAGGTAAGGGGCTGTACGGCGCTGATTGACGCTATCGGTCTCACGGTAAACCATATCTCAAAAATCCACAGGTACGCAAGGAAAGAGGACGTGCCCGAAAACACGATGTTCGTAATCATCACCGACGGCATGGAAAACGCAAGCAAGGAGTTCTCCTCCGCACAGGTGAAGAAAATGATTTCAGAGCAGAAGGAAAAGCACGGCTGGGAGTTCCTCTTTATCGGCGCGAATATCGACGCCGTTGAAACCGCGTCCCATTTCGGTATCGACTCCGACAGAGCGGTGGACTATCGTGCGGACAAAAAGGGCACAAGTGTTGTGTACAATGCAGTGGCAGGAGCCGTAAGCAAAATGAGAGCCTGCGCTCCGCTGAGTGCGGATTGGTGCGAGAGCATAGAAGAAGACTATAAGGGCAGAAAGTAAAGCAAAAGAGGGCTGACGGAAGTCAGTCCTCTTTTTCAGGTTTCAGGTTTCAGGTTTAAGCTTTAAGCTTTAAGCGTTAAGGTTTAAAGCTTAGCTTATTTGAAAAGGTACGTAATATAATATCTTATCCTTGAAAATACACCTCTTATTCCTTTTTTATTAACCGTAGTCTTTTTCGTCGTTGAGGCTGCGGTTGTTGTTTCTTGATTTGTGGTTTCGGCTTTCGTCGTGGGCTGCTTAGTCGTTGACGGCGCTTTCGTAGTCGGAGCCTTCGTGGTCGGAGCTTTTGTCGTGCTCTCCTTTGTCGTCGAGGACTTCGTCGTTGTCTGCTGAGCAGTGGTTGAGGCAGTGTCGCCGTTTATAAAGCTTACCTTAGATTCCGAGCCTGCGGTTAAGCTTACTTCAACCCTTACAGCCTTTTTGCCCGAGGCTGAATATGAGCTTCCGCTGCCGCCGCTGAACGCCTGTGCCCAGTAGAGCGTGCCGCCGTACTCAAAGCAGCCTATACCGATAGTCGTAAAGCTTGAATTAAGTATGTTCGCCCTGTGACCGCTTGAATTCATCCAGCCGTTCATAACCTGAGCGGGAGAGCGCTGACCGTAGGCAATATTTTCGCCCGCGGTACGGGTCCATTCAAACGCCGTGAAGCACTGCTCTCCGTTCGGTCTTGTATGCGAAAAGCTTACCGCCGTTTCAGCCGCGCGAAGCATTGCTCCGTCCGTGAGCCCTTGCGTCATCGTAAGAGGCTGTAAGCCGTTCTTCGCCCTCTCGCTGTTGACGAGGGTGAGCACCTCGGAGGCGTATGAATAATTGTAGTTTCCCTCTACGGTCTTATACGACGCTGCTTTTGTTGCAGTCGCTCCCGAAATCAGAGAAATCAACATCAGCAGTGACAGAATCACCGATACCGTCTTTTTGTTTTTTACCATAAATGTCAACTCCTTTTTCTATGGTGCCTTCATAATAACACCTATGCAGTCTTACTTTCAACGCACAAATAATGGGTTATTATACATATATTGGGAGTTTAGATTATTTATTTGTCACAGATTTGTTATTGCTATTATTTATATATTATGTTATAATTTTTTTGTTAAATATATCCGTTTTTGTGCAGATTTTACACAAAGGCGAAAAGGAGGAAATTTATGAAGGAAGCCAGAGCACTTGCTTTCGTTAACGCTTACGGCGTTCTCAGAACTCTTGAGAACCTTTGCGAGACGGTTGACGAGGCTAAGGCGGTCTGCGAGTCGCTCAAGAAACCCGTTGCGCTTTGCTTTGAGGTTACGGACGGTCCCTGCGTTACGTATCATTTCAGCAAAAACGGCTGCAAGTTTACCGAGGGCGATTACGGCTGCACCTGCAAAATGAAATTCGCATCTCCCGAAAAGTTCAACGATTTGATTGACAATTCAAAGCCGGGTATACCGACTAAAAATCCCGTGCAGGTATTGACCTTCCTGCTCGGTCCGTTTACAAAGCTTACGGATATTCTCACAAAGTATCTTATGCCAAGTGAGGAGGACTTAAAGGACAGAACCTTTTTTGAAAAATCGACGATTTTGACTATGTACACCATAGGCGGAGCAATCTGCGCGCTCGCAAACGAGGATTCAATCAGCCGTCTTTCAGCGTCTTACATAGTTGACGGCGACGTTCAGATGGGTATTACCGACGCGGTTTACGTAACCATCCGCTGCCGCGACCACAGGCTTGAGCTTATTAAGGAAAAGGCGTCGACTCCAAGGGCGGTTATGGAGTTTAAGTCAATTGACCTTGCAAACGGACTCTTTAACGGTACCGCTTCCACTATGGCTGAGCTCTGCGCGGGCAATATCTATATGAGCGGTATGATTAATATGATTGATAACATTAACCGTATTCTCGATAGAGTTGCGGTATACTTAGGATAAGGGGGGAGAGCTATGAGTAAGTATCCTGAATACACACACGAAAAGTCAAGAGAATGGTTTGACAGAGCTCTCGCCGCCGTTCCCTCGGGTATCTACGGTCACCTCGGTCCCTCCGAGGGCTTATGGCTCCCGATAACTAAGTGGCCGCTTATGGGCGACCACGCAAAAGGTACGTACTTCTGGGACGTTGACGGCAATAAATACCTCGATATGATGTGCGCCTACGGTCCTAACGTGCTCGGCTATTGCGACGACGACGTTGACAAGGCTGCTATGGAGCAGCTCCGTATCGGTAACTGCACCACCTCTCCTTCGTACAAGATGGTAGAGTGCGCCGAGCTTCTTAAGGATACCGTCGCTTCGGCTGACTGGGCGTTCTTTATGAAAAACGGCTCCGACGCGACCACCTTCTCCGTTATGTGCGCCCGCGCTCATACGGGTAAGAAAAAGATTATGTTCTTCCGCGGCTATTACCACGGCGATTTCCAGTGGTGCCAGAAGGCTGACTATCCCGGAATTATGCCCGAGGAGGTTGCAAATAACATTATCGTTCCGTGGTTTGACATTGACGCTATGCAGGCTGCATACGACGAGTGCGGCGGCGACGTTGCGGGTCTTATCGCGCAGCCTTACGACCACGGCAATTTCTACGATAACGTTTGCGCTACTAAAGAGCAGTGGGCTGCGGTACGCAAGTTCTGCGACGAGCACGGTATGGTGCTCATTATAGATGACGTAAGGACGGGTTTCCGTCTTGACATTCAGGGAAGCGACCATTATTACGGCTTCAAGGCTGATTTAATCTGCTTCTGTAAAGCGCTTGCAAACGGCTATAATATGTCCGCTGTATGCGGCGGTGAGCATATGAAAAATACCGCTTCCTCCGTCGTTTACACAGGCTCCTACTGGCTCAGCGCTGAGCCGTTCGCCGCCTGCCTTGCGTGTATACCCAAGCTCAAGAGGCTTGACGTTCCCACGATGTTCAGGGAAAAAGGCATTAAGCTCACCGACGGTCTTAAGGCTGCGGGTAGGGAGCACGGCTTCGACCTCGTCGTTTCGGGCGAGCCCGCGCTGTTCTACCTCAGAATAGCCAACGACGACAGCTTAATGCTTCATCAGGAATGGGTTGCCGAGTGCGTGAGCAGGGGACTCTTCCTCGCGTCGCACCATAACCACTTTATTAACGCATCGCTCACCGATGAGGATATTGCGCTTGCAATTGATATTGCCGATGACGCTTTCGGCGTAGTTGCTGAACGTCATCAGGATTTAGGGCTAAAATAATAGTTATGAATGTTGAATGATGAATGATGAATTAACGGTGGGCAAGCCCACACCCAAAATAATTCATAACTCATAATTCATAATTTTTACGAAAGGAAGGAGTAAATTATATGCCTGCAGATTTCAAACCGTTTGACAAGGCGGAATGGCTGCGCCTTGAAAAAAAGGCAGACCAGCTTAGAAGACTTACAATTCAGACTTCAATTTGGGGCGGCTCAGGTCACCTCGGAGGTGCGCTGTCATGTATGGACGCTATGACCATACTTTATCACCGTTTTATGAAGCTTGACCCCAACGATTCAAAAATGCCCGATAGGGACCGTTTCGTTCTTTCCAAGGGACACGCCGCGGTAGGTTATGCCCCCGTGCTCGTTGACTTCGGCTATATGCCCGAGGAGGAGCTTCATATCTTTAACCTTACGGGCGCAAAAATAGGTATGCACCTTGACTCGAATAAGGTTAACGGCTGCGAGTTTTCAACCGGCTCTCTCGGCCACGGTATCTCGCTTGCGGTTGGCTTTGCCCTTGCGGGAAGAGTAAACGGAATTGACTATATGAACTACGTTATCACGGGCGACGGCGAGCTTAACGAGGGCTCAAACTGGGAGGCTGCAATGAGCGCGGCTCAGTTCAAGCTTTCAAATATCGTCGTTATGGTTGATAACAACAAGTGTATGATTGACGGCAGGGTTGTTGACGAGATGAGCATTGAGCCCGTTGACAAGAAGTTCGAGGCGTTCGGCTTCAACGTTTGCAGGGTTGACGGACACAATATGAAGGAGCTCAACGACGCTATCGAGGCTGCTATTAAGAATCACCAGGACGGCGGCGACAAGCCCACCTGTATCGTTATGGATACCTTCAAGGGCGCAGGCGTAGACTTTATGCAGGATAATTACCTGTGGCACTACGGCTCGCTCGACGAGGAAAAAGCAAAGACGGCGTATGCGTCACTCGATAAATACTATGAGGAACGTGTAGCACGCGTTGAAAAGGAGGCGTAATTATGGGCGGTATGACATATACAATGACTGATACAACCAAGCTCTCAACGGCGGAGTGTTACGGTATTGCGCTTTGTGAGCTCGGCGAAGAGCATAAGGACGTTGTAGCCCTTACGGCTGACCTTGCAAAATCAACTAAAATCGGTATGTTCGGCGAAAAATTCCCGGAGAGATTCGTAAACGTAGGTATTGCGGAGCAGAATCTTTTCGCGGTTGCGGCAGGTATGGCGAAAAACGGTCTCGTTCCGTTTGCTTCAACCTTTGCTATTTTCGCTGCGGCGCGTTCGCTTGACCAGATTCATACCGATATCTGTTATCAGAACGTACCCGTTAAGATTATCGCAACCCATGCGGGAACCTCCTTCGGTCAGGCGGGCTCAACCCACCACAGCCTTATTGATATGACGTGTATGAGGGCGCTTCCGCATATGACGGTTATCTGTCCGTGCGACGGCTCTGAAACATATCACGCCGTTAAGGCGGCTTACGATATCCCGGGTCCCGTATATATCCGTATCAACAGGGGCTTTGACCAGGTTATTTACAAGAACGTTGAAGACTGCAAGTTCGAATGGAATAAGGCTTCCGTTATGAACGAGGGTACAGATATTACCGTTATCGCCTGCGGCTCCTGCGTATTCGAGGCTATGCAGGCTGCAAGAATGGTAGAGGCTGACGCGGGTATTAAGGTAAGAGTACTTAATATGCACACGATTAAGCCCATTGACGAGGAGGCTGTATTAAACGCAGTTATGGACACCCGCCGTATTATCACGGTTGAGGACCACGAAATTCAGGGCGGTCTCGGCTCAGCGGTTGCAGAGGTAGTCGCAAAGAGCGGTAAGGCTTGCGCATTTAAGATGCTTGGTCACGATAACGACTTCTCAACGATCGGACTTCAGGAGGATCTCCTTGCCCTTGCTAAGATTGACGCAAACGGTATTGCAGAGGCAATAAGCGAAGTAATGCACGCTGACTTCGAAGCCGACGACGCGTGGGATGACGAATTCTAAGAAAGGAGGCTTTTGCTGTGCCAACTGATGAAGTTCGTTATGCGAATAAAGTTTTTATGGCAGGTGCGCTGCCTCTTATGAAAACAATTGCGACCGACGTTCCCGAGCTTAAGAAAAAGTTTGAGGGCGTTAATGCAATCTATCAGGTATCCGCTAAGGTAAACGCAGAGGAAAAGGAAGCCGTTCACTTTATCGTTGAAAACGGGGAGTGGAGGGTTAAGCTCGGCGAGTATCTCGGACAGGGAAAAATCGACGGGGAGCTTGCGTTTTCATCAATGGAAAAGATGAACGACTTTATGAAGGGCAATATGGCTAAGCTGCCGAAGTTCAAGATTAAAAATCTCGGCAAGTTCTTAAAGTTTATGCAGGTTCTGCTTAAAATGAGCAACCTACTTAATATAAAAGAGCCGCCCGAGAATGACGAGACGACCTCGGTGCTTCTGTGTAAGCTCTATTTCTACCTGCTTTCCTCGGGTATTTCCCAGCTCAACAAGCTCGGACACCCCGCAATCCACGAGTGGACTCTTAAGTCCCCCGACCGCTGCTATCAGTGGGAGGTTGTAGGTCACCCCGAGTGTACCGCGTATATCCGTATAAAAGCGGGTAAATCAAGAGCGGGCAGGGGAGAATACAAGAGGGCTAAGCCCTTCTTCTGTATGAAGTTTGACTGTCCCACCTCCGCGCTTAAGATACTGCTCGGCACGGGCGATATGTTCCAGATGACTGCAGACCAGCAGCTTATGATGGAGGGCGGACCGGAGTTCGGCGTACAGATAGGCGACTATATGATGATAGTCGGAGATTTAGCAAAATAAAACAACAGAACAAAACCGCCACGGACTTAATTCCGCGGCGGTTTACTGTTGTCTTTTCGGATTATTAGTTAATCCCAATAAATAATCTGTACTTACCTTGTAGAAGAAAGATAAGCGACATATAATTTCATCAGTCAGAGGCTGTATTTCGGTTTCAAGATAACTATATTTTCGCTGAGTTATGCCGATTGCCTCAGCGACCTGCGATTGAGTTAAATCGTTGTCAATTCTTAAATCCTTAATGCGCGTCTTTATAATCATCACCCTGTATTATTATACCTTAGATAGATTTTATCTATTGACAAATAGATAAATATTATCTATAATTGTATATATACGATTAATGTTTTAAGTGTTTTGTAAAGGAGTATGAAGAATGAAAAGAACAATAAGTATATTTTTATCACTACTGATGCTGTTCAGTGTGCTTGGCGGTATGACTATTCAGACACAAGCTGCAACAAAGGTAGCTACGCTTCTGTGGCCAGTGCGAGATAAAAACACTCACGAACCATTAAAAACAATCTCAACACATCATGGCAAACATCATGGCATTGATATAAAAGCCGAAAAGGGACAGTTATGGTATGCTGCTTATGACGGAGTAGTTTATGATGTATATAGGGGTTGTAATACAAACGCTGAAGGCAATCATAAGAAAAAATGCAAGCCCAATCATAAACATAAAGAGACAACTTATAAGGGGACTTGCAATTACGGTCTGGGTAATGGCGTAATTATTAAATGCAAGATTAACAATAAGACGTACTATATGCAATATGCACATATGGGGTCGGTTTCGGGAGAAGTAAAAAAAGGCCAAACGATTAAAAAGGGTACATATTTAGGTACGGTTGGCGACAGGGGCTATTCGTTTGGAGCTCATGCACATTTTGAAATAAATAAAGATAAACCTTTTAAGAATTATTGTAATAATGATATAACAAGTAAAAAGTGTATTTTTAATTATGAGGACTACTTGACTGTCAAATTTGACGGTAACGGCGGAACGGTAAGTTGCACAAGTTTAAAGATTAATCCCGGGAAAACCTTGGGACGTAATATTCCGAGTGCTACGAGAGCGGGCTATACCTTTGTTGGGTGGTATGATGCTAAAAGTGGCGGCAAATGGTATGGTACAAGTTCTCAACTAACTAATATTACCCTTTTTGCTCACTGGGAAAAGAGTCCCACCGGTATTCTCCAAAAGGGACATATTTATAAAATATTGAACCCTTACTCAAAGAAGGTTCTCCAAGCGTCTTCTGCTTCAAATCGTGCTTCCATTACGCTCCAAAAGAATTCCCTGGATAGCAAACAGCTGTTTAAGGTCGCAGCGGCAGGTGAGGATGGTTGTTATAAATTTGTACTTGCTGACAATCCTGACTTGGCATTAGATATGGATTCAAATTACGCTGTGAAGAGTAAATATGATTGTGGCGCAGCGCTTCAACTGTATGCTTCTGGTAATGCTGGCGCACAGTATTTTAGCATAATTAAAAGAGGAAACCAGTTTGTCATTCAGTCAAAAAACACGGGTAGAGTTTTAGATTGCGTTGGCGCAAAGAAGGATGTTAATACTAGAATCCAACAGTATTATTTTGGCAATGGTGAAAACCAAAAATTCTATTTTGTTGATGTTACTGATGTGTTTACATTCGCTTCTGTTAGTACTATTGATTTAGATAAAATAAGCGATAGGGATTTATACGCTTATTTAGGCATTCCTTATAACAGCAGTACTTCGAACAATTCAGTAGCTACAACAAATTCCACAGGTTCGCAGTCTTCAACAACAAAAGCGACAACAAAAAAAGCAAGCATTACATTGCCGACAGTTAGTGTTAAAACCGTCAGCAAATTGACGAAAAATTCCGTTCAGATTAACTTTACCGCCAATAATCCGAGTAAGGTAACAATTAAAAAGGTTGGCGTTCAAGTAAGAAAAAAAGGCACTTCCACATGGAAAACAAAAACCGAAGCAATGAATTCGAAGTATGTTAACGCCGCCTCAACTCCTATGTGGTGGACAGTTGGTAAAAACAAGGAATTGAATATGACATTGAGCGCAAACACTACTTATGAATACCGTGCATATGTTGTTTATAACGGAAAAAATTATTATTCCGCTACAAAAACCTTTACCACTAAAAAATCATAATCGAAAAAAATTTAACGGACAGTTTGTATGAACTGTCCGTTAATTTTTTACACCATTTTTTCGGGCTTGAATACCTTGTCAAATTCCGCTTCGGTGAGGAAGCCGAGCTTAAGGCACGCCTCCTTGAGAGAAATATTTTCTTTGTACGCAAGCTTGGCAGTTTTAGCCGCATTTTCATATCCTATATAGGGGTTAAGCGCCGTAACGAGCATAAGCGAGTTGTAAAGGTTATCGTGCATTTTATCCTTATTTGCGCTTATACCCACTGCGCAGTTACCGTTAAAGGACGTTATTGCCTCGCTGAGCAGCCTTACGGACTGCAGGAAATTATAGATAATTACGGGCATAAACACGTTGAGCTCGAAATTGCCCTGGCTTGCGGCAAAGCCTATCGCCGCGTCGTTGCCCATTACCTGAACGGCTACCATAGTAACCGCCTCGCACTGCGTCGGGTTGACCTTACCCGGCATTATCGAGGAGCCCGGCTCGTTTTCGGGTATCGTGATTTCACCAAGCCCGAGGCGCGGACCGCTCGCAAGCCACCGAACGTCGTTTGCGATTTTCATCATATCCGCCGCGAGCGCCTTTACTGCGCCATGCGCGAAAACTATCTCGTCCTTCGAGGTCAGCGCGTGGAATTTGTTAGGCGCGGTCTTAAAAGTTATTCCCGTAATCTCGGATACCGCCCTTGCAACCTCTCTGTCAAAGCCTTTAGGAGCGTTGAGCCCCGTGCCCACCGCTGTACCGCCGAGCGCAAGCTCCTTAAGCTCGGGCAGGGCGGATTTTATAAGGCGTCTGTCTTTTTCAAGGCTTGTTCTCCAGCCGCTTATTTCCTGGGAAAACTCAATCGGAGTTGCGTCCTGCAGGTGAGTCCTTCCGCTCTTTACGATTCCCTTATGCTTTTTTTCGAGCGCCTTAAAGGTCTCAATCAGCGTATCAAGCGCGGGCAGGAGCTTCGTTTCAAGCGCGATAACCGCCGCTATGTGCATAGCCGTGGGGAAGGTGTCGTTTGATGACTGACTCATATTCACGTCGTCGTTCGGGTGGAGCAGCTTCTTTTTTGAAAGCTCGTTGCCGCGGTTTGCGATAACCTCGTTTGCGTTCATATTGCTCTGCGTGCCCGAGCCCGTCTGCCACACGACGAGAGGGAAGTGCTCAGCGAGCTTTCCGCTAATAACCTCGTCGCACGCCTTGGAGATTGCTTTCAGCTTTTCCTTCGTCATTCTCTCGGGTACGAGAGAGGCGTTTGCCCTCGCCGCAGCCTTCTTTAAAATACCAAATGCGCTTATAATTTCCTCGGGCATAGTTTCAAGCCCTGAGCCGATTTTAAAGTTATCCTTTGAGCGCTGAGTCTGCGCGCCCCAGTACTTATCAGAGGGTACTTTTACCTCGCCCATGGAGTCGTGTTCAGTGCGATATTTCATAAGCTTTTCACCTTCGCTATTGCATTAAATATAATAAAGTGATAAAATACACTTTAGATTATATCAATGGAGGAGTAATATGTCAAATTATATTAATATGACAAAATCGGAGCTTATTGCGGAAAAAGAAGCTTTGATAAAAAGATATAACGATTATAAGGCAATGGGCTTAAAGCTCGATATGTCAAGGGGTAAGCCATGTAAAGAGCAACTCGATTTATCAATGGGGCTCACTGACGACCCCGATTATATAGTTGACGGAATTGACCTCAGAAATTACGGAATACTTGAGGGTATCCCCGCCTGCAGAAAGCTTTTCGGCGATTTGCTCGGCGTCGATATGAAGAATATACTTATCGGTCCAAACGCGAGCCTTTCGCTGATGTTCGACTACCTTGCGCAGTGCTATTCACACGGCGTGTGCGGCAGTACCCCGTGGAGCAAGCTCCCCGAGGTTAAGTTCCTCTGTCCCGTGCCCGGTTATGACAGGCACTTCACTATACTTGAATATTTCAATATCAAAATGATTAACGTTGATATGAAGTCCGACGGTCCCGATATGGACTCAGTTGAGGAGCTTATTAAGGACGAAGCGGTAAAGGGTATGTTCTGCGTGCCGAAGTATTCAAATCCGCAGGGTATTACATACTCCGACGCGGTTGTACGCCGTATCGCCGCACTTAAGCCCGCCGCAAAGGATTTCAGGATTATCTGGGATAACGCGTACTGTATCCACGATTTATATGACGAGGGCGACGAGCTTCTGAATATATTTGACGTTTTGCCCGAATATAATAACGAGGATATGGTAATTGAGGTCTGCTCAACCTCAAAGATGACCTTCCCAGGCGCGGGTATCTCCGCTCTCGCGGCGAGCGATAATAATATCGCCGATATTAAGCGCAGGCTGAACTGCCAGACCATAAGCTACGATAAAATGAACCAGCACCGCCACGTAAGCTTTTTTGAAAAGGTTGGCGGTATCCTGCCCCATATGAAAAAGCACGCCGAGATTATGCGCCCGAAGTTTGAAATGGTGCTCAACCATCTTGAAAACGAGCTCGGCGGCAAGGGTATTGCCTCGTGGAACAAGCCCCGCGGCGGATACTTCATAAGCCTCGACGTTATGGACGGTTGCGCTAAAAGAGTCGGCGAGCTCTGTAAGGAGGCTGGCGTTGTACTCACTACCGTAGGCGCAACCTATCCCTACGGCAACGACCCGAAGGACAGCAATATCCGTATTGCGCCGTCGCTTCCGCCGATTAGCGAGCTTGACCTCGCTGCACAGATTCTCTGTACGAGCGTACGCCTTGCGGCAACCGAAAAACTGTTAGGGGAATAATTAATGAACGTTGGCGCTTCAACCTCCTGCTTTTATCCGCTTGAGACGGAAAAAGCGCTGTCGAGGGTGATTGACCTCGGCTTTAAGAAAACCGAAATATTCTTTAATACAAGCTCTGAGCTTGAGCCCTCCTTCGTAAAGGAAATGAAGAGGGAGGCTGACGACAACGGGGTACGGGTTTTATCCGTTCACCCCTTCTCCTCTGCGCTTGAAAATAACTGTATTTTCGGCGAATATCAGAGGCGCTATGAGGATTTTATAGGACTTTATGAAAAGCACTGTCACGCCGCCGCGCTACTCGGCGCGAAGGTCGTAGTTATCCACGGCGCGCTTGACAGAAGAAAAATTGCGCTCCCCGACGAGCTTTACTTTGAGCGCTTTATGTCCCTCGTTGAAATCGGTAAGCGCGAGGGCGTACTCGTCTGTCAGGAGAACGTTGACCGCTTTAAGAGCCAGCATATTGACTTTATGAAGAGGATGAGGGCTGCGCTCGGCAGCGACTTCCATATGGTTTTTGACATTAAGCAGTCGATAAGGGCTGGGTATGAGCCGTTCGATTTCCTTGATGAATTTAAAAATGAAATCGCCCACGTTCACCTTTCGGACAACAGACTTCCCGAGGCGGACTGTATCGCTCCGGGCAGGGGTAGCTTTGATTTTAAACGCCTTTTTGAAACGCTTGATAACGCAGATTACAGGGGTGACTACGTAATAGAGATATATTCAAAGGGCGTTGACGTAGCCGAGGAGCTTAAACTTAGCAAGCGCTTTTTTGAGAATATGTAAAATGAACAGATTATCTGACAAGACAAAGGGAATTATCTGTATACTTTTATCCGCCTTGTGCTTTAGCGGAATGAGCTCGTTTATTAACCTTTCGGGCGACGTTCCGGTAGTGCAGAAGGTTTTTTTCCGTAATCTTGTAGCGCTCTTTTTTGCGTCCTTTATGCTCCTTAAAAACCGTGAGCCCTTCAGGCACACGAAAGGTACGCTCCCGTTCCATTTTCTGAGGGCGAGCGCGGGGCTGCTCGGCGTGTTCGGTAATTTTTATGCGACTACTCATATGGCGCATACCGCCGACGCGGCTATGCTCAATAAGCTTTCGCCGTTTTTTACGCTGATATTCTCGGCAATATTTTTAAGAGAAAAGGTTAAGCCTAAGCAGGCGCTCGCGATAATCGGCGCGCTTGTCGGCGCGATGTTCGTTATAAAGCCGAGTTTTAATAATGTGGAGCTTATACCCTCGCTTGCGGGATTTGTCGGCGGACTGTGCGCGGGCGCTGCGTATACCTGCGTTCGTCATATGGGCAATAAGGGCGAAAACGGGCGGTTTACCGTGTTTTTCTTCTCTGCGTTTTCGGTTGCGGTTACCGCGCCTTATCTGATATTCAATTACTACGAAATGACGGCGAAGCAGCTTGTTTATCTTCTTTTGGTCGGTCTCTGCGCCGCGGGCGGTCAGTTCGGTATCACCGCCGCCTATACCTACGCGCCGAGCAGGGAAATATCCGTCTACGACTATTCGAATATTATCTTTACCGCGATTGAGGGCTATTTCTTCCTCGGACATCAGGTGCCTGATTTGTGGTCGTTTGTGGGGTATTTTATCATAATACTTATGGCGATTTGGATGTTTGTCTACAACAGAAAGGAATACTCCCTAAAAATAGACTAAACACGTCAATATATTGTTGTAAAGTGAAAACACTTGACTTTAACTATATCTTGTGTTATAATCCGTAATGTAGTTTCAATTCGGACTTTTTTCAAGGAGGTAGAATACTATGAAATGTCCATTTTGCTCATTCACTGACAGCAAGGTTATTGACTCGCGTCCCACTGACGAAAACGAAAGAATCAGAAGAAGAAGAGAGTGCCTTCAGTGCGGTAAGAGGTTCACTACATATGAGATAATCGAGGACGTTCCGATTATCGTAATCAAGAAGGACAAGTCCAGGGAAGTTTTCGACAGAAACAAGATTCTTAAGGGTATGCTACGCGCGTGCGAAAAGAGGCACGTA
Organism: uncultured Clostridia bacterium; assembly: GCA_937907605.1. Classification (GTDB taxonomy): domain Bacteria; phylum Bacillota; class Clostridia; order Oscillospirales; family Acutalibacteraceae; genus Eubacterium_R. The sequence continues at coordinate 43,910 of CALCYI010000002.1, read as the reverse complement.
ACCGTTGCAGAGCTTGAGTCAAAGATTGCGGAGATTGAGTCCACGCTTCAGGCTTCGGTCGACAGAGAGGTTACCTCCGCAAGAATAGGCGAGCTTATTATGGAAAAGCTTAAGGATATCGACGAGGTTGCGTACGTACGCTTCGCTTCGGTTTACAAGGAATTTGATTCCGCAGAGTCCTTCCGCGACGAGCTTGCAAAATTACACGAATAATAAAGATTTGAGGGGCTGTGATGCCACGCAATTAAAAATATTGCGTTTTTTCACAGCCCCTTTTTATGTGACAATATTGTAATTGAAGTGAAAATTATATTTTGTTAAAATAGACACGGGAGTGATAAAATGAACATCTTTCTTTTAGAGGACGACGAGGCAATCGGCATTGCGCTTACGTATTCGCTCGAGAGCGAGGGCTATAAGGTTACGCTTGCAAAAAGTATTGCCGAAGCAAAATCGGTTATCAGTAATAATACTTTTTCATTATATATTCTTGATTTAACGCTTCCCGACGGCAGCGGCTACGATATCTGCAAGGCTGTTAAAGCGCAGGGGGATTATCCCGTTATATTCCTTACCGCGTACGACGACGAGGTGAACGTGGTTATGGGTTTTGACCTCGGCGCAGACGATTATATTTCAAAGCCGTTTCGGCTTAAGGAGCTTCTTGCGCGTATCAAGTCCGTACTTCGCCGTTACAGCAAGGAGAGCACAGACGGCGTTGTAAGCGTTCATAACGTAAAGATTAATATGAACGAGGCGCGCGTTTTTAAAAACGGCGAGGAGGTTATCCTTACCGCTATGGAGTACAGGCTTCTTCTGACTATGCTGAACAACCGAGGTATAGTTTTAACCCGCAACAAGCTGCTTGAGGATTTATGGGATATCGAGGGCGACTTCGTTAATGATAATACCCTTACAGTATATATTAAACGCCTGCGTGATAAGATTGAGGACAATCCTGCCGAGCCCGATATAATCAAAACGAAAAGAGGAATGGGGTATTACATTGAAAAATAGAGAATTCTTTTTACCCGTTATCATCAGCGCGGCTACGACGGCGGTATTAACCGTAATATGTTTTAAGATTAATATAATTGCAGGTGTTATATGCGCTGTGCACGGCGCTCTGCTTATAGTCGTTTTTGCCGTTTATACGGCAAAAAGATATAAGGCGATAAGCAAATTAAACGATTATCTATCGCTCGTATGCGCAGGTAATTATAACCTCGATATAGAAAGCAATACAGAGGGCGAGCTTTCCATTCTGCAAAATAATCTCTTTAAAGTAATAACCAAGCTGAAAACGCAAAACGAGGTTATTGAAGCGGATAAGCTCTATCTTGCCGATTCGCTTGCGGATATTTCGCATCAGCTTAAAACGCCGCTTACCTCGATGCTCGTTGTGTCGGAGCTACTTGAAAGCGAAACCGACCCCGTAAAGCGTAAAGAGTTTACGGAGATTATTAATACTCAGTGCGAAAAAATGAGCTGGCTTATCCAGACGCTTCTAAAGCTCTCCAAACTGGATGCCGGTACAATTGAAATCAGCAACGACGAAGTTGAAATCAGAGATGTAATTGATGAGAGTTTAAACCCGTTTATGCTCACCCTTGATTTGAGAAATATAACTCTTAAAAAGGATATTACTGATTTTACCTTTACGGGCGATAAAAGCTGGAGCGTTGAAGCGATAGGAAATATTATCAAAAACTGTATTGAGCACACCTCCGACGGCGGAACGCTTGAAATCGAAACGAACGAAACCACGCTGTTTAAACGTATTGTTATACGCGACAACGGCTGCGGTATCGCTAAAGAGGATTTGCCTCGTATCTTTGAGCGCTTCTATCACGGCAAAAACGCCTCCTCGGAGAGCGTCGGCATAGGACTTGCGCTTTCAAAAGCAATACTCAGTAAAGAAAACGCCGCCGTTTCCGTTACAAGCGAGGAAGGCAGCGGCACTGAATTTGAAATTAAGTTTTACAAATCCATAATATGACAAAAATGTTATATTAAATTCACCTGATTGTAAGTTAGCTTATGTATATTAAAATCAAGGGTTGATGTGACCTGATTTTTCCACGGAGGCAAGAAAATGAGTATTATAAATAAGCTGACGTTTTTACATTTAAAACAGAATAAGGGCAGAACGGTTATTACTCTTATCGGCATTATTATTTCCGTAGCGTTAATTACAGCGGTTATAACCGGAGGCGCTTCGTACTTAAAGTTTTATGAAAGGGCTGTTATTGCTACGGGCGGTAACTGGCATATGGATATTACCGGTTACAGTGATGAGGAGCTTAACTTACTCAAAAACGACAAACGTATTGAGAAGGTCGGCGTTTATGAGGAGGTCAACAAGGGCGCGGACGGTGTTAAGCTTAAGGGCGCTCAAAGCGAACGCCTCGGCACAGGCTTTATTTACCGCGGTGATAAGGTGTGGCTTGAACAACGAGCTTTTGATAGCATATCAGGTGCTTACCCTAAAACGCCGCACGAGCTGATGATACATAGACAGTATATTGAAAAGAACGCGCTGAACTGGAAGGTCGGCGATACCGTTACCCTGACAACAGGATGCCGTATGCTCGGCGGCGATATGCTTCACTTCCCGATTTCAGGAGAGTTTCGATATGACGAAACATTTGAAGAAGACGGAGAACAGAGCTTTAAGCTTGTCGGCATAATCAATGACGATTGCTCGGACGACGAAATAGGCGAAATGTTCAGCGGTATGGTGGACAAGGGTGACAGGGCGTGGATTACCTTGAAAAGTGTTACGCCGTTTTCTATGCTGACAATCGGCGATATTGCGCGCACATACGGTTATAAGCTTCACGAATACGATCTGAAAAAAACAAAGCAGATTTATCTGAATGACGATTTACTCGGCGCACACCTTTGCGGACAATATGACAGCGAGCTTGTAAGATTTGTGCTTCCGATGCTGCTGATAGTTTTACTACTGATTATCATTGCTTCGGTGGTGCTGATTTATAACGCCTTTGGAATGTCACTGGGCGAGCGTGTCCGTTACCTCGGTATGCTTTCTTCCGTCGGCGCAACGGCAAAGCAGAAAAAGCAGTCCGTGTATTTTGAAGGACTTTTCTTTGGCTCGGTCGGTATTCCGTGCGGCTTGCTGTTGGGGTTAGTAGCCGCCTCTGTTCTTGCAAGTGTAGCAGGAAATCTCAATCAGTTTATGCAGGGTACGGTCTTTGAAAACGGAAAAATCAGTTTAGCCGTTCCGCTGTGGAGCGTTATTGCAATTATTGTTCTCAGCATAGCGGTCATTCTTCTTTCAATACGCAAACCCGCAAAACGCGCTTCCGAGATAAACGCTATTGACGCGATACGCACGGGCGGCGAGTTGAAATTAAAAGCAAAGAAGCTTAAATCCTCAAAGCTAATTCGTAAAATCTTCGGCTTCGAGGGCGAGCTTGCAAACAAGAATTTGAAACGCAACGGCAGGCGAGGCAGGTTAATTATTGCTTCTATCGCCATAAGCGTAGTGCTGTTTATATCGGTCAATTATTTCTGTTACATATTCGGCGAAACGAAGGCGTATAACGAAGAAATGCCGTATCAGGTAGAAGTCTGCGTCGGTGACAGCAGGCAATATGATGAATTCTGCGCGCAGCTTATGTCAATGAAGGACGTAAAACGCGTATATAGTGTGGAAGAATGGCAGTACGGCTATGATTCACGCTTCCCGATTAAGGATATATATACTGAGGATGAATTATACCGTCAATATAACATGATCTCTAGGATGGGTCTTACTGACCAGACAATTGCTTACCACGGTAATACTACCCCTAAATACAGCCAACTCTGGGAGGGTATTCAACTGGATGTTCACTTTATTGAGGATGCAGATTTTAACCGTCTTTGCGAAGATAACGGGCTGAATCCGCAGGATTATTATGAAAAGGTAAATCACATAAATCAAACCAAGAAAGCGGTAATCCTTAACAACGTACAGCTTGAAGAAGGCGAGGACGATGTGTTTACCGAGGGGATTATCGGGGAATATGTGAGTAGTACGTGGGAGGACCCCGTTGAGGAAAGTTATAATGAAGAAACGAAGGAATACGAGCAATTCCGCATATTAAACGAAGACGAACTTAAAGAGAAGTACGGCGAAGATGTCAGCAGCCTCGACTTCGAAATTGCGGGTATGGTAAAATATGATAAGGATAACTACGTATTTAAACTTTGCGGTAAACGCAATATTTCCTGCTTTGTGCCGCTGAGTATGGCGCAGCCGTTTTGTACGGAGGCGATTGACGGCGACGAGGGACCGCTCGGTGTTTACGTCGGCGTGGAATGTGATAACCACCGCGAAGTAGCCGAGCAAATCGGAAAAATGTTTGATACCGGCGAATGGGATAATACCGAGGGCGTGAGCGTGCGCGATATCGAATATTATGCCGAGCAGTCAAGGCAAATTGTCACTACGCTGAAAGTGTTTTTATATGCTTTCTTAGCATTGATTACGTTGATTACGCTTGCAAATATTATTAATTCTATATCTACAAGCCTGATGCTTCGAAAAAAGGAATTTGCAATGCTGAAATCCGTCTGCGTAACGCCCAAAGGGTTTAGCAGGATGATTGTATTTGAATGTCTGCTCTATGGTATAAAAGCGCTGGTGTTAGGTATTCCGATAAGCGTTGCCGTATCGATTATAATTAACCGTATTGTCGGAGACGGAGCGCTGCCTTATTCGCCGAATATACTATTATTCATTATCGTTATTCTTTCCGTGTTTGCGCTTGTGGGCGTAACAATGCTTTACGGAATAAGAAAATCAAAGGACAAAAGCATCATTGACGTCTTAAAGGACGATATTATTTAAAATGACAAAATTGTTATATTAAATTCACCTGATTGTAAGGTGCAGATAGTACCATTGTGTAAAAAGGAGGAAGACAAAATGAAAATTCTTGAAACAGTAAATCTTTGCAAAACCTATGGTAGCGGCGACACAATGGTAAAGGCGCTTGATAACGTGAGCTTTTCGGTTCAGCGCGGAGAGTTTGTTGCGATAGTCGGACCCTCGGGCTCGGGGAAGTCAACCCTTATGCACATTCTTGGCGGCGTTGACAAGGCGACGAGCGGCAGCGTAATTATCGACAAAACCGATATAAGCACGCTTGACGAAACCGCGCTTGCAATTTTCCGCCGCCGTCAGATAGGACTCGTTTATCAGTTTTATAATCTTATACCTATTTTAACGGTTGAGGAAAACTTAACCCTTCCGCTTCTGCTCGACGGCAGAAAGCCCGACAAAAGACAGCTCAAAAATATAATAGAGCGCCTCGGCTTGCAGGACAGGCTTACGCACCTTCCGTCGCAGCTTTCGGGCGGACAGCAGCAGAGGGTATCCATCGGACGCGCGCTGATTAATAACCCCGCTTTAATGCTTGCCGACGAGCCTACGGGCAATCTTGACAGTGAGAACAGCAAGGAAATTATTTCTCTCCTTCGTCAGTTTAACCGCGAGCTCGGACAGACCGTAATTATGATTACGCACGATGAGCAGATTGCGCTCTCCGCAGACCGCCTTATCGAGATTAAAGACGGCAAAATTGTCCGTGACGAAAGGAGAGTACAATGAACATAGTCAATAAACTGACTCTTCGTCACGTTAAAAGTCACAAGCGGCGTTCTCTGCTGACAGTGCTTTCAATCATAGTATCCGTCGCGATGGTAACGGCGGTGTTCACAAGCATATTCTCATTTATTAAGTTTATGCAGAACTCCACTCTTGCGTATGACGGTAACTGGCATGCACAGCTTTTTTATGACAAAATGCCTGATATGGCGGCATTTGAAAGCGACGATTTGGGTTATTACGTCGGTGCAAATCTTTTTAAATTTACTTATGATAAAGATGTAGAAACTGCGAAGGCATACGCACAGGTTGACGCTGTTGACGAAAGCGCGCTTAACATAAGGAATATTAAAATAACCGACGGCGCATTCCCGAAGAATAAGAACGAAATCGTCGTTACAAAGGAGTATATAGAGAAGAACAAGCTCAGCTGGAAATTAGGCGATACAATCAGCCTTTACTGCCTTGATTTCGAGACTCAAAAAGAGGATTACAGGGATTACACGCTCTGCGGTATTGCCGAGGGTAACGTCAGCTTCTTCGACCACCGCGACGGCTTTGTCGCAAATCTTGACGGCGTAATACCGAAGGACTTTCCCGTTTACGTAACGGTAAGCTATCACAAGCTTGATAATTCTGTTTACAAAAGAACCGAGACGTTTCAAAAGGCAACGGGAACTGAAAGCGTTAAGTACAATAATGACCTGCTTAACTATTCGGGCATAATGGAAAAGAACGATACACTGAAAACCATCGGTGCCTTTATGGCGGTTGTTCTTGCCGTTATCGTGGTCGCTTCCGTCATTATGATTTATGACAGCTTTGCCGTGTCGTACCAGGAGCGTGAGCGCTATCTCGGCATGCTTGCTTCTGTCGGCGCAACGAAAAAGCAGAAGCGAGGGAGCATTTACTTTGAGGGCTTAATCCTCGGCGGTATCGGCATACCCGTCGGCATTCTTGCGGGCTTTATCGGTATGCTCATTACCTTTAAGGGCATTGAGGGCGCGTTCCTTGCAACGATTGCAATCCCGATTAAGGGCACGCTTAAGGTGCATTTTTCCCCGTATATCATACTCGGTACGGTGCTTATCAGCGCGCTGACAATCTTTATTTCCTGCTATATCCCCGCGCGCAGAGCGTCAAAAACGACGCCGATTGCGGCGATTAAGGGCACGAATACCGTTAAGGTTAAAAAGGCGAAGCGCCTCCGCGTTTCAAAGCTTACAAGAAAGCTTTACGGCTACGAGGGCGAGCTTGCAGTCAAGAACTTCAAGCGCAACGGCAGACGCAGCAGGAGTATCGTTTTCGCCCTTATTATGAGCGTGGTGCTATTCCTTACCGTCACCAACTTTTCACAGATGTTTACCTCGCTTGTAAAGCAGGAGGCAGGGGACGGTATGGCAGATTTTCTTGTTTATACCGATTATGAAAGCGAGAAAAAGGTAAAGCAATATTTTGACGGCGCGGACATCGACGGTTATATAGGCTATATCACGACGGTTGCAACGCTCAAAAGTACAGAATATTTTACCGAGGATACTAAGCGAGCCTTCTCTCTGTCAGCCGATGAGAATGTAACAGATTTGTATGTTTTCGTAATGGATAACGAGAGCTTTGACGATTACCTTAAATCAATCGGCGAAAAGCCCGACGGCTATCACGACTCAAAGAATTTGAAAGCAATCGTTTTTAACCGCGTTGTTGATACGACGGGCGGTAAGCCGAAGAATTACAAGGCGTTCCTTGACGGTACCGAGGGAAAAAAGCTTTACTGCTATACCGAGGACTATAACGAGGACACTAACGATTATGATATTGAAAGACCGTTTACCGTTACGGCGGGGAAGCTGACCGATAAGGAATACGACTCTCCGCTCTTCCAGCCGAAATATAATAACCAGCCGTCACTCATTCTCTCCGAGGATGCGATACCGTCGCTCCCCGTTGAACGTAATATGTTCTGCTTCGGTATCTTTGCAAAGAATTATAAGTCGGCTATGCAGGCGGCGGACGAGTATTTTGAAAACGCCAAAGTTGCCTACACGATTGAGGACAGCACCTCGCAGATGCAGGCGACGAACGCAGTGCTGAATATCATAAAAGTATTTGTCTACGGCTTTATAACCCTGCTGACCTTTATTGCGATTATCAATATTATCAATTCTATTTCAAACTCAATGAACGAGCGCAAAACGGAATTTGCTATGCTCAAATCCGTCGGCGTTACGCCGAAGGGCTTTAAGAAAATGATATACGTTGAGAGCATACGCTACGGTGTAAAGTCGCTTTTATGGTCGATACCGATAAGTGCAGGACTGCATTACCTGATGTATTATGCACTTTCAAAATCGGAGGGAATGGATATCGGTTTTATGCCGAATTTGCAATATTATATTGCCTCGATACTTGCAGTATTTTTAATAATTGTTTTGTCCCTGCTTTACAGCGCAGATAAAATCAAGGACGACAACATAATTGAAAACTTAAAACAGGATTAACTGTAGGGGCGGATATTATCCGAACGATAAAAAACGAAAATACGAAAAAACGAAGAGTTGACCGTTGGTCAACAGTCGGGTCTTGCAGACAGCATTTATAATGGGTACGGGCAAAGCTCGTCCTTCTGCAAGCGCAGCTTGCCTTCGTTGCACGCTTGCGTGCGCTTCATATCTTTGTTTTTCGTAGGGGCGGATATTATCCGCCCTCTTATTTTGTGTGTCCGAAAAATTTCTCTACAATATATTCCTGTTGACAAATTCGAACATACGGTTTAAAATGTAATTAAACAAATGTTCGAAAGAGTGATTTTTTGGAAAGAACGATACTTCATGTCGACTGTAATAAATTCTATGCCTCGGTGGAATGTCTTTACCGTCCTGAGATAAGGGATAAGCCCGTTGCCGTCGGCGGTAGCACGGAGAGCAGGCACGGAATTATTTTAACTAAAAACGAGATTGCCTCTAAGTACGGGCTGACCGTGGGGGAGCCGCTTTGGAAGGCGAGGCAGAAATGCCCCGATTTAATAATAGTACCGCCGAACTACCCTCTGTATTTGCGTTTTTCAAAGCTCTGCCGAAGGATTTACGAGGATTACAGCGAATATATAGAGCCTTTCGGGCTTGATGAAAGCTGGCTTGACGTTACGGGGTGTCAGATGAGCGGAACTGAAATTGCCGAAGAAATAAGACAGCGCGTAAAATATGAGCTCGGTATTACCGTGAGTATAGGCGTAAGCTTTAATAAGATTTTTGCGAAGCTCGGCTCGGATTATAAAAAGCCCGACGCGATTACCGTTATCAGTAAGGATAATTATAAGAAAATCGCGTGGGAGCTGCCTGCGGGTGATTTGCTTTTCGTGGGGCGCTCAACCGAAAAAAAGCTCGCTTATTACGGAATTAACACGATAGGCGAGCTTGCGAATACCGATATTAATTTTTTGAAGAGTATACTCGGTAAAAACGGCGAAACGCTCTGGCTTTTTGCCAACGGGCTTGATCGCGCGAGGGTGCGCCATAAGGACGAAACCGACCCCGTTAAGAGCGTAGGAAACTCCACTACCACTCCGCGTGATTTAGTCGATAACGGCGACGTGAGGACTGTAATGAGGGTGCTTTGCGAAAGCGTTGCACGGCGTATGAGGGAGCAGGGCTTAAAGGGAAGATGCGTTACGATAAGCGTGCGCGATACGGAGCTTAACTCCTTCACCCGTCAGAGAAGGATAAATACCGTTACCAACGTTAGCACGGAAATTTTTAAATGCGCGATGCAGCTTTTTTACGAGAACTATAACTGGGAGCGCCATATCCGTTCCCTCGGTGTGTCGGTGAGCGAATTTGATAACGATTTCTGCGCTCAGTACGACCTTTACGGAAATACTCAGCGCCTTGAAAAAATGGAGAAAATCGAAAATACAATGGACTCGCTGAAAAGCCGCTTCGGCAATTACTGTATTCAGCGCGCGTGCCAGCTTGAAAGGCGCGACCTCTCGGGCTTTAATCCGCACGAGGAGCATATTATTCACCCGATAGGGTATAAGGCAGGATAATTATGATTAAGTTTGAAACACCGATATACGATAACCCGAATAAGCACTATACCGAGGTAAAGGCGGTGTTTGATACCGAGGGGAACATAACCCCGCTTTCAATCGTGTATAACGAAAGGGAATACGAGGTTGACCGAATAAGCGACGTACGCCCCGCCGCTTCGCTGAAATCCGGCGGCGCGGGGATACGCTATACCTGCTATATCGCAGGCAGGCTGACCTATCTCTTCTTAGAGGATACAAAGTGGTTTGTAGAAATTTTAAAACAGGTATAACGATTTTTCTTTATGCTTGATTGTTCGGGTAGAATGGTATATAATAATTACAGTTCATAATAAGGAAGTGAAAAGATGTCTCCCGTCCAAACAAAAAGAACCGCAGCGGTTAAGGTTGCGGATACGTTGAATAATATAGAAGGCGTTCCCGTAACAACTTATGCAAAAGAGCTTTCGGCTAAGTGGGCTAAAGGAGAAATAACAGGAGCACAGATGAAAGCAGCATTGCTTGCAAAACACAGGAAGGTATTATAATGAAAGATTTGTACTTGATAGAAAACAGTACCGTCCTTAAAAATCTGCTTGGTATCACCGAAGAAAAAGAGCTTGACTTAGCCGAGGCAGAGCTGTCCCGCGCGAATATGATGCTGCTGTATGAAAAGGGGTTTGACGATTTTTCATCCAGCGGCTTTTGTTATATCCACAAGTTCTTGTTCGGCGACGTATATGAATGGGCGGGAGAATACAGAAAAATAAATATTCAAAAGCGTGAAGCGTTACTCGCCGGTCAAAGCGTATGGTACTCAAGCGTTACGGAAATCTACAGAGATTTGGATAACGCTTTTATGGAAATTAACAAAGTTGATTGGTCTGCGTTATCAAAGGACGATTTTGCAAAACAGATTGCGCGTCTGTTTCCTAAGCTTTGGCAAGTGCACCCGTTTAGAGAAGGTAACACAAGAACAACCGTTATGATGATGACCTTCTTCATTGAGCATTACGGTTATTACTTTGATCAGAATCTTATGGCTGAGAGCGCAGGTTACGTTCGTGATTCGTTCGTACTTGCGAGTTTAGGTGAACATTCGGAGTACGAGCATCTTGAAGAAATACTGAAAGACGCTATATGCACCGAGCAGATTGACTATACCGAAAGCATAACAATAGGTAAAGACAAAAAGGAAAAATACAAATCAGACAACTATACTCCAACTAAGCACGAGTATATAGAATAATAACGGTCACTAAGGTGGTGAAATGAATTGAATATGAAGGAAAATATCTGGAATGAATTATACTCGGCTGCTGTTAAAGTTCAAAACGGCAGAACCGTATCGCCTTTTATAGAAGCGGGCGGAGTAGCCGCGGCATTATTAACTAAAAAGGGTAATATCTATGTCGGCGTATGCATTGATACGGCGTGCTCGCTCGGTATGTGCGCGGAGAGAAACGCAATTGCCAATATGATTACAAACGGTGAAAGTCAGATTGAAAAGCTCGTTGCCGTAATGCCTGATGGGAGCGTTGCTTCTCCCTGCGGCGCCTGCCGTGAATATATTATGCAGCTTGATAAAGAAAGCGGCGATATTGAAATACTGCTTGACCTTGAAACTAAAAAAACTATAAGACTAAAAGAGCTTGTCCCTGATTGGTGGGGAACGAGCAGATTCGAATAGTATAAGTTGAGAATTTACTTGTGCATAATACTTTAAAGAATAATTAATTGACACATAGTTTTTACTTTGGTATAATATCAATGTCAGGTACACCTGTTCCCATTCCGAACACAGCGTCAAGGCCTGATAATAATATAAGAGATGCTGTTACATCGACCTGTCATACTATGGCAGGTCTGTATTTTTTCGGAGGGAATTATGTTTGATTACAAAAAGATAATTGTTATAGGCTGCAGCGGAGGCGGGAAAAGCACCTTTTCAAAACAGCTTGCAGAAATAACCAAGCTGCCGCTTTACAATCTTGACAATATATACTGGCTGCCTGACGCGAGCCACCTTGAGCGTCCTATTTTCGTTAAAAAGCAAAAGGGAATAATGAAAAATGATGCTTGGATAATCGACGGAAATTACAGAGGTACAATTAAATACAGAATTAAAAAGTGCGATTTAGTGTACTATTTTGATATGCCGGCAGAGGTTTGCCTTGACGGTGTGCTTAAACGTGACAAAATACGCGAGGATATTGCCTGCGAGCTTGAGCCTGACGATGAACTGATAAACGATATCAAAACGTATAGGGTGAAGGTTCGTCCAAAGATGTTAAGGCTTTTTGAAAAATATCCTGACAAGAAGATTATAACATTTACAACTCACAAAGAGGTTGACGAATATCTTGAGAAACTGAGGAGGGAATTATGGACTTGACTTTTAAAACGAGAAAAGGAATTTTCAATTACAGAGTTTGTGCCATTATTAAGTATGATAACAAGCTGCTTGCAATGAAGAATAGTAAAACTCCTTATTACTTCCTTCCCGGCGGGAGAGTTAATTTACACGAGGACACTGACGCAGCAATAAAGAGAGAACTGAAAGAGGAGCTCGGTATAAACGCGGAAATTGTAAGACCGCTCTGGTTCGTACAGAGCTTCTTTATTGAGGACGAAAGCAAAGAGAAATTTCACGAGCTGTGCGTTTACTATCTCGTTGACGTGTCCGATACCGAGCTTATTAAGCAAGAGTGTTTTGAAGGACTTGAAACAAAGAATCACGAGGTGTTCGAGTGGCTTAGTATTGATGCGCTTAAGGAGCAATACCTCTATCCGCTTTTTATTAAAGAAAAAATCAATAATTTGCCCGAAAGTTTTGAAATGCTTACGGAATATGAATATTAGAATAAAAACGGTGCCGCTTGGCACCGTTTTTATTTCAGTATTTCGTTTACGTCGGTAATGTATTTAAGACCGAGCTCGGCCATATGTGCAATCATCTTTTCAAGATGCTTTTTGTCCTCGTATACCTCGGGCTTGTGCGCGTCAAGACCTATAACAACGCGGTTGCCCTCGCTTGCTACCATTCTCCAGAAATCGTCGCTCGGATACTGGCGCCTGTCGGTATAGCCGAGGAAGTTGTATTCAAGCGGAATATCAATCCTTCTCAGCTCTCTTACAAGGAAGAACAGCCGATCGAGGAAAAAGCCCTTATCTCCCTTAAAATTGATTATATCGGGGTGGGCGATGTACGCCATTTCGCCGCTGCTCGCCGCGTCTAAAACCTGAAAGATATAGCGGTCAAGGTCCTCGGGGTTGTTCGTCTTATGCCCCGTGTAATTCGCCCAGCTTTCGATTTCGTTACCCGTGTAATGCTGACCGCAGATGAGGTAATCGTAATCAAAGGACTTAAGGTAATCAAGCTCGCGCCCTATAAGCATGGGATACCATTCAACCTCGTAGCCGAGCTTAATATCAATTACGCCGTCGTATTTATTCTTGAGCGCTTTGATACTGTCGGCGTAGTCCTGCGCGTCCTCTATATCAATGCGAAAGCCGCTGTAATGCCCCGCGGGGAAAATATATGGCGCGTGGTCTGAAAAGCCTATGGTTTTATATCCGTTTTCAATTGCTTTAATAACATAGTCTTCGTCCTCGCCCTGTGCGTGATGACAGCGGAAGGTGTGGGTATGAAGGTTAAAATCAGGTAACATAATTATACACTTTCCATAAATCTTATAAACTGCTTCCTGCCCGCTTCGTTCCTCTCAAAAACGCCGCATTGCTCGAGAATTGAAGTGAAGATAATTCCGATTTCCTTTCTGAGTATCTCCTCGCAGTTATCGGAGTTAAGCTCATACTTCGCCCTGAGCATTTCAGCCCACTTTGCATGCTTTGCAATTCTCTCGTCAGCGGTAATATCGTTTCCGTCAACGAGCGCTTTTGCAAGGAGCGAAATCTCCTCCTTGAGCCTTGAGGGAAGCACGGCAAGTCCCATAACCTCGATAAGACCGATATTTTCCTTTTTGATATGGTGATATTCGGGGTGCGGGTGATAGAAGCCGAGCGGACATTCCTCGGTGGTGATATTATTTCTCAGTACGAGGTCAAGCTCAAATTTGCCGTCCCTCATTCTTGCAATCGGGGTAATCGTGTTGTGCGGCTCGCCGTCGGTTTCGGAGTAAATAAACGCCTCCTCGTCGGTGTAGCCCCTCCATGCAGAGAGGATTCTATCCGCAAGCTCGGTAATGCGCGCCTTGTCCTTACCTGAAAGGCGTATAACGCTCATAGGCCATTTTACAATACCTGCGTTAATATCCTCATAGCCCTTGAAGGTAAAGGCATATTCAACGGGCGCCTTAGCCATTGCGAATTCGTAGTTTCCGCCCTGGAAATGCTCGTGCGTGAGGATTGAGCCGCCTACAATCGGAAGGTCGGCGTTAGAGCCTACGAAGTAGTGCGGGAAAAGCTCAACGAAGGAGAGGAGCTTTTCAAACGCGCCCTTATTAATTACCATCGGGATATGCTCGCTGTTGAATACTATGCAGTGCTCGTTATAGTAAACGTAGGGGGAGTACTGGAGGAAGAAATCCTCGCCCGCAAGCGCAATCGGGATTATCCTGTGATTCTGCCTTGCGGGGTGGTTAACCCTGCCCATATAGCCCTCGTTCTCCTTGCAGAGCTGACACTTCGGATACGCGCTCTGCTTCATTTTGAGTGCAGCCGCGATTGCCTTCGGGTCCTTTTCGGGCTTCGAGAGGTTAATAGTTATGTCTATATCACCGTACTCGGTTTTTGTAATCCATTTAACGTCGTTTTTAATGCGGTATTCCCTTATGTAGTCGCTCTTTTTAGCAAGGCGGTAGTAATACTCCGTCGCCGCCTTCGGCGATTTTTCATACTCCTCTTTGAACCTCTTTATTACGAGCGACGGGCGGGGAGTGAGAATACCCATAAGCCTCGTGTCGAAAAGGTCGCGGTAAACTACGCTGTTCTCGCATAGACCGTTTTCGCAAGCATATTTTAGAATTGAGGAGAGTATATCTTCAAGCTCATATTCCTCGTCCACCTCGCAGTCCTCAAAGCTATCAAGAGCGAGAGCCTGACAGAGCTGATTAATGCTGAATATAACGTCCTCTTTTTCAATAAGACCCTCTCTCTTTGCATAAAGAGCGAGCGCCTTTACTGCTTCAAAAATGCTCATAGTATATTCCCCCCGAGTATACATGGTAATATTATAAATTATAATGGGTTTATTTGCAATAGTTAATTATTGAAATAACAGGGTTAATATGCTATAATTAATCTATATAAATGTGAGGTGATACAATGGAAATATGCGTATTCGGTGCGGCAAGCAAGACCATTGATGAAAAATATATTACCGAGGTTGAGAAAATGGGCGAATTCCTCGCAAAGAGGGGACATAACCTCGTTTTCGGCTCAGGCTGTACGGGCTCAATGGGCGCGGCGGCAAGGGGCTTTAAGAAGGGCGGAGGTAAAATCCACGGGGTTATTCCGAAATTCTTTAAGGAGGACTTAGCCGATTTTGTTAACTGGAACTGTGACAGGATGACCTATACCGACACTATGCGCGAGCGCAAGGCGGTTATGGAGGACGAGGCGGACTGCTTTATTATTACTCCCGGCGGCGCAGGCACGTTTGAGGAATTCTTTGAGATTTTAACCTTAAAGCAGCTCGGTCAGCACAGAAAGCCGATAGCCTTTCTGAATATCGACGGCTATTACGACAAGTTGATTGAGGCTATGGATTATTCGATTGAACAGAGATTTATTAAGCCCGAATGCAGAGTGCTGTATAAGCTTTTTACGGATTTTGAGGAGATGGCTTTTTACCTTGAAAATGACGATATGCAGGGGCTTACGGTACACGATTTAAAGTAAGCAGTAAGCAGTTGGCAGTAAGGAGTAAATTATGAAGGATCATTATATTATTGCTATCGGAAGGCAGTTCGCAAGCGGCGGACGCGAGATAGGGCGTATGCTCTCCGATAAGCTCGGTATTGATTTTTACGATTCCGAAGCGCTCAGGAGCGAGGCTAAAGCCCTTGGTATTGAGGACGGTATATTCGACCTCTTTGACGAAAAACCGACAAGGAGCTTTCTCTTTTCGGTGGTTATGGACCCCTACGCGATTGACAGCGCCGTCAACAGCGGTAAGGTTATGGAGGCTCAGCGCAGGGTTATCCAGTCAGCCTCCGATAAGGGACCGTGCGTTATCGTAGGAAGAAGAGCGGACAAAATCCTTGAGGACAACGAGCAGGAGACCGTGGTGAGCGTGTTCATAGCCGCCGATATGGAGGACAGAATGGTGCGCGTTGCCGAACGCGAGGGCTCGGATATGAACGAAAAGCAGCTCAAAAAGTATATTGAGCGCAAGGACAGGGAGCGCGCTTCCTATTATAATTATTTCTTTGACGGAAAATGGGGAAGAGCGGATAATTACACTATGTGCTTTTCAACGTCGAAGATGAGTAAGGAAAAAATTTGCGAAATCATTATTGATTACATAGAAAATCTTTAAGGGTAAACGGCTATGAGGTTTAAACGGCTTATCAGCATAGTACTGTGCATCGCGTTGGCGCTGTCGGCGCCGATGCTTTATACCTATGCCGACGAAAACCCCGCGCCAGTGCTTAAGTACACCTTTGAGGATACTGAAAACGCGCCGTCGCTTTTCGGTAATGCTGCGCTCGTCTACGATTCGGAGAAGGGCGGTAACGTGCTTTCTCTTGACGGCAGCAGCGGCACCTACGCGGAAATACCGCAGGGCTTTTTCGACGGCAGGGACGTTATGACGGTTGCGTTTGACGTTTATACGGACAGCAACAGCGGCAACTATTTCACCTTTACCTTTGGACAGAATAATGAAAGGTATAATTTTTTTAGAATCCGCGATAACGAAATCCGAAACGCGATTACCGTAAATTCCTGGACTAACGAGCGCGAGGTAATATGTCTGGGAAGCGATACCTCAAAATGGATGAATATCGCCATCGTGATTGATAATACGGATATGAAGCTTTACGTTGATGGTATACTTGCAAGCGAAAACACTGATACGGGCATAACCGTATCTCAGCTCGGTAGTAATCTGCTGTCATATATCGGGAAATCGCTCTATGACGGCGATGGATACTTTAACGGAAAATTTGATAATTTTGAGGTTTATGACTGCGTGCTTAATAAATATAAAGACTCTCCTGATTTACAGTACACTTTTGAGGATAATACGACTCTGCCGACGCTTTACGGCAACGCGCAGACCGTATATGACAGCGAGAGAAAAAGCAAGGTGCTTTACCTTGACGGCAGCAGCGGAGCCTATGCCGAAATACCGCAGGGCACCTTTGATAACAGGGACGTTATGACGCTTGTTTTCGACGTCAAGGCGGTTTCAAATTCTGGTAATTATTTTACCCTTGCCTTCGGTAAGGATACTACGTATTATGACTTTTTCAGAATACGTGGCTCAGAGGTCAGAAATGCAATTACCGCGGGCAGCTATTGGAGCGAGCATGAGGTAAAAAGCACCGTCGATTTTTCAGATAGCTGGATGAGCATAGCTATTGTATTTAACGGAACTTCGCAGAAACTTTATATTAACGGAAATTTAGCTGCCGAAAATACTGACAGCCTCAGCGTTTCGGCTTTGGGAACCGATCTGCTTTCGTACATAGGCAAATCGTTTTATGACGGCGACGGATATTTCAGCGGATATTTTGACAATATCGAGGTTTATCCGAATATCATCAGCGATACTGTTATAAAGGAGAAGGCTATGCTGTATTCACCGCTGCTCATAGGCGCGACAGTCGGAAAAACTGAAAACATAGACGGCGTGTCGGGTACCGACGGACATACTGCGGTAAGGACTACCGTTAACCGCTCAAACGGCGAGATTAATTCAATAATTCAGCGCCGTCAGAGCATAAAGGCGGTACCCGTTAAATTCTCCGTATTAAACGAGGATTGTACTGTGCTCGTTGACGGGAACGACTTCGGAACGTGCCCGTATCTTGACTTGACGTACGACAGGAGCATTGTAGTTCGCTGTGGCGATAAGGAGGAGAGTTATACGCTTAAAACGCCTTCAATCGCCAACAATCCCGTTCTGCCGGGTATGTACGCCGACCCCGATGTTGACGTGCTCGACGGTAAGTTCTGGATTTTCCCGACCACCGACGGAACGATAGGCTGGGGCGGTACTCAGTTCCGCGCTTTCTCGTCAAGGGATATGGTGCACTGGTGCGACGAGGGAATTATACTCGATAATAAGGATAAAGCCCCCTCGCTTAACGAAAAGGGTGTACAGATTGCTTCGTCCGCGTGGTCGGACGGTAACGCGTGGGCGCCCGCGATTGAGGAGAAGAACGGAAAGTATTATTTCTACTACTGCGGACGGATTCTTGACAGCCTCAAATCAACGTACGGCGAGGGAATGGCAATCGGCGTAGCGTGGGCGGATTCGCCCGCGGGACCCTATACCGCAAGCGACACCCCGATACTTTATCCCAAGATGCTTTCCGACGCCAATATAGGCTTTGAAGGGCAGGTTATAGACCCGTCAATATACACCGAGGGTAATACCTCGTATATCCTTTTCGGTAACGGCAGCGCCGCTATGGCGACTCTCAGCAGCGATATGAAAAGCGCGTCGTCGCTCAGGCTGATAACGGGATTAACCGATTTCCGTGAAAGTATCGCCGTATTCAAGCGCGACAACTACTATTACTTTACCTGGTCGTGCGACGATACGGGGAGCGAGAATTATCACATTAACTACGGAACCGCGAGCTCGCTTACAGGAAAGATAACCAATCAGGGCACGATTCTCCAAAAGGATACGGATAACGGTATTCTTGCTACGGGGCATCAGTCCGTAGTTCAGGCAGGTAGCCACTTCTTTATTGCGTATCACCGCTTCTACACCCCGCTGTCCGTCGGCGGCAACGTAGGCCACCGAAGGGAAACTTGCATAGAGGAAATAACCTTTTCAAGCAAATGGTTTTCAGCCGATACGATTAATACGATTACACCGACCTATACGGGCGTAGGACCGATTGATACAAACGGCAACAGCATAGAGGAGAATATTACTTATCCCACCTGCGAAAGCGACGGAAGCATTACGGGCGGAATCACTCTTACCTCCGACGAAGCACCGGAGATAAAAGCCTTAGGACATCACTATATCAAAGGTGCGGCAACGTATAAAAACGACGGATATGAGGAGTATACCTGCACGGTGTGTAATAATACGTACAGGGATTATTTCGAGTCCCATTTAAACTGCAGGACTGACGAAAACGGCTATACTGCAGAGCTTGATAAAAACGGCGACGGTATTATAAATGCAAAGGATTATGCGTATATCATAAAGGAAACGGGAAATGACTGATTTAATTAATGCGAAAAGAAGTTTAAACGCTCACAGCATAACGCTGTGCAGAGGCGACAAAGTTATTACCGACGACGGACGTGGTATAGCGCCGATAATGAAGCTCATTGAGGACGGAGTTGATTTAAAGGGCTTTTGCGTCGCCGATACGGTCGTAGGTAAAGCCGCCGCAATGCTCTTTGCCAGAGAGGGTATTACGGGCGTTTACGGAAAAGTAATGTCGCTCTCTGCGAAAAAATATCTTGAGGAGCACGGAATTTACTGCGAGTGGGAAAGCCTTACCGAAAAAATCATTAACCGCGCGGGCACTGATATCTGTCCTATGGAAAAGACGGTTTTGAATATTGAGGATTATAACGAAGCATATGAAGCGCTTAAAAAGAAGCTCAGTGAGATTTAATCTCGCTGAGCTTTCTTTAAATCAAGTATTATCAGTATTAAGCAGACTGTGCGTATCGCGAAACCTGTAATCGCCGCATAAAGCGGGAATACCGTGTTAAAATGCAGCGGCAGAAAACGTATAATCAGGTCTGCTGCGATAAATACGATAAAAACATATCGCGTAAGTACAGATGCTTTTTTGGACGCCCTTAGAAGTCTGCTTGATATTACACCGAAGATGAGTGCGAATACCAACGCCGCAAAGTATACTGCTACCTCGCTTTTAGATTTCCTGTAAAGAATGGATAAAAGCAGCGCTTCGCCTCTCGGCAGAGCGGAAATCCCGACATCGAACAGTACGGAGAATACGTTCTTTTCAACTAACATCGTATATCCGGAGGCAATGAAAATATATATCATAGACAGCAAAGAGGATAACTGAAATATGCGTACGTATAAATCAGTGCCTGAAGGCTCTTTTTTTACGTTTGTACCGAACTTAACTTTCATTTTGTACCTCCTCGAGTGTGCGGTTTATATATTTATCATCAAAGCCGCTGCCACGCGCCGCTTTATCGCTTACGCTGTATGCGATGCTGTCGCTTTTTGTGTCGATATAAATTATCTTAGCGTCGTTGTTGTCAGGAGTAAGAGTACTGTCGCTCATTGCATATAGTCTGCACAGCGAATTTGTTTTAGGACGGTTTGAGTCCATTATGTATTCGCTCATACAAACAAGCTCTCCCGAAACGCATTTGCCCCTGAGCAGAGTGTTCTCATAAAGCACCTCTTTTTTAAGCGTCTCAAGATCTATTTTTACAAGATTAGAGCTTGTAAAGCCTAAATCAGTGGTTTCGTATTCATTTATGTAAAGCGTACCGTCCTCGGCAATTGTACCCCAGTCATAGCCGTACGTACCCTTTATCAACAATTCGGGATCATTTTCGCTGCCCTTGCATATTCCGTTTTCCTCAAGCGAGGAATAGCGTACTGAATATTCGGTATTTTCTATCGGAATATACTCGTTAATCGCGTATCTGTCGGCGAGATCAGTCATCTTAACGGTAAAAAAGAACGCGATAGCCGATATGATTATAACCACGATCAGAAATGAATTTAGCGTAAACCTTGAGCTTCTCAATTCTTTTACCCTCCTTTATATTATTTTATGTACAGTATAACATTAACAAGTAAATGTTGCAATATATCAGATCTTGTGATAAAATTTATTTGATAAAGTTTATAAAGGAGTAAATTTGTATGTATATGCAGGATAACGGAAAAATATGGCTTGCAACGGGACAGGAGAGGGTATACCTTGAGCCCTCTATGGCTAACCGCCACGGTCTTATTGCGGGTGCTACGGGTACGGGTAAAACCGTTACCCTAAAGGTTGTTGCTGAGTCCTTCTCGGATATGGGCGTGCCCGTATTTATGGCGGATATTAAGGGTGACCTTTCGGGAATGTGTAAGGAGGGCTGCGAGAATAAGCATATTCGCCGCTCAATTGACACAATGGGTATTGAGAACTTTACCTATACCCCGTATCCCGTGCGTTTCTTTGATGTTTACGCTAAAAACGGACATCCCGTACGTACGACTATATCCGAAATGGGACCCGAGCTCCTTGCAAGGCTGCTCGGTCTTAACGAGGTACAGAGCGGCGTGCTCAGGATAGTTTTCCGTATTGCCGATGACAAGGGACTTCTCCTCCTTGACCTTAAGGATTTACGCCTTATGATTCAGTACGTGGGCGATAATGCAAACGAGTTCAAGCTCTCCTACGGTAACGTAAGCGCTCAGACCCTCGGTGCTATTCAGCGTCAGCTCCTGAAGCTTGAGGACGAGGGCGGCGATATCTTCTTCGGTGAGCCTGCGCTTGAGCTTGCGGACTGGTTTGACTGGGACGAGCAGGGCAGGGGCGTCATGAATATCCTCGAATGTCAGGAGCTTTTCCAGCACCCGCTGCTTTATTCGACCTTCCTTCTCTGGATGCTTTCGGAGCTTTATGAAATGCTACCCGAGGTCGGCGATATAGATAAGCCGAAAATCGCGTTTTTCTTTGACGAGGCGCACCTCCTCTTTAACGACGCGCCCAAGGCTCTGCTTGAAAAGGTTGAGCAGGTTGTAAGGCTTATACGTTCAAAGGGCGTTTCGGTATGGTTCATTTCGCAGAATCCTTCGGATATTCCCGAGAGCGTGCTCGGTCAGATAGGTAACCGCGTGCAGCACGCGCTCAGAGCGTACACCCCCAACGACCAGAAGGCGCTGAGGTACGCCGCAAAGTCGTTCAGGGTTAATCCCGCGTTTGATAGCGAAACCGTGCTTCAGGAGCTTGCAGTCGGCGAGGCGCTTGTATCTGTGCTTGATGAAAAGGGCGTTCCGACGATAGTCGAAAGAGCAGGTATTCTCCCGCCGAGGAGTTCAATGAGCATAGTTGAGCCGAGCGATATTCAGCAGGCGATTTTCACTTCTCCGCTGCGCGATAAGTATATGGTTATCGTTGACAGGGAAAGCGCTTACGAATACCTCACCGCCGCGTATGAGGAGCAGGAGGCTGAAAAGGTAAGGGCTGAGGAGCAGCTCGCAGCCGAGAAGGTCGAAATCGAAAAGCAGAAGCAGGACGCTGCGCTTGAAAAGGAACGCGAGAAGCTTGAAAAGGAAAAGGAGAAGCTTGCAAGGGAGAAGGAAAAGCTCGCTGCTAAAAAGACGACCTCCTCATATTCAAGAAGCTCCTCGTCAAGAAGGCGCACCACCTCTCCCGTATCAAAAACGATTAATTCTGCCGCCAACACGGTGGGCAGGGAGCTCGGAAAGCAGCTTATCAGAGGTATTTTTGGAACTCTTAAAAAATAAGAATGTTCTTAAAACGGCAGATTGTTCTGCCGTTTTTGTTATTTTATAAAAATTACAAATCGTTTAAAAAGTAAAATAGTTATTGTGTTTTACTAATAAATAATATATAATTATATTTGGATTACTCCATAAAAATATCTTTTTGTTAGGAGATGAAGCTATGCAGAGTATTAAAAACATAGCAAAGAGGTTCTTATCGTTATCATTGGCTCTTATGCTGATAATGGTAATGCTTCCTTCTATGACGTTCACCGTTTTGGCGGATGAGGTAACCGGTCTGAGCGACTCCGGCATACTGCTTGAAAAAGACAACGATAATATTGTTGTTACAGCAAGCGGAAATACGGTTACGGCTTCCGTAGCGGGCGACGGAACCTGCAATCGTTCAAAAACGGGAACGCTCACCATTAAAAACGGAAAAACTGCGGAAGCCGTTCTGAAGTTTGACTATGCAATTACCCTTAACGGCGGTATGGTTTCTGTTGACGGAACGGCAATCTCAAGCGATATGACGGGTTCGTATGAAAAAACTCTTCAGTCGGATGAATCTTTAACAATCAGTATTCAGTCTCCGGCAAGCGGAGATAGTTCCACTGTGTCAATTACTAATATTTCTATGCTTGCCGACGTTGACGCTAACGTTACTTTCTTGCCTGCGGAAAACGGTTCTTACACCGTTGACGGAGCTGAGGTGACTGATGAGACGACGCTTATAAAGAATTCCTCGGAAACCTTTGCCCTTGCCGCGACTCCTGCTTCGGGATTCAAGTTCCTTGGCTGGAAGGACGTTAACGCAGGCATATATTTGTCTTTCTCTACTGAATATGAAGCCGGCTTTGACAGAAATTTGACGGTTCAACCGGTGTTTACGGAAACTGATACTCCCGTATTCAGTGTAGGCAGCTCTGCTTTTACAGACCTTAATGAAGCAACTTCGTATGCTACGGCGAATAACGAATCCAAAATTGTTCTTATAAGCGACGGAACTCTTGCTGCAGGCGATTATACAGTTCCGTCGGGTATCGTGCTTTTAATCCCATTCGATAATGCGTATACTCTTTATACAACGGAACCGACTGTTGTATATGAAGCTCACGTTACTCCGACACCCTTCAAGACTCTTACTCTTTCTGACGGCGCAAATATTATCGTTGAGGAAAGCGCTGCTGTCAGCGTTGGATCAAGAATCTGCGCACACGGCACCAATACTACTTCGTGGAACGGTACGCCGACGAGTAAGTACGGTCAGATAATTTTGAATGACGGCAGTAGCATTAAGGTTCAAAACGGTGGTTATCTCTTTGCCTATGGTTATATAAGCGGTTCAGGAAGCGTGGATATTCTGGATGGCGGTCACGTTTACGAGCTATTCCAGATTCGTTGCTGGCGCGGCGGTTCGGCTTCCACCAATGCAACGTTTGGTAGTAACGGCGTATTCCCGATGAACCAGTACTATGTACAAAACATTGAGGCTCCCATGACAATTGAAAGCGGCGCTACCGAAAACGTAGTTGCCGGTGCTAACGTCGGCGGTTCCGCGATGAGTGCTTCAGCTACCTTTATAGGCGAAGGCGGAATGTTTGTTGTTAATCAGGGTAGTATTACAAAGCGCTATGACGGTGCGAACGACAGACTTGTTATTGACGTTGACGGAGATATTTCTATCAGCCCGCTTTCTCTTAGTATTTCAGGTAGCGATATGAATACCGAGAGCTTTGTTCTTCCTATAAATAACAATATTTCCATTAATATTAATTCGGGTTCAACATCGCTTGCTCAGGACGTAGGTTTCCTTCCGGGTTCTGAAATTACTATTTCAAATGGCTCCGAACTGAAGATTGAATCAGGCTCCAAGGCATATGTTTATGACGTTGATGAATGGGGAGATTATGCCGTAGCAGGTGCAAAAATCGTGCCCGTAGGTTACTCAACCGTTAACGGTGCAACCGTAATCAGAAAAGCAGCCGACCTTACCGACGCGAGATTTAACGTAAACGGTACACTTACCGTAAACGGCGAGTTCTATACAACCCAGAGCGGCGCTGAAATCGTTTCAACCGAAGGAACGGGTAAAATCGTTTATAATAACGCTGCCGGAACTCAGACTGAAACCTATCAATGTACGCAGTCTAATACAGCGGTAACGGCTGTTGCTATCCCGATTACTTCGGCTCAGCTCAAAAACGGTAACACGGAAGTTCCGTTTACCGAAACAGCAGACGCTGTTGCAGATGATTATTATACCTACTCCACCCGTAAGGATATGTGGATTAAGGGCGACGATTTCTACTATACAATCAACTTCAAAAATACGGACGGCACGGTAATTTCAACCGTTCTCGTTGATCCTGAAGAGGTTCCCGTTTACGACGGCGAGGAGCCGACCCGGGAAGAGGATGAACATTTCACTTACGAATTCGCCGGCTGGGATTCCGATGTTGTTGCCGCAACGGAAGATAAGGATTACACAGCCGTATTTAACAGAATTCACAAGGACGGCTGGTATAACGACGGTACCTTCATCCGTTACTATATTGATAATGCGGCGGTAACGGGTATCGCGCGCGTTCCTTATCCAGAGGATGACTTTGGCTTGGGATATGCAGAGGATGCAGAGGGTATTAACGACGCGGGCTTCCCGAACGACGGCAAGGGAACATTCATCTTTGACGCGAACGGCATATTACATTGGGACGTAAACGGTCTGTATGAGATTGACGGCTCAATTCCGATTAACGCCGACTATCCGACTGACTATATTGCAGAAGGCGAAACGGTTTACGTAAAGAACGGAGAAATTATCTGGCATCCCGGCGAGGTTGCGATTGACGGTGATATCTATTACTTCGCAGCAGGCAACGATATGGTCAAGGGTAAGGATTACAGCGTATACAGGGTTGATACTCTCGTACGCGGTAAGAAGTACACCTTTGACGCCGAAGGTAAGCTCTGCAAGTATGACGGACTTGTAGATATCGGCGAAGATACTTACTATTATAAGGATTATGCAAAGACCTACGCAGGCTTGATTGAGATTGACGGCGATTACTATTACATTAACAGCGCGTGCAAGGCGGTTAAGAACAGAGAGTATTACGTTGTTAAGACTAACAATCTTATGCCCAGCGCTAAGTATCAGTTCGGCGCCGACGGCAAGATGGTGCTTCCGAAGAACGGTATAGTTAAGGAGGCTGACGGCTGGTTCTATTACAAGGACGACGTAAGGTACTATGCAGGTCTGTTCAAAATTGGTAACGACTATTACTACGCAAAGACAAACTGCGAGGTAATTCACGGTCAGGAATATTATATAAGCAAGACCAACGGCTTACTTCCTCAGGGCAGATACACCTTTGACGAGGAAGGAAGGCTCGTAATGCTTGACGGTATCGTAAAGGACGACGACGTATGGACTTACTACGTAAACGGCGCTAAGGTATACGCAGGACTCTTTAAGATAGGAAACGACATCTACTATGCGAAGAGCGACTGCACGGTAGTACACGGCACGGATTATTACGTAAGCAAGACTAACGGCTTACTTCCGCAGGGCAGGTACACCTTCGATTCTGACGGTAAGCTTCAGCTCCTCAACGGTATCGTAAAGAACGGCGATGACTGGACGTATTATGAAAACGGCGCAAAGGTTTATGCCGGAATAATTAATATTGACGGCTATTTCTACTATGTAAACAGCTCGTTCAAGGTAATTCACGGCAGAACCTATTTCGTATGCAAAACCAACGGTCATGCCGCTCAGGGCAGTTATGAATTCGACAGTGAGGGTCATATGACGGCGCTCGGCTACACTGTTGGAGAAGGCGACGACGCGGGTATAGATTAACAGAATAAATAATTACAGCACCGAGGTTTCTCGGTGCTGTTTTTATGCGCTGTATTATCTGTATTTATTGTAGTTTAAAATTAGCTCGTCCTCCGTGCAGTATGCAGAGAGCGCGCCCGCTTTAGTAACGGCTTTGCCGCCCGTTATATTGCCTAAAAGTATGCTGTCCTCAGCCCTGTATCCGTGATACAGCCCGTAGCAGAAGCCCGCAAGGAATGCGTCGCCCGCGCCCGTGGAGTCAACGTGCGTGAACTCCTCTATGCTCGGGATTATCCTGAAATCCTTGCCGTTATAGTATAAGCAGCCGTCGGAATCAAGCTTAATTATAACCTCGTCAAAATACTCTTTCAGCTTTTCAGCCGCCTCGTAAACGTCGTTTGAGGCGGTTATTTTTAATGCTTCTTTTCTGTTGGGAGTATAGTAATCTGCAAGTCTGAGGTAATCCCCGTATTTCTCAAAGGATAAACCATCGTCCCAGCCTGTGTCGAAAACGAGCTTTATGCCCTCGCTTTTCAGCTTTTCATATACGCTAAGGAAGCCTCCCGCCTGCATTATTGTTATATCCGAGCTGCGCGCCGTATTATAGAACCGTTCAGCAGAGTCCTCTGTTTCCTCAAGTGCGCCCTTGCCGTAGGTTACAAAGCTTCTGTCGTCGGGCAGTATGAGCGCGGAGGAGATATTAAGCGGTATCCCGTCGCCTGTGTTAAGATTAACGGGCTTTATTCCGTACGCTTCGTATTCAGCCTCAGCAAATTTTGAGAATATATCGTCACCAAGAGCGGTAGCGCACTTTACGTCAATCCCGAGGCGCGCAAGGTTAATGAGCGTTGCGGGTATACCTCCGCCGAGCCTCATTTCAAAGCCCTCGCTGTATACCTCCTCGCCCTTTTCGGGTATTCTTTTAAGCCCCGTATAAAGCAGGTCAACGTTAGTTATACCAGCTCCTGCAATAAATGACATAGCTATCTCCAATCGTACGTGTATTCCTTGTTAAGCTTTAAGTATTCTTTAGTAAGCTTTTCGGCAATTTTACTTGAATTTACAAGCGGGTGAACCGTAAGCGCCTGAATTGCCGCTTCAATGCTCTTTTCCCTTATTGCCTTTGAGGCAAGGCGCTCGTATTCCTTAACCTGCTTTATAAGCTCA
Organism: uncultured Clostridia bacterium; assembly: GCA_937907605.1. GTDB lineage: Bacteria > Bacillota > Clostridia > Oscillospirales > Acutalibacteraceae > Eubacterium_R. The sequence goes on along the minus strand of CALCYI010000002.1, from coordinate 16,657 downwards.
AGCTCCCCGTCAGCCGCATATATGAAGCGGTGGGGGAGGGCTCCGTCCTTTGTTATATCGCAGGTGATTTCGACAATATCGCTTCCGCGCAGGGTAGGGATTGCGCCTCCGTTTTCAGTGCAGAGTATCATCGTACCCGCCCTGCCGCTTCGCTCAATTTCAATGTATTTGAGCGCAACTCCCGCGTAGCCTCCGCTGTCTTTTGAATAAAGGTCAAATCGGAATTTACTTTTGCGCTTAACGCCCGTTTCGCTTGCCATATAGTTATTCTCGCGCTCGCCGTACCATTTTTCAAAAATGCTCAGAGCAGTATCAAAATCGTTTTCAATATCGATTTCCGAGAGCTCCGCGGTCATTTTCTCATTGATTTCCATAATCTGCTCTCCGCGCGTTTTCTCGGCGCCGAGGATGTTGGAAAGCGACCTTTCGGGATAGTAAAAGTAGTAGAGGTATTCGTTCGGAATTACGCCCTTTTCCTTTAGCATAGCCTTTTCAAAATAGCGCATATCCGTTTTTCCGTAAGCCTCGTCGTTTTCGATAAGCTCGGGTAGAATTTCTCTGCCTCCGAGCTTTATTGAAGTGAAAAAGCTGAGGTGGTTGAGCCCGTAAATCTCGCCGCTTATATCGTTTTCATCAGCATTGTAAAGCTTAGCGAATGAGCGCAGCATGCCTGACGGCGCGTCGCATATTCCGTAAGTAAAATCATATCCCATATCGCGCAGAGTCTGGCTTACCACACCTGCGGGGTTTGTAAAGTTAAACACTTTACACCATGGCTTTGCATATTTTTTAATAAGCTCGCAGTATTCCCTTAGCGCATATACGGAGCGCATAGCGAAGGATAGCCCCGCGGCGCCCGTGGTTTCCTGACCGAGCACGCCGAGTGAGAGCGCGAGCCGCTCGTCCTTTACCCTCATTTCGTCGCCGCCCTCACGGATTGTGGTAATTACGTAATCCGCGTTTTCTACCGCTTCTTTAGCGTCTGTTGTGAGTATAAACCCAGTTTCGGGCGAAATGAGGTTTGCTGCTTTCTTCGCCATTCTGCCGTAAATACTGAGCTTTTTCGGGTCGTTATCCATAAAGACGAGCGTGGTTATACCAAGCTCCTTTGCCCTTTGGGATAAGCTTTTTGCAAGGAAAAGCGAGCGTACTCCGCCGCCTCCTATTACCGTGAGTTTCATCTTTGAATCCTTTACTTCAGACTGAAGCATATTCCGTCGTCGTCGCCCGTCCTGTTGTTATAAAGCAGCTCGTCGGCTGACTCGGAGAGCGAGGAATCAGGCGGAATAATGCTTTTGAATTTCTTTATGTTGAACGTATTAATAAGCCTGTCTGCGCGTTTCAGCACGCCGTTTATTATTCTGTATTCAGGCGTGTCGGGCGTGTACGGAGCGTTGCCCGTGTAAAAGTGGCGGAGGAGTACGAACATAACCTCCTTGAGCGGCGTGCTTTTAGCCCTGTCCTTTTCCTTGGGCGTAAGCTCTTTCCACACCCTGCCGAGCTTTGCCGCGCGGGAAAGTGTCGTATTGTCTGCCCTGCGAAGTAAAAGTTGTAAAAGCGCCCTGTGCTTTTGCAGCTTATCGACGGGGAGGTAACCCTCTGCCTCGCTTAAAAACGCGTTTATATCCTTCGCACCGAGGGGGAGCAGGCTTTCCCATATACCCGGGAAATTAAGGGAATACATATACTCATATGAGCTTAAAGCACCGCTGTCGAGCCCTTTTATACTGTCTGCGATTATGCTTTCAACCGTGCAAAGACCGCTTTCGGTATTGAGCGTTACCTTGCGCATTTTACCGCCTGAGTTTGCAAGCGCTGAGGTTGAAATATCATAAAAGAATCTGCAGTTTTCGCCCTCGTATTTTTTTATGCTCTGTATGTGCGTATGCCCCGTGAACACCGCGCGGACGTTATATTTTAACAGCAGCTCAGTCATTTTTCGGTATCCGCCGTAAAGCTCGTGCTCGCCAAGCTGACGGTATATCTCAAAGGGCGGAAGTATCGGGTGATGCACCGCAATAAGCTCGTACTCGCCGTTTTCCTCTGCCTCGCTGAGCTGACCCTCAAGCCATCTCATACCGTCCTCGAACAGTCCGCAGTGGCTTCGTCCGTTGCCGTTGTCTATAATCATAACGAGTCTTGCTTTATCACCGAGCATTACCGAGTACGAGCCGCTTTCACGGTGTACGGAGAGCGCCTGCCGAGCGCCGTAATCAAAGTAGTAGTCAAAGAGCTCGTGCTTTCGCATAAAGGGGATATATTCGACTTTATCCTCGGTATACGCCCTTGCTAAATGAAAGTTGTTCTCGTCGTCGCCCGCGCCGCAGTAATCGTGCGTTGCGTAGGTTAGGTATACCTTCTTGCCCGCGCTTTTTAGCCTTTCAAGCCTCTCTATGAACTCTGCGTGGGATACATAGTCTCCGTCGTCAACGTTGTCGCCGAGGAATAAAACCGTGTCGGTATCCTTGTCGGCAATAATCATATCAAGGTAGGTGTCGAGTATTTCGGGCGTAGCCCTCAGCGCAATCTGGTCGCCGCGCTCACGCAGGGTAAAGGGCTTGCCCTCAACCCAGTTCATTTTTGACATATAGTGCGCGTCGGTTATAAGATAAAATGAAGTCTTACTCATATAAAATTCCTGTTTATTTTTCTAGGTCCTCAAGCACCCTGCGTATGTCGCCGTCGATACATACCGAGCGCGAGGCAATTTCCCTCGGCGCTTCGGCGTCGCCCATATTGATACAGGCGTAGACGGCGTTTTTGTTTTCGAGCGTGAGCTTCCAGAACGGGTACTTAATAATTGACGGGGTATTGTAGCCGACCCCGAGCTCAAGCAGAAGGATTTTAAGCCCTTCGTGACGGCGCAGGAAGTCCTCGTACCTGTTGTAAGCTACGTACCAGCCCTCGTCCTGTACGAATTTATCGTCGGAGCGCAGATTAGTCGTCATAGGCTTTGAGCATACGGGACATTTCGGGATAAGCTCTGAGGGTATTTTCATATCCTTTTCACGCTCGTACATTTCCTTAATTTCGTCCTCGTTGTCGTAGGTCGACTGATGACACGGCTCGCTGCACTGAAAAAGCCCGTAATCGCCCTGAGTGTAAAAAAGCCTGTTCTTATCAAAGCCCGCGCGTTGAAAACAATGGTCAACGTTCGTGGTTATAACGAAGTAATCCTTACCGCTTACGAGCTTAAGGAGCTTTTCGTACGTGTCATTTGGGATTGGCATATATCGGTTAATGTAAATATACCTTGCCCAGAACGCCCAGAATTCCTCGGGCGTTTTGTACGGATAAAAGCCGCCGTAGTACATATTGTCAAAGCCGTATTTATCGGCGAAATCCGAAAAGTACCTGTCAAACCTTTCGCCCGCGTAGGTGTAGCCCGCCGCGGTGGAGAGCCCCGCGCCCGCGCCGATTATTACCGCGTCCGCTTCGTTAAGCGCTTTTTTAATCTCTTTTATTTTATCTTCATAATTTTTCATATCTTACTACCTTATAATAAGTCGCTGAGCTTTTTTGAGTAGAAATAATCGTGTACCATCTTATTGTATTCCGACCACATCGGCAGGGTTTCGCATTCCTTTTCCCTCGGGCATTTTTCAGCCTTTTCCGAAAGGCAGGCAACCACCGCGAGCGTGCCCTCGGTAACCTCGAGTATTTCGCCGACGGAGTATTCCTCGGGCTTTCTTGAAAGAACATAGCCGCCACCCTTGCCGCTTGCGCCGTAAAGAAGCCCCGCGTTTACAAGCTCCTTAACGATTATCTCCAGATACTTTTTCGAAATACCCTGGCGCTCGGCAATATCCTTAAGGGGAGTATAGCCGTTTTTGCCGTTTTTTGCAAGGTCAATCATTACTCTGAGCGCATATCTTCCTTTTGTGGATATCATTTTTTGTGCTCCTTTCATAATTTTTACCTATTATACCACAGGGTTAATAGGTAAATCAATACAAAATCCTAAAAACCTATTGACATAGTAGGTAAATGGGAATATAATAATCCCAGAAAACAAAAGGAGACCTTATATGAAAATATATGCTGACAACGCTGCAACTACGAAAATGAGCAAAACAGCCATTGACGCAATGGTTGAGTGTATGAACAATTACTACGGCAATCCCTCGAGTCTTTATATGACCGGACAGCTTGCAAAGGAAAAGCTTGAAGAGGCAAGGGCTGAAATCGCAAGCGTTATTAACGCTGAGCCGAGGGAGATATATTTCACCTCGGGCGGAAGCGAAGCGGATAATCAGGCGCTCCTCTCCGCCGCCGAAATCGGCAGGAGGAAGGGGAAAATGCACATTATCTCCTCCGCCTTTGAGCACCACGCAGTGCTTCACAGCCTTAAAAGGCTTGAGAAAAACGGCTTTGAAATTACGCTCCTTCCCGTGCACAGCGAGGGCATCGTGGATTTAAACGAGCTTGAAGCTGCTATCCGCGAGGATACCTGCCTCGTAACAATAATGACGGTAAATAATGAAATCGGGACTATCCAGCCGATTATGGAAATCGGCGAGATATGCAAAAAGCACGGCGTTATTTTCCATACCGACGCGGTACAGGCGGTTGGACATCTTCCGCTTGACGTAAAGGAGCAGAATATAGATATGCTCTCCGCCTCTGCTCATAAGTTCCGCGGACCAAAGGGCGTAGGTTTCCTTTACGTTAAGAAGGGAATACCGCTCACTAATCTCATAGAGGGCGGCGCGCAGGAAAGAGGAAAGCGCGCCGGCACGGAAAACCTTGCGGGCATTATGGGCATGACCGCGGCGCTCAGGGAGGCTGAGCGATGTATGAGCTCCGAAAAGGAGCATATTGAAAAATACAGGGATTACATTATTGAGGGCTTATCCGCTATTCCTCACAGCGCGCTTAACGGCGACGCAAAGAAGCGTATTTACAGCAATATCAATTTCAGCTTTGAGGGAATTGAGGGCGAATCAATATTAATCCTTTTAGACCAGAAGGGCATAAGCGCCTCCTCGGGAAGCGCCTGTACCTCGGGCGCGCTTGACCCGAGCCACGTGCTGCTTGCTATCGGCAGGGTGCACGACGTAGCCCACGGCTCGCTCAGACTCAGTCTCGGCGAGGATATCAATAAGGAGCAGGCTGACTACATTATAGCCTCGGTTAAAGAGGTCGTTTCTCACCTGCGCAGCTTTTCACCCGTCTGGCGCGACTTAATGTCGGGTAAAAAAGAATTCATTTTGAAATAGAGAGGTATCGATATGGCATTATATAGCGAAAAGGTAATGGATCATTTTCTTAATCCGAGGAATGTAGGAACTATACCCGATGCGGACGGCGTCGGCGAGGTCGGCAACGCAAAATGCGGGGATATTATGAAGATGTATCTCAAGATTGATAACGATACTATTCAGGATGTAAAATTTGAAACCTTCGGCTGTGCAAGCGCTATCGCTTCAAGCTCAATGGCTACCGAGCTTATTAAGGGTCAGCCCGTTGAGGAGGCTAAAAAGCTTACCAATAAGGCGGTTGCAGAGGCGCTTGACGGCCTTCCGGATTATAAAATGCACTGCTCGGTGCTCGCCCAGGAGGCGATAGAAAAAGCACTCGAGAATTACTATAGCAAAAAGGAGAAAAAGGATGAGTGAATATAAATTTGAAACGTTACAGCTACACGTAGGACAGGAGCAGGCAGACCCGGCTACCGATTCGAGAGCCGTTCCGATATACCAGACCACCTCCTACGTATTCCATAATTCCCAGCACGCCGCAGACCGCTTCGGTCTTGCGGACGCGGGTAATATATACGGCAGGCTTACTAATTCCACACAGGATGTGTTTGAAAAAAGAATAGCCGCGCTTGAGGGCGGCAGCGCGGCTCTTGCGCTCGCTTCCGGCGCTGCGGCGATAACGTATACTATCGAGGCGCTTGCGGCAAACGGCGGACATATCGTAGCGCAGAAAACTATTTACGGCGGAAGCTACAACCTGCTTTCGCATACGCTCCCGCAGTACGGTATTGAAACCACCTTCGTTGACGCGCATAATCTTTCCGAGGTGGAGGGCGCTATTAAGGAAAACACGAGGGCGATATACCTTGAAACCCTCGGCAACCCCAACAGCGATATTCCCGATATTGACGCTATTGCCGAGATTGCTCATAAGCACGGCTTGCCCCTCGTTGTTGACAACACCTTCGGCACGCCCTATCTTATTAGACCGATTGAGCACGGCGCTGACGTAGTGGTACATTCGGCTACTAAATTCCTCGGCGGACACGGCACGACCCTCGGCGGCGTTATCGTTGAGTCAGGTAAATTCAACTGGAAGGAGAGCGGCAAGTTCCCGAATATTGCCGAGCCTAACCCGAGCTATCACGGCGTATCCTTCTACGACGCGGTCGGTCCCGCAGCCTTTGTAACCTTTATCAGAGCGATTCTTCTTCGCGATACGGGCGCTGCGATTTCACCGTTTAACGCTTTCCTGCTTCTTCAGGGCGTTGAAACCTTATCGCTTCGTCTTGAAAGACACGCAGAGAATACAAGGAAGGTTGTTGAGTACTTAGCTTCACATCCTCAGGTAGTAAAGGTTAATCACCCGTCGCTGCCCGACCATCCCGATAACGAGCTATACAATAAATATTTCCCAAGCGGCGGCGCTTCAATCTTCACCTTTGAGATTGAGGGCGGTAAGGACGAGGCGTGGAAGTTCATTGATAACCTCAAAATCTTCTCTCTCCTCGCAAATGTTGCGGACGTAAAGAGCCTCGTTATTCACCCCGCATCTACTACTCATTCACAGCTTTCTGAGGCTGAGCTTGCGGAGCAGGGAATCTATCCGAACACAATCCGCCTTTCAATAGGCACCGAACATATCGACGATATCATCGCAGATTTAGATAACGCATTTAAAGCAGTTAAGGAGGACAAATAAGATGTCAAAAATCTATAAGGGCACGCTTGATTTAATAGGCAATACACCTCTCGTTGAGATTACGAATATAGAAAAGGAATTAGGACTTAAGGCTACGGTTCTCGTAAAGCTTGAATACTTCAACCCCGCAGGAAGCGTAAAGGACAGGATTGCAAAGGCAATGCTTGAGGACGCTGAGGAAAAGGGCTTAATCAATAAGGAGACCGTTATTATCGAGCCCACCTCTGGTAATACGGGTATAGGTCTTGCGGCTATTGCGGCAGCCAAGGGACTGAGAATTATCCTTACAATGCCCGAAACCATGAGCGTTGAGAGAAGGAATATCCTCAAGGCTTACGGCGCTGAGCTCGTCCTCACAGACGGCGCAAAGGGTATGAAGGGCGCTATCGCTAAGGCTGAGGAGCTCGCGAGCGAGATTGAAAACAGCTTTATCCCCGGTCAGTTCGTTAATCCCGCAAACCCCGCTATTCATAAGGCTACCACGGGTCCCGAGATTTACAGGGATACAGACGGCGCGGTTGATATCTTCATCGCGGGCGTAGGCACTGGCGGAACCGTAACTGGCGCAGGCGAATACCTCAAGGAGCAGAAGCCGAGCGTTAAGGTCGTAGCCGTAGAGCCCGAAACCTCGCCCGTACTTTCAAAGGGTACCCCCGGTCCTCATAAGATTCAGGGTATCGGCGCAGGCTTCGTGCCCGACGTGCTCAATACCGCAGTTTACGACGAGGTTATAACCTCCTCAAATGAGGCGGCGTTCGCTGCTTCAAAGCTCCTTGCTAAGAAGGAGGGCATTTCGGTAGGTATTTCCTCGGGTGCGGCGCTTAACACAGCCCTTGAGCTTGCAAAGCTCGACGAAAACGAGGGTAAGGTTATCGTTGCGCTTCTTCCCGACAGCGGCGACAGATACTATTCAACAGCTCTGTTCACGGAGTAATCCGTATATATAACTCAAAACAGCGAGTATTATGCTCGCTGTTTCAGCGTGTCGAAAAACCTAATGAATAAATTTCGACACGCTGGCAGACTTTTGAAAAAGGCGCAGAATTTCGTTTTCTTGTGAGCGGGAGCTGTACAACGGTACCGCCCCCGAGCAAAAAACGGAAAACGCCAAAAGCCTTGCGAATTTGATGTTTGCAAGGCTTTTCATATAGTGTGGTCGTTCAAATATAGGCGGGCGGATGATATCCGCCCCTACAAACTGTTTCCTTGAATATTTGCAAAACCCGGCGTGTTTATGCCCTTTTTCGACAGTCTCAAACAGCGAGTATTATGCTCGCTGTTTTTATTTGTGTATAAAAATTTAATCTGTTTCGCATAATATTTTCGGTGATATTATTGAAAATAATCGGCATACCAAGGGCGTTGTATTACTATGAATTCGGGGAAATCTGGATAAGCTTTTTTAAAGAGCTCGGATTAAACGTTGTATTATCGGACAAAACGAACGGAGAAACCATAGCTTCGGGAGTCAAGCTTGCTTCGTCGGATTTATGCCTTCCGATTAAAGCAATGTTCGGGCATATAGATAATCTCATTAAATCAGAAAAGCATATTGATTATCTGTTTCTTCCGAATATATATAAGTCGGATAAGAGCTGTTATACCTGCCCGAGAGTCATAGGGCTTTGCGCGATGGTAAGGGCTGTATTTGACGATTTACCCGTGATTATTTCTCCCGATTATTACGGGAATATGAGGAGGTTTTTATTGGCTTGCGGCAAAGCGCTCGGCTTTGGCTTAAAGCAATCGCTAAACGTCTGCAAAAAGGCAGCTATTAAGGATACTGACGACATAATTGAAAAGAGCGATGCGCTTACGATAGCGCTGATAGGGCATTGCTATAACGTCAGGGATTCACATCTGAATATGAATATCGTAAAACGGCTCAGTGATATGAATATCCGCTGTATCACGCCCGACGAAGTGTCAGTAGCTTTTCTCAATAAAACGGCAGGAGCTACCCACTATAAAAAGCCCTTCTGGACCTCGGCGAGCAGGAATTTAGGCTATACAAAGTACGTTACCGATAATAAGCTTGCAAACGGAATAGTCTTTTTAAATTCCTTCGGCTGCGGTACGGATTCGCTGTCCGTTGATTTTTGCAGGGACTATATACGAAAAAGCTCTGAAATACCCTGTATCACCATAAGCCTTGACGAGCATAACGCACAGGCGGGACTCGTGACCAGGCTTGAGGCGTTTGCCGACTGTCTGATAAACTAAAAGAAGTGATAAAATGAAATTTGTATTTCCCAATCTTGGTAATCTGTCCGTTCTGCTTTGCGCGTTAATGCGTGAAGCGGGAGGCTCCTGCGTAGGTCCTATACCCACGACCGTCCGTACCGCAGAGCTTGGTGCTAAATACGCGCCGTCGGACGCATGTATGCCTATGAAAATTGTTTTGGGGAATTTCATTGAGGGATATGAAAACGGCGCGGACACCGCGCTTTTCTTAGGCGGCTTCGGTCCGTGCTGCTTCGGCTATTTTGCCGAAACCTATAAGCTGATTTTTGAGCAAAACGGTATTAAGCTTAACGTTATCACGCTCGAGCCTGATTTACAGGGCGTATCGCAGGGGCTGAAGCTGTTTCACGACGTTTCCGATTCCTCGCTTGTGTATCTTGCACATCTGCTTAGAAAAGGCTTCAGCTACGTCAGGGTACTGGATGAATTTGAACACCAAATGTATAAAAAGAGAGCGGAGATTAACGATTTGGATGAGCTTAAAAGGCTCAATAATTTCGTGCGTGACACAAAGCAACGCCTAAATAAAGCAGACTCACTTGATGTTGTTCACGATATTGCAGCCGAAGCTATAAAGCGCCTTGAGGATTTTAAAAGCGACAGTATACCGAACGTCAAAATCGGTATTGTCGGCGATATTTATTCGGTTATAGATTCGTATATGAATAAGGATATTCAGGGCTTACTTGCCGATATGGGCGTGTATTCTCAAAAGAATATGAGCCTGAGCCTTTGGATTGAGGACAAGCTCAAAAATAAAAAGCAGGAATGGCAAAAATACGCGGACACTTTTCTTAAGGAGAATGTCGGCGGCTTCGCGCGTGAAACCGTTGGCAGTGCGGCATACTGGGCTGACGGGGCCTTTGACGGAATTATTGAAATATATCCGCTTAACTGTATGCCCGAAAACGTCGCGAAAACAATTCTCCCTACAATATCAAAGAAATACAATAAGCCTATAATGTCCCTTATCGTTGATGAAATGAGCGGCGAGGCAGGGTATATAACGCGGCTTGAAGCCTTTACTCAGATGATTATAAGAAGGAAGGAAGCGGAATATGAAAGAGCTTTACCTCGGAATTGACGTCGGCTCTATCAGTACGGACTTTGTACTTATGCTCCCCGACAGGAGCGTTTACAAAAAGCTATATATAAGAACTCACGGAAATCCCGTTTCAGCCGTGATAAAGGGAATGACGGCTTTTTTGTATGACGAAAGGGATATTAGCATTCTCGGCGTTGGCGCAACGGGCAGCGGGAGGCAGATAGCCGCTGAAATAGTCGGCGCAGATATAGTTAAAAATGAAATTACGGCTCACGGCGTAGCGGCGGTTCAGGCTGTTCCCGAGGTGAAAACCGTGCTTGAAATAGGCGGTCAGGATTCTAAAATTATTTTTATAGAAAATGGAATTATCGTGGATTTTAATATGAATACAGTATGCGCCGCGGGGACGGGCTCGTTCCTTGACAGACAGGCGGAGCGCCTTGATATAAAAATTGAACAGCTCGGGGACCTTGCGCTTTCGGGCGGTAACGACTGTCAGATTGCGGGCAGGTGCGCCGTTTTTGCCGAATCGGATATGATTCATAAGCAGCAGGAGGGATATAGCCGTGAGAGTATATTATCAGGCCTTTGCAGTGCGCTTGTAAGGAATTATATCAATAATCTCTGCGCGGGAAGAAAGCTTAACGAGCCGATCGTTTTTCAGGGCGGAGTAGCGGCGAATAAGGGCATTGTAAAAGCGTTTAACGACGCTCTTAATACACAGGTAATTATACCCAAGTATTATGACGTTATGGGCGCGTGGGGAGCGGCGATATTAGCTCAGGAGAATAAGAGGAGAAGCGATAGCTGCTCTATGTTTAAGGGCTGCTTTGACGTAAACGGCGAGTGGAGAAGCAAGAGCGATATCTGCTCCGGCTGTGCAAACCGCTGCCGCGTCTCAGTCGTTTATATCGGCGACAGAGCTATCGGCAGGATAGGGAACAGATGTGAAAACACAACGGTCAAAATATAAAAAAGAGCAGCGAGTTCACTCGTTGCTCTTCGTTTATTAGAACAAGCCTGTTTTTTCAACCCGTTTTTCAAAGAAGCGTATGGGCTTCTTTACGAGGAATTTAACCCCAAGACCTATTACTAAGCCTGCGCCGATATATGCTAATAACTTAAGCAGGTCAATCCAGTAGTCGTTTGCGTACGTTCCGCATACGCATTCGCGCATAGCCTCAATAACAAAGGTGAAAGGCAGATACGGGTTAACCGCCTGGAAGAAGCTTGGTGTAACGTCAATCGGGAAGGTGCCTCCCGAGCCGCCTATCTGAATAACAAGGAATATTATTCCTATAGCCTTGCCTATATCGCCGAAGGTAAAGGCAAGGGAATATACGAATACTGTAAACGCGACGGCGGCGACTATTCCCGCGAGAATAAACTTTAACGGGTGATAGCACTGTATTTTCAGGAAGTACAAATCTCCGAGGCAGATAATAACCGCCTGGGTTACGGAGAAAAGCAGGAAGGTCATCATTCTTCCGAAATAGCTCTGATAAATTCTGACCTTGCCGTTACCAATTTCCTTTTTTCGCTTAACTGCCGTTTTAACCACGGCTATAAGAATCATTGCGCCGACCCAGATTGCAAGCGTGCTGTAAAACGGAGCCATTGCCGAGCCGTAGTTTTCAATTCCGTAAATCTTCTCGGTGTTTACAATTACGGGGCAGGCAAGGAATTCGCCGAGCTGGTCGGTGTTATTGCCCATTAGGTTTTTAACTGTGTTGAGTATCTCGCTGTCGCCGAAATCATCGATTCTTTGGGAGAGAGAATCAAGCTGCGCTTTGATGTTATCAAGAAGCGTATCAACCGTTTTTATTAAGTCCTCTCCGCTTTGTACCGATTTGTTTACGCTGCCAGCGAGAGCCTGTATTGTCGGCAGATCGCCGTTGAGGTCGGATACCAAATCTCCAGTAACGGTAAGCAGGTCAATCAGCGCGGTAAGATTTTCGCTTACTACGGGCTGAATATTCTTTTTGTAGTCGTTACGCATAGTCCCGATATCGTCCGAAAGAGTATTGAGCTCTTTTGCAATTCTGTTAATTTCCGCCTGTGTCGTGCCGTCCTTAGCCGAGTCAAGCATTTTAAGAACGGAGTCAATTTTTGTTATTCTTCTTTCGGTATTCGTAATTAATTTGTCTAACGCAGGAAGGTCTTTGGGAAGGAACTTTTTAACGGTTTGAAGCGTTTCCTTAATAGCCTCAAGCTGAGCCTTGAATTGAAGCAGCTTAGCCGTTGCCTCGTTAATCGGCTGCTCGGCTTTGTCCGTAATGTCGGCGTCAATCTTTTTTATAATTGCCGAGGTCTCGTTCAGACCGCTCGAAACGGTGTTGAGCGCGCTGTCAATCGAGGAGGTTATTCCGTCAATGCTCGTCTGTAAGAGGGAGGTCATATTCGTTCCGCTTTTAATCAGCTTGTTGCTCTTTTCAAGAACCTCGCTGAGATTGTTATCGTTGACAGTTTCATTGAGTTTATTAGAAAGAGTAATAACGTTTTCGAAGCTGTCAACCGATTTTTTAATCGTATCTATGGACGCGCTCGCGGTGTCAAGCTTTGCTTTAAGGTCGCCGAAGGTATCGGCAACGCCGCTTTCGGTAGCGTCGGTAACGACGTTAATCAGGGAGCTGACAACGTTAATTACCGTTGTAACGAAGGATTCGTTGACCTCCTGCTGAACCGTCTGAACAACCTTGTCCGTTATTTTTGTCGCGATGGCGTTTTTCTTTTCATTTGCGTAATACGTAATCTGAGGTCGCTTATAATCGCTCGTAACTATGCTTGTCAGCGATTCGGAAAAGCCTTTGGGTATTTCAATACCCGCGTAGTATTTGCCGGATTCAATTCCCTTAATTGCTTCATCCTTTGATATAAACTGCCAGTCGATAAGGTCGTTAGCTTCAAGATTCTGACGGATTTCTTCGCCGACATTTATCTCAATATCGCGGTACTTAAAGCCCTCGTCCTCAATAACAACGGCAACCTGCATATTGCCAGTAGAGCCGTACGGGTCCCAGTTTGCAAATATGTTAAACCACGCATAAAGCGACGGCAGGAGCGCGATTCCCACAGCAAGAATTATCGCCATTGAATTTGTAAAAATATTCTTTATATCGCGCTGAAATATTTTAAGTATATTTTTCATTTCTATTCCTCCTCGTCGTCCTCTTCCTAGTCGTCGGCTTCTCCGTCAATGTCCTCGAGGAAAATATCATATTCGCCGAATTCAATTTCATCGTCGTTTTCAAGATAGGGGATAACCTTAGCTTCAATTAGGTATTTTGAGTAATCCGCTATTACAAAGATTATGATATTAAGAAATATTACAAGTATCCATACCTGCAGCCACTGTACCTCATGCCCCGTACGGTGACTGACGGCTATTCCGACAAGCGTAAAAAGAATAAAGATGACGGCAGCCGTAATCTTACAGATTTTTAAAATACGGCTTCCCTTATTAAAGTTATGTATTATTTTTTCTCTGAGAAATTTATACTTTATCGCCATACGCTCCTCTTCGGTGTATGACTGCGCGGTATTATTAACCTCTTGCTTTTGCTGAGCCATTTTACTCACTTCGCTTTCATATTTGTAATTTAATGATACAATAAGTTTTTCAGAAATTCAATACAGTAAATGTTAGATTTTATGAACGTATAAATAATTTATTATTGTAAAAAAAACATTGTTAAAGTATAATAAATTTGAAATGAAAGAGGTGTTTTTATGAAAAAGCTGAAAATACTGCTTGAAAAGCCGTGGTTTGCATATACCTTTGCCGCCTGCGCTGCGGTGCTGCTTTTCACCGTTTTGAATAATTTTCATTCGGTTGCGCATTATTTTAATTCCTTTTTAAAGCTTATTTCGCCGATTATTATCGGACTTGCGGTGGCGTATTTATTAAACCCGATTGCGCTTTTCTTTGAGAATAAGCCGTTAAAGAAAATTAAAAAGGCTTCAAGTCGTCATCTTGCCGCGGTTGCGCTGACGGCGGTATGCTTTATCCTCGTTATTGCGCTGCTGCTTGTAGCGCTGATACCCTCGCTCGTACAGAGCGTAACGAAGCTCGTAAACAACTGGCCTTCGTATACCGTAAAGCTTGAGGAGCTGCTTAATAAGGCAGCGGTACTTGCCGAAAATCTTAAGCTTAATATCGACATTACAAATCTTTCGGGCATGATTGACAGCGCTATGGACAAGGGCATAGCCCTGCTCAAAGAAAACACCAATACTATTATGAGCACGCTCGGAAGCGTAGGAACAAGCATTTCAAACTTCTTTATAGGTATACTGTTCGGCTTCTGCTTCCTTGCCGCTAAGAAAACCCTGCTCAGCTTCGCTACGGCGCTGCGCACGGCGATTTATAAGGAAAAGCGGCTTGAGCGTAATAACGAGCTGCTTCACCGTTGCAACAAAGTATTCCTTCGCTACGTAGGCTATACGCTTATTGACGCGCTGATTATCGGCGTTACTACTCTTATTTTCCTTCTTGTAATGCGTATGCCTTATGCGCCGCTGATTGCAATTGTGGTCGCGATTACGAATATTATCCCGACCTTCGGTCCGATTATCGGAGGCGCAATAGGTATCTTCTTCCTCGTGCTTGATAAGCCTCTTAACGCGCTTTTATTCCTTATATTTATCTGCGTCCTTCAGGCGCTCGACGGCGCGGTTATCAAGCCACGTCTGTTCAGCGGCTCGCTCGGTATTCCGGGGGTATGGACTTTAATCCTCATCATCTTCGGCGGTAAAATCGCGGGCGTGCTCGGAATTCTGCTTGCAATACCGTTTGCGGCAATATTCGTAATTCTTTATCAGGAAACGGTTGTGCCGAGGCTTGAAAAGCGTAAAGAAACAATTAACAAAAATAGCTCGGATGCCTGACGGCGTCCGAGTTTTTCATAAGGATTATTTAGTTTTTATTCTGAAAGTCCTTCCAGTATCCGTCGTTTGCAAGCTTTCCGCCGTCCTTGAATACCGCTTTAGCCTCGGCGTCGTTTCTGAGGTAAGCGTCAAACCATGCAATAGAATATGAGGCAAACTTCTTAGGAGCCGAGATACACGAGGTATGTATACCCTCGTCGAGCGAAGCGTATGCCGCTCTGCCCGCAACTGCGTCGTAGGAGGGCTGGCACCATTGGTCAGAAGGTACAATCATATCGTTAGTTCCCGTGAGGAAAAGGCTTGGGGTATTGAGCCCGCGCGCCTCGTCGGCGGTTGACGAGCCCGCTATTGATACAACGCAGCCTATTCTCTTATCCGCCTGAGCGGCGTTGATACAGCTTCTTCCGCCCTGGGAGTGTCCGCAAACGCCGATGGCTTTGGTATCGACCTTATTGTAGAATACGCTTGAGGAGTTGCCGTTCTGCTTAATGATATAATCAATTGAATCTATCTGTGATTTACCGTTTGCCGTCATTGTGCTGTCGTCGGATATAACGATATATCCGCCTTTAGCGAGCTCCTCAAGGAGCGGAATATAAGTCGCCGTGGGGGCGCTCGTACCGTTAGCCCAGGAGATAACGGAATATTTATTCTGCGATTCTTTAAGCCCCGCAGGGAAAATAATCGTCTTTCCGTTTTCCGCTATCGTTTCGGTCTCGACAGCGGCTTCGGTAACCGTTTGCTGAGTCAGTACCTGTGAGGTTGTCGTTTCCTTTTCATTGTTTATAAGCCCGCACGAGCACAGCGTAAAAATTGTTCCGATTATGAGTAGTAGTGCAATCGCAGTCTTTATGTGATTTTTCCTTATCATATAGTATACCTCCGTACCGTCTATTAAATAATAACATATTACGGTGAATTCTTCAATATAAAGATAAATAGATATAAAATTTTAGTAGACATTTTATGTGTCTTTTGTTATACTTGTATTAGTGAAAAACGCTAATAATTAATGAAGGAGAACAGATTATGCAGCTCTACATGAAACAAAAGGTCTTTTCCTGGAAGGACAAATTCAGCATTATGGATGCTTCCGGCAGCGACAAATACTATGTTGAAGGTAAAATGATTTCCCTCGGCAAAAAGTTACGTATTTTTGATATGGCGGGAAATGAACTTGCTTTCGTTAATCAGAAGCTCGTATCCCTTATGCCGAAGTTTTCCGTTGAAATTAACGGACAGGAAGTAGCCGTTATCAAAAAGAAGGTTTCGTTCTTAAAGCCGAAGTATTTCATTGAAGGTCCCGGATGGGAGGTTCAGGGCGATTTTCTCAGCCATGATTATCAGATTACCGAGAACGGTAATACCATCGTTGCTATCAGCAAGAAGTGGATGGCGTGGGGCGATACCTTTGAGCTCTCCGTAATCGATGAGAGCAGAGAGGTGCTCGCAGTAGCGGTCGTACTTGCTATCGACGCCGTAATGGACGCACAGGGAAGATAAAATATAATAATGAACAATACAGGGAGGGCGTAAGGGGTGTCCTGCGTAAAGAATAACAGCCTTAAAATCACCTCT
>CALCYI010000001.1 GCA_937907605.1 uncultured Clostridia bacterium | reverse complement strand
CGACTCTATCAATCAGACGTTGGCCAGAACTGTAAACACATCAGTTTCGACGCTCATCGTGCTTTTGTGTATATTCTTCCTGGGTGGCGACAGCATTCGTTCGTTCTCGTTTGCAATGATTCTTGGCGTTGTGTTTGGTACGCTCTCGTCCATTTTCATTGCTTCGCCAGTGGCCTATCTGGTACTGGGTCGTCGTGCCAACCGCAAGAAATAAGATTTCTCATAGCATCTGTTTTTACCGATAATAAAAGCGCATGGGTTTTGCCTGTGCGCTTTTTGTTTTACTTCAAGTGTTTTGTAGCTTCCGAAATCTTTACGTTTTGGAGGACGGAGGAAGGCGGAATGAGGAAGGAGAAATGCTTTTCTTTGTGCAAGAGAGGCTCGCTTGGCGTTTTTGTTGGGGCTGAAATGCAGTGCGTTTCTGGCTCTCTGCTTTTCCGTTTGGGTCTCAAACGCAACACGAAAGAGCCTCGACGGGAAAACGACCGAGTTGCCGACGAAAAATATCAGGGCACTTATTGCCTGATTGTCAGCGAGTTATAAAAATCAGTAAGTTTTTCTCCGACAGCGGAAAAATAGTCCACCGCCACAGCGAAAATGCGCCAGACGCGATTTTTCCGAAACCGAAGTGATGTCGTCAAAAACGCCGTCGACATTTGCCTTCGCCGCGACGATGTTTTTATGTTGCGCTTCCATGTCGCCGTGAATTTTCATGACGATCTCGGCAATGTGATTGGAGGCTTCCGCCGTGTCGAGAGAATTTGCCGAGAGTGCATCGCTCGATGACGAGACTTTTTCGGCAGTGCCCATGACTTTTTTGATCAATTGGCGAATGTCTCGGATCATGCCGTTGACGGCGCGTGCGAGCTCGCCGAACTCGTCTTTTGAGTTTTCATCGAGATCGACAACGCGGAAATTGCCGCGCAGAAGGTAAAATACGGTATAGAATAAGGATAATACTATGTGCGGAATTGCAGGAATACTCAGCAGCAGTATTGACCTGAGAGGCGAAAAAGAGGCTATCTGGAATATTTCGCGTTCGCTTAGAATGAGAGGACCCGACGCCTTCGGGGAGTATACAAAAAGCAATGTTTCGCTTATACACAGACGTCTTTCGGTAATTGACGTAGAAAACGGGGCGCAGCCGATGCGCTTCGGCAAGTATATTATTGTTTATAACGGAGAGCTTTATAATACAGATGAAA
Organism: uncultured Clostridia bacterium; assembly: GCA_937907605.1. GTDB lineage: Bacteria > Bacillota > Clostridia > Oscillospirales > Acutalibacteraceae > Eubacterium_R. The sequence goes on along the minus strand of CALCYI010000001.1, from coordinate 24,206 downwards.
TAAGAAACGAACTTAAGGGCTGCGGATATACTTTTGATACCGACTGCGACACTGAGGTTGTGCTTAAAGCGTATGATAAGTGGAAGGAAAAGAGCGCTGAGAAGTTTAACGGTATTTACGCATACGCCGTCTATAACGAGGAGGATAACGGACTGTTTTTGTGCCGCGACAGGATTGGCGTAAAGCCGCTTTACTATACTCAGAAAAACGGTATCTTTGCATTTGCTTCGCGTATGGAGAGCCTTTTATATGTTCCCGGTGTTGAGAGAGTGTGCAGCAGGGAGGGGCTGAACGAAATATTTATGCTCGGTCCCGCGAAAACAATAGGAAAGACTGTATTCAGGGATATTAGGGAGCTTCCGCCTGCGGTGTATATGACATATGAAGACGGAAAGCCTGAAACAAAGGAGTACTGGAAGCTCCGGGCTGAGGAGTCCTTTGAAAGCGAGCTTGAAGCGCAGGAGCATACGCATTTTCTCGTTACCGACGCTATAAAAAGGCAGCTCGTGTCCGATGTGCCGCTGTGTACCTTTTTAAGCGGCGGGCTTGACTCCTCGATAATTTCAAAGGTTGCTTCCGACGAGTACAGGGAGCGCGGGGAAGTGCTCAGTACTTATTCCGTCGATTATGACGACAACGACAAATACTTTAAAAGCAGCCTCTTTCAGCCCAATAAGGACTCGGATTATATAAATCTGATTTCGGATTATATCGGCTCACGGCATCATAACGTTGTGCTGAACAATAAGGCTGTTGCCGAGGCGCTGATTGACGCTGCGATTGCAAGGAACGCCCCCGGCTTTACCGATGTTGATTCCTCACTTCTTTTATTCTGCAAGGAGGTTAAGAGAAATTATACCGTGTGTCTGTCGGGTGAGTGTGCTGATGAAATCTTCGGCGGGTACCCGTGGTACCACAGAACCGAGGTGCTTTTTGAGGAGACGTTCCCGTGGTCGAGAACGGTTGACGTAAGGCGCGGTATCCTCAGGGACGGCTTTCTTCCCGAGGGTGAGGAATACGCACACAGCGCGTATCTTGATACTGTTGCAAAAACGGATTATCTGAGCACGGATTCGAAACTTGAAAGGCGAATGAGGGAAATGTTTATACTCAATATGGACTGGTTTATGCAGACCTTGCTCGTTCGCAAGGACGTAATGAGTATGGAGTCCTCGCTTGAGGTGAGAGTCCCGTTTTGCGATTGGAGAATAGTTGAGTATGCTTATAATATGCCATGGAAGATTAAGGCATATGAGGGCAGGGAAAAGGGAATTCTCAGAAAGGCGTTTGAAAACGAGCTTCCCGAAATTATCACGTGGCGTAAGAAAAGCCCGTATCCCAAGACCTTTAACCCCGTATATCTCAGCGAGGTTAAGAAAATGGTTGATTATGTTATTAACGATAAGCAGTGCCCGCTCTACGAAATGCTGAATATTGAAGCCGTAAGGGCGCTTATGGATAATCCCGATTCGCTTAAGGAGCCGTGGTACGGTCAGCTCATGCGAGCTCCGCAGGTTCTCGCGTATATTCTTCAAATTTATGTATGGATTAGAAAGTATAATATTGAATTTGACTATTAATAATGTTATAATGATTAGGCAGAGTAAAATGAATCCAAAACCGGTTTAAAATGGCTGATTTGCCTTATCTCTGCGTTAAAAATGCTCGGAATACACAAAGTATTCCTGTGCTTTTTGCCTTGACCTAAACCAAATCAGCTCATTTTAAACTGCCTTGCACCTAAAACACAGGGAGTCAAGATGAAATTTGGCTTTTGAGGTCGCAGCTTTGCTGGCGCAAAGCAAGAACGAAAACGTCAAAGTTCGCTTAAGAACCGCGTTTTAGGCGATTCGGATTCATCTTGCTCTGCCATATGGTAATCATTTTTTATTGAGGCTGAACTATGACGAACGAGGAATATATCAGAGCGATAGAGCTGCGGCGCTCGAGAAGGGCGTACCTTTCAAGGCCGCTCGGCGAGGATATTAAAAACGTAATACGAGAAATGGTTGACGCAGTTAACGAAACCGAGGGCGTTCACTTCATATTCATTGACGACGCAACCCCTGCCTTCAGAATTTTCAGCGGAAAGTTCTCAATGATTGCCGTATGCGGAAAGGATACCCAAAAGGCGAGGGAGGACTGCGGCTACCTCGGCGAGAGCATAATGCTCCAGTGCGTGTATCACGGGCTCGGCACGTGCTGGGTAGCGGGTACTTATAACGAGAATAAGGCGTACGAAATGGCTGACATTCCGAAGGACGAGCGCCTGTTCTGCGTAATAACGGTCGGCTATCCAAAGGAGAAGCTCAGCACTATTGAAAAAACGATGTATAACGCAACGCATAAAAAGAACAAGAGCTATCAGGATATGTTCGAAGCGTGCGATGAAAAACTGCCAGAGGCGTATGCCTACGGTATGAAGCTTGTTGAAATGGCGCCGTCCGCTGTTAACCGCAGACCCGTTAAGTTCCGATACGAAAAGGGAATACTAAGCGCTCGCGTGGAGGAGCCGTATTCCGACAAAAGCATTGATTTTGGAATTGCAAAGCTTCATTTTCTTATCGGCGCGAGGGCAAAGGGCGTTAACGGCCGCTGGAACTATGAAAATATTTTTGAGGAAATTAAGCCTCAGAGAATTAAATTCAATAATATAAACGAAGATAATACATCGGAGGACTAAACAATGTCATTAGCATCAAAAATTATTGCAGGAACCTTCTGCGCCGCTGCGGCAGCAGGCTCGTATTTTGTAGCAAAAAAGGCAATCTGGTTTAAAAATTACTGTAAGCTTGCCCCGTATACCGTAGGCTCAGTTAAGGGTACAGAGCTTGAGGGCAAGGAGGATTTAAAGCTAACGGCTCACAGGGGCTTCAGAGCCGTTGCTCCCGAAAACACTCTTCCCGCATACGAGGAAGCGGGAAAAGCAGGCTTCTGGGGCGCAGAGTGCGACACGTACAGAACCGCTGACGGCGTATGGGTAGTTCACCACGACCCCGTTACGACAAGAGTAATGGATAAGAATTATGTTATCGAGTTCTCAAGCTACGATACGCTTCTTAAGGCTACCGTTGACTTCGGTCACAATGTTGACAAGTATCCTGACCTTAAGATTTGTACGCTTGAGGATTACATCAAAAAGTGCGCCGAGTACGGTATGCACGCGGTAATCGAGCTTAAGTACAACCGTAACAGGAATCATTACGGCGAAATCGTTGAAATGCTTAAGAAGTACAACGTAGACGCAAGCTTTATCGCCTTCGATTTTGAGGATATCGTTGAAATCAGGAAGATATCCGACTATATGGTATTCCTTCTTGTTGAGGATATTAAGGACGAGGATATTGAAAAGGCGAGGACGCTTGAAAACAGCGGTATCAGCTACGACTGCGACGATGAGAAAAACCGTGACGGCGTAATGATTAAAAAAGCGCTTGACGCAGGGCTCCATACGGCTTGCTGGTCGGCAAAGGACTTTGAAACCGTAAAGCTTATGTACGACCTCGGAACTCAGTATATTACGACCGACTGCATTACATACTAAAAATAATTGCCTGCATCGTAAGATGCAGGTTAGGCGCGAGCTAACGAATCTGGAACGGTTATCATTAGCTGATTTGCCCTTATATATTGTTAAAAATACTCGGAATACACAAAGTATTCCTGCGTTTTTTGCCGCATCTAAGACCAAATCAGCTTAATTAAAACTGCAAAGCACTTAAAATGCGCTTAGTTAAGATGAGATTTGGTGGCTTGAGATAGCAGCTTGGCTGATGCCAAGCAAAATCGAAAACGCCAAAGGTCGCTTAAATAGCGCATTTTAAGCGTTTCAGATTCGTTAGCTCGCGCCTATTTGAATAGAAAGAGAAGTATTTTTAATGAGAATACTTGCGATAGGTGATATCGTATCCCGTCAGGGCTGCGATTACCTCAGGGATACGCTGTATAAATTAAAAAGAGAATACAAGCCCGATATTGTTATCGCAAACGGCGAAAATTCTGCAATCGGTAACGGTATTCTTCCTCAGAGCGCGAGGGCGATTTTCGAGGCGGGCGTTGACGTTATAACCCTCGGAAACCACGCGCTTAAAAGGCATGAGATTTCGGACTATCTTGACGAAAACGAGTTTATTATCAGACCCGCGAATTACCACCCCTCAGCTCCCGGCAGAGGCAGCGTAATACTCGATAAGGGTTATGTTAAGGTCGCCGTAATTAATCTTCAGGGCGCGGTATACCTTGATAATATCTATAATCCGTTTGACTGTATTGACGAAGAGATAGAAAAAGCAAGGGAACAGGGCGCGACGATAATTATAGTCGACTTTCACGCCGAGGCGAGCAGCGAAAAGCGCGCTATGGGCTTTTATATCGACGGTAGGGCTTCGGTGCTTTTCGGTACCCATACCCATGTTCAGACCTCGGACGAGCAGATTTACCCTAACGGTCTCGGCTATATTACGGATCTCGGTATGACGGGTCCGTATTATTCCGTTCTCGGTATTGAGCCCGAAAAGGCGATAAGGAAGATGAAAACCAATCTCCCCGTGCGCTTTTCAAACCCCGATGGTCCGTGTACGCTCGAGGGCTGCTTCTTTGAGGTTGACAATAAAACGGGAAAGACTATTCGTGTGGAAAGGTTCAGAGTATGAAAAAATACCTTTCGGTTTTGCTGTGCTTAGTGCTGCTTATAAGCCTTGTGGCGTGTAAGGGCGGCGCAGGCGGAAACGAAACGCCCACGCAAAACGAAGTTCAGACCACAATTGAATCAAAGATTGATACCTCAAGCTTCCGCTTAAGCTATTCCAAGTCCGATTCTCTGAACCCCTTTGAATCAAGTACGCTTAACAATCAGGTTGTCGAAAGCCTCGTGTATGAGTCGCTATTCTACGTTGACGAAAGCTATGAGGCTCAGCCTCAGCTTGCTGAAAGGTATTCCTATCCCGATAATAAGACTCTCAGCGTTGAATTGAAGGGCGGAGTGCATTTTTCCGACGGTACGCTCCTCACCGCCGAAAACGTTGAGTATTCCTTTAAGCAGGCTAAGGACTCTCCGCACTGGGAAAGTACGCTCAGCAATTTCAAAAGCGCAAAGGCTGAGAGTGACAAGGTAATCATATTTAAGCTTAAGAGCCCTAACCCGAACGCGCATAAGCTCCTTACCTTTGCTGTAGCGAGGGCAAAGGACAACGACGACGGCTTCAGAGCGGGCACGGGCAGATATAAGTTTGTTAACAGCGACGGAACTATTGCCCTTGTTGTTAATGATAAAAAGACGGGCTTTACGCCGAATATCATAAAAATTAGCCTTGTGAATATTACAACCGAGGAATCTATAGTAAACGCGATTAATATAGGCAATATTAGCTACGCATATCGCGATATGGCTGAGGGCAGCAAGGCAAAGATTAAAACCTCTCAGAAAACGGTTAATCTTAACAATCTTATATATATCGGAATTTACGGCAAGAGCGGAATTACCGCAAACTATAATATCCGCAGGGCTATTAACTATGCTCTTGACCGCGACGCGATAGTAAAGGGCGCTTACAGGGGCTACGGAAAAAGCGCGCTCTCGATTTTTAATCCCGCCTCGGCTATCGCCAAGGAAACGGTTATGTTCTCGCCGAGTTCCGACTCTGCCTCGGCGAAGCAGGCGATTGCCTCCGCAAAGCTCGGCAAGGATAAAAAGCTTGAGCTAAGCCTTTTGTGCAGTAACCGCGAGGGCTCAAGGGCTGCGGCTCAGCTCGTTAAGCAGCAGCTTGAGTCCGTCGGCTTTAAGGTTAAGCTTTCTATTGAAAAAAGAAGTGCATATCTCAGCAAGGTCAGAAACGGTAATTTCGACCTTTATATAGGCGAAACCAAGCTTCCGTCCGATTTGGGACTACAGAGCTTTTTTGAAAAGGACGGGGCAACCTCCTACGGAATTGACCTTGAAAACGAGGACACGGCAAAATCGTACAATGAATACCTTGAGGGAAAGAGTGAGATAGGTAAGTTCATTATTGACTTTTCACAGGAGCTTCCGTTCATTCCCGTTTTGTACAGACAGGGCATGATATGCTATTCAAAGTCGCTTAAGGGCGATATTCAGGGCTACGACGGAAACTACTTTTCAAATATTGAGGAATGGTATTACGGTTAAAAAATGAACGGTTTTGAGGATTACAATATTCAGTATATTAAGGGCGTAGGCGAAAAAAGAGCTCAGCTTTTCAACAAGCTGGGCATTTTCACCGTGGAGGATTTACTGCGTTACTATCCCCGTAAGTATCAGGACTGGAGCAAAACCGCAACCGTAAAGGAATGTGAAAACGGCGACACCGTAACGATTAAGGCTACTATGATTACGCCCGTTAAGGAGGCTATGATACGCAAGGGCTTAACCCTTTATAAGTGTAATTTCTCCGACGGCGAGAGCGTTATTCACGTTACGATTTTTAATAATAAATACCTTGCAAAAGCGCTGAGGACCTTTGACGATTATATACTTTACGGAAAGCTTGAAAAGAGCTTTACGCAGACCTCTATGAGCTCGCCTCAGATTGAAAAGGACGACAGCGCGGTTGGGATTCACCCGATATACCCCGCAACTGATAAGCTGAACTCAAAGGCGATAGCAAAGACCGTAAAGACGGCGCTTGATAAGCTTGAGCATATTGAGGATACGCTCAGCGACGAGCTAAAAAGCGAATACGATTTGTGCTCGCTTGATTTCGCGGTAAGGCAGATCCATTTCCCCGACAGCGAAAGGAATATCGCGATTGCGAGAAAACGCCTTATTTTTGAGGAGCTGCTGACCCTCCAGCTCGGGCTGCTTAAGCTCAAGGACAAAAAGACCGTAAAAAACACTCTCAGACTGAAAACGGACTTTTCCGGCGACTTCTATTCGCTCCTTCCGTTTGAACCCACGGGAGCGCAGAAAAGGGCGGTTAATGACTGCCTTAAGGATATGAGAAGCGAGCGGGTTATGAACAGACTTATTCAGGGCGACGTAGGCTCGGGCAAGACCGCCGTTGCCGCCGCGGTTATGTACTCTGCGGTTAAGGGCGGCTATCAGGCGGCTATGATGGCACCGACGGAAATTCTTGCCGCTCAGCACTATGAGTCGCTTGCAAAGCTCTTTGAGGGCACGCCTCTAAGGCTTGCGCTTCTTACGGGCTCGACCAAGCCCAAGGAAAAGAAGGAAATAAAAGCCGCCCTTATGGACGGTGAAATTGATATTATTATCGGTACTCACGCGCTGATACAAAACGACGTTGAGTTTAAGAGTCTTGCGCTTGTCGTAACCGACGAGCAGCACCGCTTCGGTGTGGAGCAGAGGGCAACCCTTGCTATGAAGGGCGACAATCCTCATACACTCGTTATGAGCGCAACCCCGATACCGAGGACGCTCGGGTTAATTATCTACGGCGACCTTGATATTAGCGTGCTTGATGAGCTTCCCGCGGGACGTCAGAAAATCAGAACAGATGTCGTTGACACCTCCTACCACGAAAGGATTTATAATTTCATTAAAAAGGAGGTCGATTCAGGACGTCAGGCATATATCGTATGTCCGCTTGTTGACGAGGGCGAGAGCGATTTAATCTCCGCTAAGGAGTATGCCGAGCAGCTTTCAACTGAGGTTTTCAAGGGCTACAACTTAGGACTTCTCCACGGTAAGATAAAGCCAAAGGATAAGGACAATGTAATGAACGCTTTTGCCCGCGGCGACGTACAGATACTCGTTTCAACGACGGTCGTTGAGGTTGGAGTCGACGTACAGAATGCAACGGTTATGCTTATTGAAAACGCTGACCGCTTCGGTCTTTCCCAGCTTCATCAGCTCCGCGGAAGAGTGGGCAGGGGAAGCGAAAAATCCTACTGTATTCTCGTGTCCGATAATAATAGCGACTCCTCAAAGGAGAGGCTGCAGGTTATGAAACAGACCTCTGACGGCTTTAAGATTGCTGACTACGACCTTAAGACGAGGGGACCTGGCGACTTTTTCGGCAAGCGCCAGCACGGTCTGCCCGACCTTGCGATAGCCGATATGCTCGAGGATATGGAAACTCTTAAGGAGTGCCAGAAATGCGCGAAGAAGATGCTTTCTGAGGATATTAACCTTAATAAATACCCCGCGCTTTGCAGAGAAATCAACAATATGTTTCGCAAGGCGAGATATTAAAAGGTGCAGTGAAAATCACTGCACTTTTTTAGTTTATATCAATATTTCCGCAGTCGGCGTTCACTTCAAGTATTATTTGTGAATCATCAACGCTCTTGTTTACCGTACATTTTCCGAGGTCGCATTTTGCATTCACCTTAACCTCGCTGATTTCATAAACGGTAATGTTGCCGAAATCACATTCAAGCTTTGAATTCTCCTTAATGTCGGCAGTACCTATGTTGATATTACCCGCGTCGGCGGAGATGTCTGCGCGGTTATTTATTTTGTCTATTTTAATATTACCCGCGTCGCAGTCAGCCTTGATATTTTTAATTTCGCTTACCTTGATTTCGCCCGCGTCTGCTTCGGCGTTGAGTGTTGCCTCGGGGAAGTTTTCAAGCGTGATATTGCCCGCGTCGGATTTGATATTGAAGCTTCCGCCGAAGTCCGACGGAACGGCAAGCCTTATGCGCGAGGTTTTATTCGTTTTCATTCTGCTTACGCTCTTTGACTTGTCGATTATTATGAGCGCGCCGTCCTTTTCGCTTACGCTGAGCTTTTTCTCGTCAGCCTGAATGGAGTAGTGAAGCTTACCGTCCTCGCTGTTCGTAATTTCAACCGCGCCCGCGTTAAGCTCTATAAAATACGCTTCGTATTTGCTCTCCTCATTCCTCGTCATAACCGTCGGATACTGCTCGTCAATACCGAGGTTAATCCCGATATTGCTCTGCCTGAAGAGCATAAGACCGAATATGCCCGAAAGTGCGATTGCAATTATCGCAAGCAGAACGATTATTACTATAAGTAACCCTCTTTTAGTATCTCTTTCCATAGTAGCCTCCTACCATTTAAGATTATGAAGTTGACCTTTTAACGTAAGCTCGGGGTAATCCCACTGCCTCAGTACCTCGTATACGCCTACCGCTACGGAATTTGAAAGGTTGAGAGAGCGTATAATTCCCCTCATCGGAAGTCTTACGCAGCGGTCGTGATTTGCCTTTAAAAGCTCCTCGGGTAGCCCCTTGGTTTCCTTGCCGAAAACGAGGAAGCAGCCGTCGGGGTAACTCACGTCGGAGTGCGTCTGCTCCGCCTTGGTGGTGAAGTAGAAGAACTCGCCGCCCGTGTTCTTTTCAAAAAATTCCTTCGTGCTGTCATAGTAGGTGATATCGAGCTTGTCCCAGTAGTCAAGCCCTGCGCGCTTTACCTGCTTGTCGGTAATGTGAAAGCCCATCGGTCCCACGAGGTGAAGCCTTGCGCCCGTTGCCGCGCAGGTTCGTGCAATGTTGCCCGTGTTCTGCGGAATTTCGGGCTCAATCAGTACTATATTAAGTGAGTGTTCCAACTTTATTCGTACTCCTTGCAAACTCTGTATGCCAGCTCCCGGAGCTGCTCAAAATGCTCGTATGTGCATATCTCGTGCCTGAGCGCCGCGCCGCCGCGCATACCTTTTGTGTAATAGCCCGCGTGGTGCCGTGCTTCACGCATAGCGGTATATTCGCCCTTGTATTCGATAATCTTTTCGATATGTCTGAGCATTGTCGTCATTTTCTGCGTTACCGTCGGCTCGGGCAGAACTCTGCACTCGTCGAGGTAGGCGTTAATTCTCTCAAAAATCCACGGATTGCCGAGCGCGCCCCTTCCTATCATAATTGCGTCGCAGCCTGTTTTTTCAAGCATCAGCGCCGCGCTTTGCTCGTCGGTTACGTCGCCGTTAGCTATAACGGGTATTCCGACGGCGTTTTTAACCTCTTTTATTATTTCAAGGTCCACCTTGCCCGAATACATTTCCTGTCGCGTCCTGCCGTGAATAGCTATTGCAGAAGCTCCCGCCCTTTCGCATAGCTCGGCAAGCTCGGGGGCTACAATATTATCGGAGTCCCAGCCCTTGCGCATTTTTACGGTAACGGGAATATCCACCGCCTCGCACACCGCCTTCGTTATTTCGTAGGCGAGGGGGAGATTTTTCAGCAGGCTTGCTCCGCCGCCGCTCATAGCGACCTTCGGCGCGGGACAGCCCATATTTATATCAATTATATCGGGCTTGTATTCGAGGCATTTAACCGCCGCCTGCGCCATAATCTCGGGACTGTCGCCGAAAATCTGCGCGCCGCAGGGGCGCTCGCTCCCTATCCTTAAAAGCTCGCCGCTTTTCCTGTCGCCGAGGGTCAAGCCCTTGGAGGATACCATTTCTGTTACGGTATACGCCGCGCCGTGCTGAACGCAAAGCTCGCGGAAGGCCCTGTCCGCAATCCCCGCCATCGGCGCAAGAAAAGCAATGTGCTTAAATTCAAGATTTCCTATTATCATTGTATCACCAAAGCTATCATAGCATAAATAAATATAAAAGTAAAATATTGACATTAAAAAAATTTATAGTATAATAACCTTGCACTGTATCCCGTGAGAAAAAACTTTATTTCTCGGGCAACGGTTTTCTGCCTTGGGAACGGTAGCAGAAAGGAAACTGAATATGAATAATAAAACGAACAAAATTGTCGGAGTAGGTATTTTTACCGCTATTGTAGTAGTTCTTCAGCTTCTCGGCAGCTTCATTAAGTTCGGAACCTTTTCCGTATCCCTCGTGCTTATACCGATTGTTGTCGGCGCGGCGCTCTACGGAATCGGCGCGGGAGCATGGCTCGGTCTTGCGTTCGGCGTTACTGTTCTCGCCTCGGGCGACGCAGCTCCGTTTCTTGCGGTAAACCCCGTGGGTACGGTTATTACCGTTATCTTAAAGGGCGTGCTTGCAGGTCTTGCGGCTGGCGCTGTTTATAAGCTGATTGAAAAGAAGAGCGTGCTCGGCGCTGCAATCTGCTCTGCGATTACGGCACCCGTAGTAAATACGGGAAGCTTCCTTGTCGGATGTGTAATCTTCTTTATGCCTACCATTAACGAATGGGCTGCTGCGGCAGGTATGGAAAATGCGGGTAAGTTTATGATTGTAGGTCTTGTCGGACTGAACTTCATTTTTGAGCTCGCCGTAAACCTCGTGCTCAGCTCCGTAATTGTTAAGCTGATTAAGCTCGGTAAGAAAGAAACCGAATAAATTAAAAGCAGGTCGTTTGACCTGCTTTTTTAATGCTCGTCTGTTAATACTGCGTGGGCGCATTTAATTCCGTCGCACGCCGCCGATACTATACCGCCCGCGTAGCCCGCGCCCTCTCCGCAGGGATAAACTCCGCGTATGTTACACTGTAAAAACTCATCTCTCAGTATTCTTACGCTGCTTGAGCTTCTCGTCTCGGGCGCTGTGAGCACTGCGTCGTAAAGCTTAAAGCCGCTTAGCTTTTCGTCCATTTTTACTATCGCGTCCTTCATCGTGTGTGATACTTTTTCGGGAAGGCAGTAATCAAGACTTGTAAGCGTTACGCCGAGCGGATAGGTAGGCTCAACGTCGCCGAGCTCCTTTGACTCCTTACCTTGCAGGAAATCGCCGACAAGCTGCGCGGGAGCTTTATAATTACCGCCCGCAAGCTCATAAGCCCTGTGCTCAATTTCACGCTGATAGTATATTCCCGCAAGCGGGTGCTCGCTCGGAAAATCCTTGGGCTCGATACCGACTAAAAGCGCCGAGTTCGCGTTTTCGCCGTCGCGCGCAAGCGAGCTCATACCGTTTACGATAACGCCCTCCTTTTCGCTTGCCGCGGCAACCACCGTTCCGCCCGGGCACATGCAGAAGGTGTACGCCCCTCTCTCGTGCAGTCCGTGACACGAAAGCTTGTAGTCCGCAGCGCCGAGCTTTTTATGCCCCGCAAAATCCCCATACTGCGCCTTATTTATAAGGCTCTGAGGGTGCTCTATCCTCGCGCCTACGGAAAACGGCTTCTGGATTATCTCAACGCCCGCCTTAAAGAGCATTTCAACCGTATCCCTCGCGCTGTGGCCGATTGCCATAATCACGCTGTCAGTCTCGAGGTCATAGTTTTTGCCGCAATAAGTATAGCTTACGCCGTGCACGAAGCCGTTAGCGACTATAAGCTTGTCGAGTCTGCTCTCAAGCCTTACCTCGCCGCCGAGGCGCTCAATCTTTTTGCGTATGTTTTTAACTACTACTGCAAGTCTGTCCGTGCCGATATGCGGCTTTGAGGAGTAGAGTATTTCCTCGGGCGCGCCCGCCTCGTAGAGCTCCTCAAGCACCTTGCGGATAAACGGGCTTTTAATACCCGTAGTGAGCTTTCCGTCAGAGAAGGTGCCCGCGCCACCCTCGCCGAACTGTACGTTGCTCTCCTCGTTAAGCTTCGCCTTGGTCCAGAATTCGTTTACGTCGCGCTGCCTTTCGTCGATGCCCTTGCCGCGCTCTAAGATAATCGGGCGCAGTCCCGCCTCTGCAAGCACTATTCCCGCAAGCATACCCGCGGGACCGAAGCCCACTATTACGGGTCTGAAGCTACTGCTGCGGCTGCAGACGGGGCGCTCGTACGCCGTGGGTGTAACGATACTGACCTTGTTCGATTTACGTTTTCTTACAATCTGCTCCTCGTCAAGCGAGATTTCAACGTCGACGCTGTAAGTAAAGTGGACGTTGTCCTTATTCCTTGCGTCGATGCTCTTTTTGTAAATCGAAAGGCTCTTTATGTATTTGCTGTTTATCTTAAGTATTTTTGAAGCTTTCGCCGAGAGGAGCTCTTCCTCCTCGTCAAGCGAAAGCTTTATTTCGTTAATTCTTATCATTTTTTTCTATCTCTTTTTGAGCAATTCTGTCTGCCGCCTTAACGCCGCTTGAAAAGGCGTAGTCAAGGTTGAAGCCGCCGCAGCGGTACTGGTTATCGGTGAGCTCGCCGATTATGTATAAATCGTCGCAAAGCGCGGACTCGTTATTATCCTTAAGCTCGCTGTTCGGAACGCCGCCGTTCGTAATCTGCGCAAAGTCAAAGCCCTTTGTACCCGTTATGATAATACGCCAGCTTTTAGCGTACTGCGGTATTTTTGAAGTGTCGCCGTCGGACTGCTTATCAAGGATTTTACAAAGCTTGTGCGGAAGCAGTCCCTCAAGCGTGCCGAACTCCTCCATATGAGCAGATAGCTCCTCTACGCTCATATCAGGAACGAAGTCGACTACAGCTACGGTTTTGTCCTGCCTGCTTTTGAGCCTTGCGTCGTTTACGTATTTCGAAAGGTCCATGGTAACTATGCCCGAAATACCGTAATCCGTGAAGAGCAGCTCGCCGAACTCGCTCGCTATGTTTTCGCCGTTGGTTTCTATAGTTACAGTGCACTTGGTGCGTATTCCCTTGAGCGCTCTGCAGTTCTTGCTTGAGGAGGTAAGCTGAACGAGGGAAGGCGTAAGCTCGGTTACGCTGTGTCCCATTGATTTTACAAGCTCATAGCCCGAGCCGTCGGAGCCGAGCGCCTTCTGCGCCATACCGCCCGTCGCGAGTATCAGCACGTCGGAGTAGATAATACCCTTTGACGTGAAGATATTAAACTGACTGTCGTGCTTTTCAATTTTATATGCGTTGCATTCAGTGATGATTTTTATTTTCAGCTTTTCGCAGTAAGTGCTGAGCAGATTAACTATTGTAAGCGCCTGGTTTGAATACGGGTACATTCTGCCCTCGTTGCTCTCGCGCAGAACGAGACCGAGGGAGGTGAAAAAGCCCTTTGTAATTTCAAAGTTGTCGGCGTTAACGTTAGTGATGTTACAGCGCCCGTTGCCCGTTGCAAAAAGCTTCTTGCACGGAGAGTCAAGATGCTCGATAACGGTAACGTCGCAGTCGGGGATATTCTGTTTTAATCTTATCGCGCACGCAATGCCGCTTGCGCCGCCGCCGATGATTACCGCCTTCACGCGTCTTTCCCTCCTTCAATAATTTGTCAGCAAAAAATATAATAATATAAAATATAATAAAAATCAAGTATTTTATATTTTTACTTAAGATTTACATATTCTTCTATCTGTGCTATAATAAACCAAGGGTGATTAATATGACATTAAAGGAAAGAGCTAATAACATAATGACGGATATAGTCAATAATATCAGCAGCGTTGCTCAGGCTGAACTAGACAGAGCAGGTGTACCTAAGGTGATTACCCCCGGTATTCCGGAGCTTTCAAGGAGAGCAGCGGCGGAAGGCGCGGTTCTTCTTAAGAATGACGGTGTGCTTCCGCTCAGCAAGGGGACTAAGCTTTCGCTTTTCTCCCGTGTGAGCGAGGAGTGGTTTTACGTCGGCTACGGCTCGGGCGGCGACGTTAACCGTCCCTATGAGGTAAGCCTTGCCGACGGTATCAGGAAATGCGAGGATTTAGAGCTTAATGAGGAGCTTGCCAAAATATATAAGAGCTGGAGCGCAGAGCATCCGATTAATCACGGCGTGTGGGGGAAATGGCCGTTCTTTTATCCCGATATGCCGCTTACGGATAAGCTCGTAAGCCGTGCCGCGCAGGTCAGCGACGCAGCCGTTGTAACTATCGGTCGTTCCTCGGGCGAGGACAGGGACTGTAAGCTCACTAAGGGCAGCTATTATCTTACCGACGACGAAATGAAAATGCTTTATCTTACTACTAAATTCTTTGATAAAGTCATTGTACTAATGAACGTCGGCTGTATTATGGATATGTCGTGGACTCTTGAATTTGGCGACAGAATAAGCGCCGTAATGTACGTATGGCAGGGCGGAATGGAGAGCGGAAACGCCGTAGCGGATTTGCTTTCTGGTAAGGTATCTCCGTGCGGAAGGCTGACCGACACAATCGCAAAAAGCTATGATTCGTATCCCTCGTCGGCTAATTTCGGCGGTAAGGATTATAACTACTATGCCGAGGATATTTACGTAGGCTACCGCTATTTTGAAACCTTTAAGCCAGAGGAGGTAATGTATCCCTTCGGCTTCGGTCTTTCGTACAGCGAGTTTAAATATCATAGGGTGAACGTAAAAGCAACGGACTGCGGCTTTACCGTCGGCGTCACCGTAAAGAATACGGGTAATTATCCGTCTAAAGAGGTCGTTCAGGTTTATCTTAAAAAGTCCTGCGGTAAGCTCGGCAATCCCGCGAGGGAGCTTGCGGGCTTTGCAAAGACGAAGCTTCTCGCGTCGGGTGAGAGCGAAAGACTATACGTTAATATTGACCTTTATCAGCTTTCTTCCTACGACGACTGCGGCATTACGGGTAAGAAATTCTGCTACGTTATGGAGAAGGGCGATTATGAGCTTTACCTCGGCAGCAACGTGCGCGACTGTAAGGAAATATTCTCATATTATCAGGAAAACGACGAGGTTTACCTTGAGTGTAAACAGGCGGCTGCTCCGCAGAACACCTTTGAGATTATCTGCGCAAACGAGGTAAACGGAAAAATCGTAGAAAAAATAAGAAACGCGACCGTACAGAAATACGACCTCGGCGTAAGGATTATTAACAATCTACCGAAGGATATTACATATACGGGAGACAGAGGTATAAAGCTTATTGACGTTAAAGAGGGCAGGGCAACGCTTGAGGAATTTACGGCGCAGCTCAGCCTCGTAGAGCTTGAGGCGATTACGCGCGGCGATTACAGAATGGACAGTAAGCTCGGCGCAGCGGGCAACGCGGGAGCCTTCTGCGGCGTGCTTGAGTCGCTGAGGGATAAGGGCGTACCGCCGATTATCACGACTGACGGTCCCTCGGGCATAAGACTTAAGGCCTCCTGCTCTCTTATCCCTAACGGAACCCTGCTCGCCTGCACCTTTGATACGGCGCTCGTTGAGGAGCTGTATACGGCGGTTTCAGGCGAGATGAAGGAGAGAGGAACCGACGTTCTGCTTGCTCCCGGGATGAATATTCACCGCAATCCGCTTTGCGGAAGGAATTTTGAATATTACAGCGAGGACACGTTCCTTACCGGCAAAATCGGAGCTGCGGCGGTACGCGGTATTCAGAGCTCGGGCGTTTCCGCCTGTCCTAAGCACTTTGCCTGCAATTCACAGGAATACAGGCGCACTATGTGCGATTCCCGCCTTTCCGAAAGAGCGCTGAGGGAAATATACCTTAAGGGCTTTGAAATCTGTATCAAGGACGCCGAGCCTAAGAATATAATGACCTCGTATAACAAAATCAACGGCGTTTACGGTCACTATAACTACGACCTTTGTACAACTATTCTCAGAGGCGAGTGGGGGTATAAGGGCAACATTATGACGGACTGGTGGATGAAGCCGCAGAGAAGCCCCGAATTCCCGCTTCTGCGCGACCAGGCGTACAGAGTAAGGGCGCAGGTGGACGTGCTTATGCCGGGCGGGAAGAGTGCTTTGGACGAACAGCTTAATACGCCGCGTAAACCCGACGGAACGCTTCTTAAGTCCTACGGTAAGCCCGACGGAATCAGACTCGGTGAGCTTCAAAGGTCGGCTATGAATGTTCTTAATTGTGCTCTTGAAATTAAATTTTGATTTTCTCTTGACAAATATGAACAATAGTAATATAATTGATTAAACCGATGACGAAGAGTGAGTAGGTTGATAATCTTCTTTTAAGAGAGCCGCAGGCGGTGGGATTGCGGTAAAGGGGACTCAGCTGAATGGACTTCCGAGGGCGAGCAGAAAGGCTACGAGTATGCGAGACGGAGACGACCCTCCGTAACCAAAGGTCAGCATATGACAGTATGCACTGAGTGGGCGCGCAAGCGTCAAGCCGGGTGGCACCACAGGATTTTCAGTCCTGTCCCAGCATTTGTTGGGACAGGTTTTTTATTTGTCCCAATACACAGGAATTGCCAATAATAAAAAAGGAGGACAAAACTATGGCAGAAAACAAAATTCCCTACAAGATTTATTTAGAAGAAGACGAGATGCCCAAGGCATGGTACAACGTTCGTGCGGATATGAAGAACAAGCCGGCTCCGCTTCTCAACCCCGGAACCCATCAGCCTATGACGGCAGAGGAGCTTGGCGGTGTATTCTGTGCGGACCTTGTTGCACAGGAGCTTGACAACGACAACGCATATATTGAAATCCCGCAGGAAATCAGGGATTTCTATAAAATGTACAGACCCTCTCCGCTAGTACGCGCTTACTGCCTTGAGGAAAAGCTTCAGACCCCCGCAAAGATTTACTATAAGTTCGAGGGTAATAACACCTCTGGTTCGCATAAGCTTAATTCCGCGATAGCACAGGCTTACTATGCAAAGAAGCAGGGCTTAAAGGGCGTTACCACCGAAACCGGTGCAGGTCAGTGGGGCACGGCGCTCTCAATGGCGTGCTCATATTTAGGCCTTGACTGTAAGGTTTATATGGTTAAGGTATCCTATGAGCAAAAGCCCTTCAGACGCGAGGTCATGAGAGTTTACGGCGCTTCCGTAACTCCGTCTCCGTCAATGGAAACCGAAATCGGCAAGAAGATTAATGCGGAGCACCCCGGCACGACAGGCTCGCTCGGCTGCGCTATCTCCGAGGCGGTTGAGGCTGCAGTTAAGAACCCGGGTTACAGATACGTGCTCGGCTCGGTTTTAAATCAGGTACTTCTTCATCAGTCGGTTATCGGTCTTGAAACCAAGGCTGCGCTTGATAAATACGGCATTAAGCCCGATATGATTATCGGCTGCGCGGGCGGCGGCTCAAACCTCGGCGGTCTTATCTCCCCGTTTATGGGTGAAATACTCAGGGGTGAGGCGGATTACGATATAGTTGCGGTAGAGCCCGCTTCCTGCCCGAGCTTTACAAGGGGCAAGTTCGCATACGATTTCTGCGATACCGGTATGGTGTGCCCGCTTGCAAAGATGTACACTCTCGGCTCCGATTTCATTCCGTCGGCTAACCATGCGGGCGGTCTGAGATACCACGGTATGAGCCCCGTGCTCTCTCAGCTTTATGACGACGGTCTTATGCGCGCCGTTTCAGTTGAGCAGACTAAGGTATTCGAGGCTGCCGAGCAGTTCGCAAGGGTTGAGGGTATACTTCCCGCTCCCGAGAGCTCGCACGCAATCCGTGTCGCTATCGACGAAGCGCTTAAGTGCAAGGAAACCGGCGAGGAAAAGACCATAGTATTCGGTCTTACGGGTACTGGCTACTTCGATATGGTAGCGTATGAAAAGTTCCACGACGGTAAAATGGACGACTATATTCCCACCGATGAGGAGCTTGCAAAATACGCAGCAAAGCTTCCGAAAATTGACTAATTAATAAAATGAGGCTTCCGTCTCCCGACGGAAGCCCTTTTTTATTAGCTGAAAATCTTATCTCATTGACTCTTCATAAGCCTTAATCATCTTTTTAACCATCTGACCGCCTACTGAGCCAGCCTGCTTGGAAGTAAGGTCACCGTTGTAACCCTGCTTAAGGTTAACACCTACCTCAGAAGCTGCTTCCATCTTGAAACGGTTGAGAGCCTCCTTAGCCTCAGGAACTGTGTTCTTTGCCATTTGAAATACACCTCGCTTATTGTTATTTGCAGGGCGTCGTTATGTGCATAAAGCGTGCTACGCCCTGCAAACAATTCTGCCTTGCAAGATTATTTTGTGCAGCAAATTCACTTATAATATTTGTAATTTTTAGCAATAAAATATTGCTTTTTAAGGCATTTTCGGCGAAATAAAAAAGGTGACTGAAATCGGCGGCGGTTTCCTCATCAATACCGAAACTGACAAGCAGTTCTGTTAAAACAGTATGTCTTTCATAAATCTTCTTTGCGTATTCAAGACCCGTTTCAGTTAGTTCAATATAGCCCTTATCGTCAACCGTAATAAAATCGCCTTTTTTGAGCAAGCCCATACCTCTGCTTACGCTCGGCTTTGAAAAGCCCATTTCCGCCGCAACGTCTATTGAGCGTACTGCAGGGCTTTTTTGTGATAAAATATAAATCGTTTCAAGATACATTTCACCTGATTCGTGCATAAGGCTTCCTCCTAAAATGGTCTAAAATAATAGTTTATATTAGAATAGCACAATGATTTGTTTTAGTCAACTAACAAAATTATTCTTTGATGCTCCAATTAGCGCCTGACGATTGCAATAGCGCCATATGTCTGAACAGGCTGTTCTCATTTTTCAATAATTTCTCAGGCGCACCCTGCTCGATAACTGCACCTTCCTTGAGAACGACTATTTTGTCTGCACCCGAAACGGTGCGCATTCTATGAGCAATAACAAGAACGGTTTTTCCTGCAAGCAAGCGAGAGAGCGCTTCCTGCACCTTTGTTTCGTTTTCTACGTCAAGCGAAGCGGTAGCCTCGTCAAGTAATACAATAGGTGCATTTTTCAAAAGCGCACGAGCAATAGATATACGCTGACGTTCGCCGCCCGAAAGCTTTGCACCGTTTTCACCGATTGGCGTAGCATAACCTTTTGGAAGTCTTGAAACGAATTCGTCGCAGTTTGCAGCCTTTGCCGCTGCTAAAACTTCCTCATCGGTTGCACCGCGCTTGCCAAGGCGTATGTTTTCCATAACGGTATCATCAAACAACACAACATCCTGAAATACCATGGAATAATCACTCAGAAGCAGTTCCGGATCAACGGTTGAAATGTCAATACCGCCGACGGTGATTTTGCCCTGCGAGGCGTCCCAAAGTCTTGCCGCAAGTCTTGCGCAGGTGCTCTTTCCGGAGCCTGACGGACCTACGAGTGCAGTAACCTCGCCTTCATTTGCCGTAAAAGACACATTCTTCAAAACAGGTTTACCGTCGTATGAAAAGCTTACATTTTCAAAAACGATATCGTGACCTTTTGGTTCAAAGGTATCCGAACCATCTGCAATGGGCGTTTCATAGATTTCATTTAATCGGTTGGCAGACACCTGAGACACAAACATTTCTGCAATCAACGCAAGACTCTGGTCAAACGGCGCATAAACTCTTGTGATAACGAGTAAAAACATAAACAAAAGCATAAAATCAATTTTACCCGACAGAATAAGAGAAACGCCGGTAAGAATAGTTGTTGCCACGCCGAGACGCATAATAACAGAAGCAGCATTAACGAACAAGCCGACTACAAGCTCGCTTTTGATATTCATTTTCTCATGAGCGTCTATTTTTTTATTTAAGCCTTCAAGAAAACGTGTTTCCTGATTCGTTGCACGTATTTCACGAATGTTTTCAATAGATTCCTGTATTCCGTCAGAAACGGATACGGCAGATGCTTTAAGCTTTTCTGAATTGTTTTTTGAAATCTTACGGCTGCCGAATAGAAGTGCAAATGCAACCGGTACCCCCCACAGGCAAGCAATAGCAAGTCGCCAGTCATAAACAATCAAACCCACTGCAACAATAGCCGTAGAAAGAAATGCTCCGTAAAGATAACCAAGACAATGAGACCACACATGCTCAAGGCGGTTTACGTCTCCCATAATGGTCTCGGTAAGGTCTGCAAGATCGCGTTTTCCGAAATAGCCGAGAGGTAAACGGCGCAGGCGCTCTGCAAGAGCAAGGCGTGTATCCTTGACCTCGTTATATACAAGTCCGTAGGTTGATTTGTACTGTTCAAGATGCGTAATGAGCGAAAGCACAAGAAATAAAACAACCGTTCCGATAAACAGCCAAACGTTCGGAAGTGTTTTTCCGCTTTGAAAAGTGCTCATAAAACCGCTCATCATATAGTACAGTATACCGATACCGCCCATCATCACGAGATTGACAATCACTGTCCAGAAGGTTGCTTGCTTAGTGTTTTTCAAGCCCTTATCCGTAAGGGCGTATCTGCGTTTGAATTTGTCTGAAAACATTTACACTTCCTCCTTTTCCGCCGTGATTCTCCACATAGCCGCTTTATTGTAGTCGTCCCACATTTTTGCATATCTGCCGCCTGCTGCGACGAGTTCGTTGTGCGTTCCTTCTTCAATAAGCTTACCTTCATCAAGAACAAAAATCCTGTCTGCACCGACAACTGTGGACAATCTGTGCGCAATCATGATAACGGTGCGGTCCTTCGTCAATGTTCTGAGCGCTTTTTGTATCAGCGCTTCATTTTCGGGATCCGCAAAAGCAGTCGCCTCATCAAGAACGATAATAGGAGCATTTTTTAGTATTGCACGAGCAAGAGCAACTCTCTGCTGTTCGCCGCCTGAAAGATATGTTCCGCCAGCACCTATAACAGTATCTATTCCGTCAGGCAAATTTTCAACGATATCGTCGCACTGAGCGTCGTGAAGGGCTTTAAGCACTTCGTCACGTGAAGCCTCGGGACGCGCTGCACGAACGTTCTCAAAAATTGTCGTTTTGAACAGCCGGTCATTTTGAAAAACAAATGCCACTCTGTCCATCAGTACTTGCGGTGCTATATCCCTAACGTCAACGCCACCCACTTCAACGGCGCCGGAGGAAACGTCCCAAAAGCGCGGTATCAGACTTGCCGCTGTCGTCTTTCCTCCGCCTGATAACCCTACAAGCGCTACCGTTTCCTTGTCTTTAACGGAGAATGAAATGTTTTCAAGAGCAGGCGTTTCGGAACCGTCATAAGTAAACGTCACGTTTTTGAAGGTTACGTCGTTGCTCTGCGGCACTTTCGGATTATCTGCAATTTTCAAAGTCGGTGCATTCATAACCTTATCAATTCTTTCGAGCGCCGTTTGTGCAAGCATCATACCGCTGGCTGCAAACATAATACGGGCAAGTGCTGTAGAAATTATTGCTGAAAAAACAGCGTAAAAGGCAAAATTAGTAATAAATTTTGCAAAGCTTCCGCTCGCGATAGCGGAGGGGGCAATAAACAGTGCAACGGGAACAAGAAAAACAAATGCGCCCTCGGTAAAGGTCAGATTAACCGACTGCGGCATACGGCAAACGCCGTCCGTGTATTTTTCGGCTTTTTCGCTGTAATCCTCAATCGCCGATTTGAAGGCTTTAAAGGAATATACAGTTTGCTGAAAGACCTTTACTACGGGAATACCCCGCACATATTCCGTGCCTGCTTTACTCATTACATCCTGCGCTGCCTGATATTCCATCATCAGTTTTGCATTTTTTCCGCCCATCATCGTAAACATAGCAAGTATTGAAACTACCGCCGCGAGCAGACAGGCGCATCCCATACGCCAATCAAAAACGAACATCAGCACAAGCATCGCAATAAACATTGCCACAGTTCCCACTATATCTGCAAGATTATGCGCGAGCAGGGTTTCCGTTTCGGCTGCACCGCCGTCAAGACGGTTGCGAAGCAGTCCCGATGCATTGTTATCAAAAAATCCGAGCGGCGTTTCCATAAGATGCGCTACGCCTTGTTTTCTGATGTTTGATGCTGTACGAAAAGCTGCAAGATGCGTACACATCAGCGCAATGAAATAAAACAGTATTCCTGCAACCGCAAAAGCAAATGCAAGCCAGCCGCAAACGGAAAGGTTTTTCGCCTCAGACCAGTTTGGTGCAACAGCAATTAAATCTCTTACAACAAGCCAAATGCAAATATATGGTGCCATACCGAGTATCATAGCAACTGCTGAAAAAAACAGTCCGAGAAAGGTAAGTCCCTTGTGATTTCCTGCATAACTGAGAAGATACGAAACATCATTTTGTTTTTTAGGTTTATTTTCTTTCATAATCGACCTCCGTATTTTTAGCCGGTTAGCAATTGCTAACTTCATTATATTATAGCTCATTTTTCTTTAATGTCAATAGATTTTCATTGACAAGTTAGCAAATGCTAATTATAATATTCTTGGTGATGATTTGTGAAATATAAAGGTATATATTGGACTGCATTCAGCCCAATGATTAAAAAAAGCATTGCGAAAAGGTATTCGCCCACCCTTGCTGAAATGGCAATAAAAAACGGCAAGGAGGAGTACAAGGGTTTGCTCTCACGTGCGGACGAACTCGGAGCGGGTAATCCGATGGCGATGAATGCGTATTTTGCGTATGTATTTGCCGCTGCGTGGCTGGGCGCAGAAAAGAAAATCACACCCGACGGTATGAGTGAAGTGATGACGGATGTGCTGACCTCACCGCTTATGAAAACCTTTTTCGGTATGACGGACATCAATTCCGCAAAGGGTGAAAAGAAATGGTACCGCGATATGAAAAAATATGAGGCGTGGTACGAGAAGAATAAAAACGATTATCCCGTAAACTGGGTGGTGCATTTTGACGAGAACCTTCACAAGGACGGCAGTTATTACAAATTCACACGCTGCCCGATTTGCGAATTCTGCAAAAGAGAGGGCATTGAAGAATTAATGCCTGCCCTCTGCGCAACGGATGAGGTAATGTTTAGATTGCAGCACGGTGTTCTTCACAGAGAGCACACACTTGCAAGAAACGAGGGCGAATGCGACTATTGGATTGTCGGCGATAAAAACACAAATCCAAAATAAAATATACTATGAGATTTTTCGAATACGGAGATAAAAACAGCCCAACCGTAGTGTATATTCACGGAATGGGCTGCGACGTGCTGAAGTCCTTTAAAGTGCCGATCGAGGTTATGCAAAGTGATTACAGGATAATCGCCGTATCACTTGACGGCTACGACGGTGAAGCTTCAACCTTCAGCACGATTAATAATCAGGCAAAAAAGATATCTGAATTTTTGAACAAGAACTATAACGGCAAGGTTTATGCCGTTATCGGTATGTCTATGGGCGGATTTATTGCCCTTGATTTACTGTGCAGATACGGCATTACTGCTGAAAAGCTCATTCTTGACAGCGGCTACACAGATAACCTGCCGTTTGCTAAAACAATTGCAGGGACGGTTTCATGGGGCTTTGATTGTCTGATACATGATAGACACAGCTGCCTAGTGAAAAGCGGTATGAAAATGATGATGGGATACTGCTTTGACAAAAAGGATTTGCACGATAATCCAAGCAGGCAGACGATATATAACAGTGAATATTCCTGTATGACATATAAGCGCCCCGATAATATCAGAAAGCTACAAGCCTGCGAAGTTACATATCTTTACGGCGAAAAGGAAAAGCAGATGATTAAGGGTATGCGCACTCTGAAAACATATCTTCCAAACCTTCAAGAAATATCGTGGGGTAATGTCGGGCACGGAGAAGTTATGGCTGAAAAGCCGGAACAGTATGCACAAAAGCTGAAAAGTCTATTATAAAAAACGGTAAGCAGAAGAATCTGCTTGCCGTTTTTATTGGTCTTCAGCACAGAATAAACCCCCAGTTCTACTGGGGGAATAAAAACGC